>NZ_JAEMQX010000007.1 GCF_016463645.1 Sphingopyxis sp. | reverse complement strand
TCCCGACCGGCGGCGACATGGAAATGGTCATGCAGATGACCAGCACCCACACCGGTCCGTGCAAGACGGCGACCACGACCTAAGTCATACATCTTCGATGAAAAATGATCGGGGCGTCGGTGGAAACCGGCGCCCCTTTCGTATACGCAGCGAAAGAGGGGGTCGTGAACATGCCTGGCTATATCACCATGGGAGCCGATGATCCGGGGCGCCTGAAGGTCGACGCGCCGCTTGCGCCACCGTCCGGCTTCGGCGGCAACTGGCTCTTTCGTATCGGCGCGCCCTGAACTTGAGCAGCTGGCTCGACCGCCGCGCCACTCCGCTGCTGCTCGGCCTTGCCGCCGGGCTGATTGCGGTTGCGGCCGGATGGCTGGCGGGTGGCGACGCGGCCGAACGGGCGGGGCTCGCTGCGCGCTGGACGGCGCGGGCGGGTTTGCCGCTGTTCCTGGTCGCCTTCCTCGCCTCGACGCTGGTGCACCGCTGGCCCTCGCCGATATCGCGTGCGCTCCTCCGCCGGCGACGCCAATGGGGATTGGGCTTCGCGCTCGCGCATACGATCCATCTCGTCGCGCTCGGCATCAATGTGATCGTCTATGCGCCGGGAAGGACGTGGCAGTCGCTGATCGGCGGCGGGCTCGCCTATGTCATCATCTATCTGATGGCGCTGACCTCGACCGACGGGTGGCAGCGGCGGCTCGGCCTGTGGTGGCGACGCCTCCACCTGTTCGGCATCCACTATATCTGGTTCATCTTCACCGCGAGTTACGCCGGGCGCGCCTTTGGCGCCGATCCGGACAAGCGGGCCGTCGGCATATTGTTCGGATCGATCATGGTCGCGGCGCTCGCGCTGCGGCTGTGGCCAGGGCGTCGCGTCGCCGGATGATGGAGGAAGGTCGACTTGCCGGGCGACAGAACAGGTGGGGCTGTCGGGCCGCCCGGCGAAGTCTTGAAATGAAGCCTGAGGGGGATCGAAAGGTGCCAGGGACCAGCTCGCACCATTCGCCTTTTGGCTCCACACCGCGCTATCCGGAGGGACAGCGCGACATGGAAAGAATGCCACAGTTTCGGGCACGCGGCAGTTACAAGGGGTCACATTCGATGATGTTGCCATTTGATAACCAATCCTTAACCGGCTTTCGCCTTTTTCCTTGCGGATTGGCGCGAAGATTTTCTTCTGATATGACCCAAGGTTTCCTTGTTACCGTTACGTCAAAGTAACAATGGGTGGCCGCGCTGGCCGATTGGCGTATCTAGCGCACCGCCCGTCGGGCGCATTTGAGGGTGGCATGGACCAGGCGAAAGCGAACGAGACACAGGATCCCGGCGAGGTCGACCGGATCATCGCGGAGGAACTCGGGAAACTGCTCGATTCCCCGATGTTCACGCGCTCGCCGGTCCTGTCGCGCCTGCTGCAATTCCTTGTCGAACATCGACTTCGTGGCGGGCGCAGTTCGCCGAAGGCCTATGCGATCGCGACCGAGGCGCTCGGCCGAAGCGAGGATTTCGACCCCGCCGTCGACAGCTATCCGCGCGTCATGGTCGGGCGATTGCGGACCCTGCTCGATCGTTATTATGCCGATACGCCGTGGGTCCATCGGTTGCGCGTGCCGCAGGGCAGCTACGAAGTCGTCGTGCAATATCGCTCGGCGCCGCCATCGTCGCGGCCGGCGGACGAACCCGAAGGCGATGGTGACGTCAAGGCATCCGGCCAGCCCGCGGGCGCCGCTCGTCCGCCTGCGGGGGGCGGATTGTCCCCGCGGCGTCGGCAGGGACCGCATTTCGGCCGCTGGGTCGTCGTGCTCGCCCTGCTTGCGCTTGCGCTCTTTACCCTGTGGACGCTTCGGGGGGAGGCGGACCGGCTGTTCGTCGGCGACCCTGCGCCCGTTCCGCTGCTCGAGGTCAGCCCGCCGGCGGCGGGCAATATGCCGCAATCGCGCGCGCTTGCGCGCGCGCTCGACGGAAAGCTGCGCGACGGACTGCGCCGCTTCGATCTGATCGACCTTTTAAGCTCGAAGGCACCCGGCACCAGCACGGCACGCACCGGCGACTACCGGCTCGATACCTCGATCGTCCGGACCGTCGAGGGGGCCGCCGACGTCACGCTCGTGCTCAACCGGGTCGCCGACCAGCGCGCGATCTGGTCGCAGCAACTGCGCCTCACCAGCGACGAGACCCCCGAGTTCACCGCGATCGAGCCGCTGATCGCGCAGCTCGCGGGCGATTATGGCGTGATCGTACGCGATCAGGTCCAGCGCCAGCCCGACAATTTCTCTCCCGGCTATCCATGCCTTGCGCAGTTCAACCGCATGCGTCAGATGCGCAACGCGGCGAGTGCAAGCCAGGTCGGCGCCTGCCTTCGGGCGACGATCAAGGCGAACCCGCGCGACCCCGTCGCGCTCGCCGCGCTGTCGCTCGTGCGCTATGGCGACTGGCAACCGCAGCGCCTGACGGCCGCGGGCCGCGAAGCGCTGACCGAAGCCCGCGCGTTCGCGCAGAGCGCATACGACAACAGTCCGAATTCCTCGGCGGGCCTGTTCGCAATGGCGCGCGCCAATTTCTATGCGGGCAATTGCGCCGGCGGCAGCGCGATGGGCGATGCCGCCCTCGCGCTGAACACCTATGATCCCGATGTGTCCGGTTTCCTCGGTCTGTTCAAGCTGACCTGCGGACAGGGGGCGGAGGGCGAGGCGCTGCTCCGCCGGTCGCTGCAGCTCGATTCGTCCTACCCCGGCGTTCCGGCGGTCACACTGGCCTTCGTCCTGTCGCAGCGCGGCGAGCATGACGAGGCGTGGCGGATCCTCGAACATATGCCGTCGCCCAGCAATATGGAGCCGCAATATATGATGGTGCGCGCGATCGTGCTCGCGCGGCAGGGGCATGTGGCAGAGGCGCGCGCGCAATGGCAGCGGCTGCTCGCCTACACGCGCCAGCCGGCCGGCGCGACGCCCGAACGCGTGCTTGGGCGCTTCATGATCACGCCGGTGGTGATCCAGCGCGCGTCGGATGCGCTGCGCGAATCGGGCGTCGTCGCCGCCGAAGCGACGGCGCGGTAGCCGCGGCTTGACCGCGCGCGGCACGCCGCGCAGGGTGGCGCGATGTTCTCTGCGCTCGCCCTGCTGACCCTCGCCGCATCGCCGCCGCCCGCGGCGGTCGCAGTGCATTTCGATCGCGATGGAAAGGTCGAAACGCGCGTCGCCGCCGGGCTTGCCGATCGCGCGGATGGAAGGGCGATCGGGCCCGACGATCCGGTGCGCATCGCCTCGGTTTCGAAGCTCGTCGTGGCGCTGGGCGTCCTGCGCCTCGTCGAGGCCGGACGCCTCGACCTCGACCGCGATGTGTCGGATTATCTCGGCTGGCGGCTTCGCCATCCGGCTTGGCCCGATCGGCCGATCAGCCTCGCGCAACTGCTCGGCCATCGGTCGGGGCTGAATGACGACACCGATTATGCGCTGCCGCTCGACGCCGATCTCGAAACCGCGCTGCGCAATCCAGCCGCCTGGGACGGGGCACGCGCGCCCGGCGGCGATTTCGCCTATGCCAATTTCAACTATCCTGTGGTCGCGGCCGCGATCGAGGGGGCGACCGGCGAGCGTTTCGACCAGGCGATGGCCCGGCTGGTCTTCCGGCCACTTGGCCTCGACGCCTGTTTCAACTGGCCGACGTGCAGCGACGCTGCGGTGACGCGCGCCGTCGTGCTGTACGGCGCCGACGGTAATGTGGTGCGCGACGATCTGAAGGGCGTGCGCCCGGCCTGCCCCGTCGTTCCGGCGACTGACGGCAGTTGCGATGTCGCCGCGTACCGGCTCGGCCGGCATGGCGCCGGGTTCAGCCCGCAGGGCGGCCTCCGCATCTCTGCCAACGGCCTTGCGCGCATCGGCGTCATGTTGCTGCGTCGGGGCGAAAGCTTTCTCAAGCCCGAAAGCCTTGCGCGGCTTGAAGCGATGGCGCCCGTCCGCCCGACGAGCGGCGAGGGCACCGGCGGCTTTTTCTGCGAATATGGCATAGCTATGCACAGCACGGGTGGGCCGGCGCTCGCGGATCCGGCCTGCCGCGACGACCTGTTCGGCGACGCGCGTCTGCGCCTCGGCCATTCGGGCGATGCCTATGGATTGCGCTCCGGGCTGTGGTTCGACCTTGAAGGCGGCGAGGGCATTGCCTATTTCGTGACCCAGGTGCCGGAGGGGCAGAAAGGGACACGGTCGGCTTATAGCGCTGCGGAGGAAAGGCTGGTCGATGCGGCGCTTCGCCGATCGGCCGATGCCAGCCCTCTTGCCAGCCCCGCCCACGGGCACTAGGGCAATTTTCAACATTCACGACATAGTCAGAAAAAGGAACTGTGCATGAGCGATTCGGCCGAAAAGGTTAAAAAGATCGTTGTCGAACATCTGGGCGTCGAAGCCGACAAGGTCACCGAAGAAGCGAGCTTCATCGACGATCTGGGCGCCGACAGCCTCGATATCGTCGAGCTGGTGATGGCGTTCGAAGAAGAATTCGGCGTCGAAATCCCCGACGATGCGGCGGAAAAGATCGCCACCGTCAAGGACGCGATCGACTATATCGAAGCGAACAAGGGCTGATTTGGCCCGGTCCGGCGCAGCCGGACGCGGCGGCGACGCCGCCCACGCGTTTCCGGCTTCCCGGTTCCGAGCGTTCGCGCGCAGGTGCCGGGAAGCTTTTTTTATGGATATGCGTCTTCTGAAATGACGCGGCGCCCTGCGGGGGCAGGGGCCGATGAAAGGAACGACTATGCGCCGGGTTGTGGTGACGGGTTTGGGTTTGGTGACGCCGCTGGGCGCCGATGTGGAAACCACATGGGCCAATCTGATCGCGGGCAAGTCCGGCGCGGGCACGATCACCCATTTCGATGCGTCGGATCAGAAATGCACGATCGCGTGCGAGGTCAAGGGTCCCGACCATGAATATGGTTTCGACCCGTCGAAGCGCGTCGATCACAAGGTCCAGCGCCAGGTCGACCCTTTCATCATCTTCGGCATCGACGCGGCGGGCCAGGCGCTCGAGGATGCCGGCCTGACCGAGATGACCGAGGAGCAGAAAGTGCGCGCCGGCTGTTCGATCGGTTCGGGCATCGGTGGCCTGCCAGGCATCGAGAGCGAAAGCCTGCTGCTCGCCGAAAAGGGCCCCGGCCGCGTTTCTCCGCACTTCGTCCACGGCCGCCTGATCAACCTGATCTCGGGGCAGGTCAGCATCAAATATGGCCTCAAGGGCCCGAACCACGCTGTCGTCACCGCCTGCTCGACCGGCGCCCATTCGATCGGCGACGCTGCACGGATGATCCGCGACGACGACGCCGACATCATGCTCGCCGGCGGCGCCGAGGCGACGATCTGTCCGATCGGCATCGCCGGCTTCGCGCAGGCGCGCGCGCTCAACATGAGCTACAACGACCGTCCCGAACAGGCGAGCCGCCCCTATGACAAGGACCGCGACGGCTTTGTGATGGGCGAGGGCGCGGGCGTCGTCGTGCTCGAGGAATATGAGCATGCCAAGGCGCGCGGCGCGAAAATCTACGCCGAAGTCGTTGGTTACGGCCTGTCGGGCGATGCGTACCACGTCACCGCGCCCGATCCCGAAATGGACGGCGCGTACCGCTCGATGGCGGCGGCGCTCAAGAAGGCGGGCATGACCCCCGCCGACATCGACTATATCAACGCGCACGGCACGTCGACGATGGCCGACACGATCGAACTCGGCGCGGTGAAGCGCCTGTTCGGCAACGAAATCGCCAATGTCTCGATGAGCTCGACCAAGTCGGCCATCGGCCACCTGCTCGGCGGCGCCGGCGCGGTCGAGACAATCTTCTGTATCCTCGCGATCCGCGACCAGATCGTCCCGCCGACGCTCAACCTCGACAATCCCGACGAAGGCACCGAAGGCGCCGACCTCGTCCCGAAGGTCGCGAAGAAGCGCGAGGTCAAGGCCGCGCTCAACAACAGCTTCGGTTTCGGCGGCACCAACGCCAGCCTGATCGTCAAGGCGGTCGACTGATACGCGCCCCGTCATTGCGGGGAGCGTGGCGTCGAAGCAATCTCCGGCCATCCGGGTGGCGGCAGGATGATGACTGGAAATGGCTTCCCCCTGCGATCGCCGGGGCCGCGCGATGGCGATGTGGAAACCTCTTTCCTACATTGCGCCGCCATGCTCTAGCAGCAGGGGGTTCGGCGAAGCTTCGCCTAAAGCCACAAAGGACACAAAAAGGCGCTGCGCATGCGGGTCTTTTGTGGCTTTAGGCAGAGAATTCGACTGACGGGAGAGATTGGTGCATCCGTTCCGCTGGCTGACGATCGCGATCCTGGCCTTGCTTCTCGCCGGCTGCTCGGGCGGCGCGCCGAAGGATGCCGAGGTTGTGATCCCGCAGGGTGCGAGCATCGCGAAGGCGGGACAGATTCTCGAAGAGGCCGGGCTCGTGTCGGCGTCGAGCTTCCGCAACGAGGCGCGCTTCTTCGGTTCGGACGATCCGATCAAACCCGGCGAATACAGGATCGAAAAGGGGATGGATGCCGGCGACATCCTCACCCTCTTCCAGTCGGGCAAGACGATCCAGCGGATGGTCATGATCCCGGAAGGCATGCCCTCGATCATGGTGTGGGAACGGCTGATGGCCGAAAAGCGGCTGAAGGGCGAGATTCCGGTCCCGGCCGAGGGCAGCATATTGCCCGACAGCTATGCCTTCACGACGGGCGAAAGCCGCGCCGCCGTCGTGAAGCGGATGCAGGCGGCGATGGACAAGGCGTTCGACGAACTGTGGGCAAAGCGCACCCCGCGTACCGCGGTCAGGGACCGCAATCAGGCGATGACGCTGGCGTCGATCGTCGAGAAGGAAACCGGCGTCGCAGACGAGCGCCGCACCGTCGCGGGCGTCTATACCAACCGTCTCGCCGTCGGCATGCGGCTCCAGGCCGACCCGACGATCATCTACCCGATCACCAGGGGCAAGCCGCTCGGTCGGCGCATTCTGCGCTCCGAAATCCAGGCCGTGAACGGCTACAACACCTATGCGATGGCGGGGCTGCCGCAGGGGCCGATCGCGAACCCTGGCAAGGCGTCTATCGCCGCCGTGCTCAATCCCGAAGCGAACGACTATCTCTTCTTCGTCGCCAGGGGCGATGGCGGTCATGTCTTCGCGCGCACCCTCGCCGATCACAACGCCAATGTGCAGAAATGGTACCAGCTTCGGCGCGACCGTGGGGAGATGGAATAACGATCCTCGCCGACCGCCGGAATGACAGAGGGGGCACGAAATGATGACGGCCAAGCTTTTTATCCACGGCGTCCCCGACAGTCCCGCCATCTGGCGTCCGCTGCTGGCCGCACTCGGCCTGGGCGATACGCCGGTTGCGGTCCCGGCACTGCCCGGTTTCACCGGACCGCTCCCCGCCGGCTTCGCCGCGACCAAGGAAGCCTATGCCGACTGGGCGGTGGCCGAGGCCGAGACCTTGTTCGCGGTGCACGGCCCGATCGACATCGTCGGCCACGACTGGGGGGCGCTGATCGCGCAGCGCGTCGCGATGCTGCGCCCCGATCTGATCCGCAGCTGGGCGATCTCGAACGCGGTGATCGAGCCCGAATATCGCGGACACCGGATCGCGCGAATCTGGAACACGCCCTTGCTCGGCGAAATCTTCATGGCGCTGAGCAAGGCCGACAGGCTCGCCGACGGGCTCGCGACGCAGGGCATGCCCGCCGACATCGCTCGCGAAGAGGCCGAACAGTGGCGGAACAAGGACAAGCGCCGCGCGATCCTGACCCTCTATCGCTCCGCCAGGGGTTTGAGCTTCGCGCATGACTGGGCGCGCGACATCGGACGGCTGCCCGCAAACGGGACGCTGATATGGGGCGAAGGCGACCCTTATGTCGAACTGGCGGTCGCGCAGCGTTATGCCGCGAACACGGACACGCCACTGGTGGTGATTGGCGGCGCGGGGCATTGGGCGATCGCCGAGCGGCCCGCCGAGGTGGCGGCGGCGCTCCGCGACTTCTGGAGCCGGTTGTAATTACAGGGTTTTGTGACTGATCGGTCAGACCGATCATTCTGAGCCGATTAATCGATTGGATCGCCCGGCCGATTCCCGGCAAAGAGGGGCTATCGAGAAAGGGTGTCCCGTGGACGACGGCAAACCTCCCCCGAAATTGCCCCGTCCATCCCTTCTCGCATCAGCCGGCCCGGGCTTCCCCCCTCCCTACCGGACCGCTGGCGCCGTGCCCATCATCGTGACCGCGACGATGGGTGCGGCGGACCAGCGCTATTTCGACGCCCTGCGCGCCGCGCATTTCCCGCCCGATCGCAACCATCTGAAAGCGCATATCACGCTGTTCCACCAGCTGCCGCCGTCGTCCCTCGACGAGCTTGAGCGGCTGGTCCGCCGCATCGCCGCCGACACGCCGCCGCCCGCCGCGCATTTGCGCGAGGCCTTTTCGCTGGGGCAGGGGACCGCCTTCCGGGTCGAGAGCGCCGATCTGCTCGCCATCCGCGCCCGCATCGCCGATCATTTCGCGGGCATGCTGAGCGCGCAGGACCGGGGGACGCCGCGGCTGCACATCACCGTCCAGAACAAGGTCGCGCCGCGCGAGGCGAAGGCGTTGCTGGCCGAACTCGCCGCGGACTTTCAGGCACGCGCGTTGAAAATAGACGGGCTGGCGGCGCATCATTATCTCGGCGGGTCGTGGCAGCCCGCTTTCGCACGCAATTTTCGCGGCGTGCGCGCATGATGTTGACCCGGCGCGAAGGCCTGCCTATAGGCGCTGCTCGCCCGACGTGGCGGCCTTTCGGGGCGGAGTAGCTCAGCAGGTTAGAGCAGCGGAATCATAATCCGCGTGTCGGGGGTTCGAGTCCCTCCTCCGCTACCAACCCGGATTGTCCACCAGTGACCCACTGAGGCCACTGGCAGACATTTTTCGAGGAAAATCAAATATTTTTCGCGTCCCGTTGCGTACGCCGGCGTCCCGGTGCGACCGGCTGCGGCCACCCACGGCGATTTGGATTGGGGGTATTTTGGGGGTATTTTTCGGCTGTCCCCAAAACAGGCGATACCCCCAGATGGCTTTGAAAGAACTTGAGGTCAAATACGCCACCAAGCGGCAGCGCCCCTACAAGCTGTCCGATGGAGAAGGCCTGCACCTGCTCGTCCAGCCGAACGGATCGAAGCTCTGGCGCCTGAAATACCGCTTCGACGGCAAGGAAAAACTGCTGAGCTTCGGCAAATATCCGACCGTCACGCTGGCGATCGCCCGCGAGAAGCGGACCGAAGCCAAGCGGCTGCTCGATCAGGGTGAGGACCCCGCCGAGGCCAGGAAGCGGGCGAAGAAGCAGAGGGCCGCGCTCAAGCTGTTCGAAGAGATTGCGCGGGCCTGGCACGCCAATCGTATTGAAGGGCTGGACTCGGCCCATGCCCTGCGCGTCATCAACCGGATGGAGCGCGACGTCTTTCCGGTCATCGGGAAGCGTCCGATCACGGAAATCGACCCGCCCGAGATTCTCGAGATGATCCGCGCGGTCGAAGCGCGCGGCGCCCTCGATATCGCCCGTCGCCTCAAGCAGAACGTCAGCCAGATCTATCGCTTCGCGATCGCGAGCGGCTGGGCGACCATCGATCCGACGCTCGGCCTCAACGATGCGCTCAAGCCCAAGCCGCCCGTCAGGCACATGGCGCGCGTGCCGCTCGCGGAGTTTCCGAAGCTGGTGCGAGCGATCTTCGCCTATGACGGCGAGGACACGCCGCGCCGCCGCGAGATCACCCGTGACGCGCTGCTGTTCACCTTGCTCACATGGGTCCGAACCAGCGAAACCCGCTTCGCGGCCAGGGACGAGTTCGAGGATCTCTATGGACCGAACCCGCTATGGCGTCTGTCGCCGGAGCGCATGAAGATGGAACGTGAGCATCTTGTTCCGCTGTCCCGCCAGGCCGCAATGATCGTTCAGCGCCGCTTGCAGGCGACGAACGATGCGTTCCTCTTTCCCGGAGCCAAGCCTGGAAAGTCTATTTCCGAGAACACCATGATCTATGCCTGTTATCGGATGGGGTATCTCCATCGGCAGACGGTACATGGGTTTAGGGGGCTCGGCTCGACCTGGGCGAACGAAGCCGAACGCTACAAGCCGGATTGGATCGAGATGGCGCTCGCTCACGAGGACGAGGATGAGGTGCGCGGCGCTTACAACAGTGCGCTCTATCTCACACCGCGAAGGCGGATGCTCCAAGACTGGGCCGACGTGATCGACGCGGCAACCGCAGTGTCGAATGTCGAGAAGAATCCTATCGAGTTCTCACAATTCATGCGCTGTTCCGCTCCCATCCAGCACCTGCCACCAAGCGACCAGAGACAGCCGTATTGGCAACGCCCCCTTCGGGCGGCTTCGCGATGAGCCTCAAAAGTCAGAACCGCCGATTTAGAGGCGCGGTTTTCTGCCATAGTTGTTAGAAATATCAGCTACTTAGATGCATCCGCGAATAGTAGAATGAACTCCAAGAAACCGTATCTCACTACATCTCATCATAGCTGATTCCCCTTGCAACTCGACAAGGGAAACCGCCGGGACCGCCAATTACGCCGATACATCGTCTGGAAGGGCTCGATTGGGGCGAGCAGAACGCGCGCATCCGTCCCGATGGACGCGCTCAGCGTGACTAATTCAATGAAATATATGGGGTTATTTGCGTCGCCACGAAGCGTCAGCGGTGCAGGCTCATCAGTCCTTAATCAATGAGTGGGAGGAATAGTTCGCCAACAAATTGAATTGGACGATGAGCCCCAAGGCGCGGCAAATGGCGCCAACTCAAAAAATGCCGTGGGGAGGACAGTCATGGTCACAGCCTTTAGGACAAATTTGCTTTGTGCCACCGCGCTATCGATCGCGTGTGCGCTTGCAGTGCCGGCACATGCCCAGGACGCTGCATCGCAGGGCGAAAAGCCCGAGGCGCAGGAAGGTGGCCTTGAGACAATCGTCGTCACGGCGCAGAAGCGCGAACAGAATTTGCAGGATGTTCCAGCCGCCGTTTCCGCCATAGGCGGCGAGACGCTGCGCACGCGCGGCATCACGGAGACCTCAGACTTGATGGGCGCGATCCCCAGCCTGCAAGTCACCACTCCCTATGGTCGCACCCAACCGAATTTCTCGCTGCGCGGGATTTCAGTGGCGAACGAATTTTCCGCCTCCACTGCGTCGCCGGTTGGCGTCTATGTCGATGAAGTCTATCAGAGCTTCCGGGCGAGCCATGGCCTGCAACTCTATGACATCGACCGGGTCGAGGTACTGCGCGGACCGCAAGGAACACTCTACGGTCGCAACACCACGGGTGGCGCGATCAGCTTCTTCACGCGCAAGCCGGATCTGGGAGAGGCCAATGGCTATCTGACCGCCGGCTATGCCAATTACGACACTTTCACGGTGCAGGGCGCCGCTGAAGCGACGCTGGTTCCCGACATCTTGGGCGTCCGCGTCGCCGGTACTTTTGCAAAAGGGGATGGTTGGCAGCGCAATGTACTGCCTGGGAATGAGCGCGACCTAGGGACCACCGATACGATCGGCGGTCGCATCTCGATCCGCTTCCGGCCCGATCCCGATCTCGACATCAATTTGAAGCTCTATGCCGCGAAGGACGATCCATGGGGCACCGCGCCCTATGCAGGTGGTCAACTCGCGGGCGGGCAGGATGCGCTCGGCTATTCGCGTTACGATCCGCAACCTTTCCTAGGCGGGCGGTTGCTGCGTGACAATGAGGTCGCAGTTGATCGGGTAGGTAAGAACATCAGCAAGTCGAAAGGGATAGCCCTCAACATCAAATGGGATGTCAGCGACCAATTCTCCGTCACCTCGATTACCGGCTACGACACCGGCGACTATATCAACAATCCTGATGATTGCGATGGCGGCCCAGCCGATCTCTGCTCGATCGGCTACACGTCGACGAGCAAGAATTTCAACCAGGACCTGCGTTTCAGCTATTCGAACGACCGCCTCGATATCATTGCCGGCCTTTATTATGGCAGGGACAAGGTCAAGACGGTCAACTACCCGGACTTTTTCGGGGCGCTGAGGCCGCTGCTGCTTGGCGCCGGTCTTCCGGGCAGCTACAATAACGCCGCAATCGGAACGCCCGACGCGATCCGCTATATCCCAGCCTTTGCCGCCAATCCGGCGTTGGGGCCTGGCGATGCCGGATTCTGCGACGCGATCGAGATCAATCCCAACGGCTTCCTTGATGCACGCTCGCTGATTGCACTCCAGACCGACATCGCGATCAATAATACGGGCAATGGCGGCATGGGGGGTAGCTTTTCGGCGGGCTGCGCCGGGGCAGGCGCGCCTCCGTTCACCCCGATCCTCGGCGAACAGCGTTTTGACGTGTCGCGCCCCTCGAAGGCGATCTACGGCGACGTAACCTGGAAAGCGACCGAGCGGCTGACCGTGGCGGTGGGTGCACGCTACACCCAGGATAAGGTCAATTACCTTAACGGCAGCACTTTCCTCTATGCGCTCGACGGTACGACGCCGGTTGTCAACCTGATCCCCTACAGCAATCCATACAACCCCAATCTCGCGCCGCTTGAGCAGCGCGAAAAGGCAAACAGGCTAACCGGCCGTATCAATGTCAGCTATGAGTTCGCCGATGATATCATGGGCTATCTCCAGTACAGTCGCGGTTACCGCAGCGGCAGCTTCAACGGGCTTGCCTATCAGGGCGTCAATCAAGTCTATTATATCCAGCCTGAAAAGGTGAATGCATATGAGGCGGGGCTCAAAACCCGGCTGTTCGATCGCCGCGTCCAACTTAACCTCGCGGGCTTCTACTACGAGTATTCGAATCACCAAGTAACGCAGGTGGTCGGCGCTACAACCTTCACGCGCAGCGCCAATGGTCGCCTGTTCGGTGGCGAGGCCGAACTCGCCTGGCAGGTGGCCGATACGTTGCGTTTCGATGCTTCGCTGGGCTATCTCAACAGCAAGTACAAAGGCAATGTGATCGATCCGGCAAACCCGGCCAGCCCGACATTGAACGTCAACGGCAATCCCTTCCCGAACGCGCCGGAGGTTACGTTCCAGGCCGGATTCGACTGGGATATGATCGATGACGGCACCAACAAGCTGACCTTGCGCGGTGATGCGTCCTACATGGGCAAGTACTATTTTGATCCGTTCAAGAATTATGGGCAGACACCGTGCGATACACCCCCAGCGGGATCGAACATAACGCTCGCGGGTAAGGCGATTACATGCGCAAATCCGGGCTACTGGCTCGCCAATGCGCGATTAACCTATGCGCACGACAATATGTCGGTTAGCTTGTGGGCGAAGAATCTGTTCGACAAATATTACTACACCTACGGCCTCAACCTCAACGTGTTCGGCTACGATTATCTGAACCGCGGCATGCCGCGCACTTATGGCGTCGAAGCGACAGTCAAGTTCTGATCGCTGCTGCGACGGGGGCGGCGGGCATCCTCTCCCGCCCGCTGCCCCCGATTTTTTCGACCTGACTTTCAGACCGAGGAGTATCCATGATGCGTTCCACCGGCAACGGTCCCTCATTCATCGGCACGGCGTACAGAATCGAGCGCGCTGTGATCACTGAGATCGGCGCAGCTGAAAGCACCGCCCAGGCGAGCAGCGCCGAGCGGCCAGCGCGCCTCCGGACGATTTAACGTGGATGCGTCTCGGAACAGAACTGAGCTGGAACGAATTTTCGCGACCCAACGCGAAGGGACGCGTGAGCAGGTTTCGCGCAGCTACGAAGAACGCATGGACCTGCTCGGGCGCCTTGGCCGGATATTTGAGCAGCACAGAGACGAATTGGTCGATGCCGTTGCCGCCGATTTCGGCATTCGATCCCGCTACGAGACTATCCTGCTCGACCTGATGCTTGGCATATCGGAAATTAAATTTGCGCGCCGCAATCTGAAGACGTGGCTGAGGCCGCGGCGGGTGAAGACTGACATCTTCGGCCTTCCCGGTTCATCGCGCCTGGTCCCCCAGCCCCTAGGTGTGGTGGGCGTTCTCGGCACGTGGAACTATCCGCTCGGCACCATATTCGTTGGCGCGGCCGGTGCATTGGCGGCCGGCAACCGCGTGATCGCAAAGCCGAGCGAAGTTTCCGCCAACGCCGCCGAAGCCAGCGAGCGGCTTGTGCGCCGGTATTTCGCCGAAGAGGAATTCGCGATTGTCCAGGGCGGGCCCGACATGGCACAGGCGATGACGGCCCTACCTTTCGACCATATTCTCTTCACCGGTTCACCCGCGGTTGGCCGCAAAGTCTATGAAGCGGCGGCTGCCAACCTTACACCTGTTACTCTGGAACTTGGCGGCAAATGCCCTGCCATCGTGGGCAAGGGTGCATCGCTTGCACAAGTCTGTGAAAGCTTAGTGTTCGGCAAGCTGCTCAACGCCGGCCAGACCTGCATCGCCGCTGACTATGCCTTCGTCCATGTCGATCAGATGGAAAGCTTCGTCGCCGCACTCCGCGCTCAGGTTGCCAAATGCTACCCCAACGCGGCAAGCAACCCCGATTTCACCAGTATCATCAATGACCGACAGTTCGCGCGGCTCCAAGGTTTGCTCGATGATGCCGAAGCCAAGGGCGCGACGGTGCTCAACCTCTCGGACAACGGCGATGGAACGCTTCCTGAACGGCATCGGATCGTGCCGTTGGCGGTTCTCGACGTTACCGATGACATGGCGATGATGCAGGAGGAGATTTTCGGACCGATCCTGCCGATCATGCCATATCGCTCCGAAGACGAGCTCATTCGCTACGTAAACCGGCATGAGCGCCCGCTGGCGCTCTATTATTTTGGCGACGAAAGTGAGGAACGGCGCAAGATCATTTCCGAAACGCACGCTGGCGGCGTGACTCTCAACGGCACGGTCATGCACGTCTTCCAGCGCCGGCTGCCTTTCGGTGGCATCGGACAGAGCGGCATCGGTGCCTATACCGGCGTCGCCAGTTTCGAGCGCTTCACTCATTACAAGCCGGTGTTCTCTCAGCCGAAACTCAGCCTGCTTGGTCAACTTCTGCCACCCTATTCGAGCAAGACCGAAGGACTACTCAACATCTTCGAAAAGATCCTCTGACGTGGCTGCGGCGGTTGATGCTGGCATGTTGCATGACGCCGGGTCGCCAGCATGGGTCGAATGACAAGGGAAGCAAATGGCTGACTATGTAATTATTGGAGGTGGGTCGTCGGGCGGCGTTATCGCCAGCCGGTTGTCCGAGGACCCCGATGTCACCGTTTGCCTGCTCGAGGCAGGCGGCCCAGGCACCTCGCCGCTTGTGTCCACGCCCGGCGCTTTTGCGGCGCTGATCCAAGACTATCGGATCAATACGCTCAACTGGCGGTTCAACACCGACCCTTCAAAGGCGCTCAACGACCGCCGCCTCTACAATCCGCGCGGGAAGATGCTGGGTGGATCGAGCGGTATGAACGGGATGGTCTATATCCGCGGCGACCGGTCGGATTTCGACCACTGGGCCGAACTCGGCAACGACGGCTGGGGTTACAACGATGTCCTGTCCTATTTCCGCAAGGCTGAGAATAATGAGCGCGGTGAGGATGAGTTTCACGGCTCGTCGGGACCGCTTCACGTATCCAACGGCAAGCGCGAATTCGATGTCTATGATGCTTTCATCGAGGCGGCGACTGGACTGGGCCATCAAGCCAATCCGGACTTCAATGGTGCCAGCCAGGAAGGTGTCGGCATCTATCAGTTTACCGTGAAGGACGGGAAGCGCGCCAGCGTGAAGGCGTGTTACCTTGATCCGGTGATGGGCAGGCGCGGCAACCTCCGCGTCGAAGTACATGCCCGCGTCCATCGTATCAGGTTTGAGGGCAACCGCGCGGTGGCAGTCGAGTATTCCCAGGACGGGCAGTTGAAGACGATCCCGTGCGAAAAGGAAGTCATTGTCAGCGGCGGCGCCTATAATTCGCCCCAACTGTTGATGCTTTCCGGTATCGGACCGCGTGATGAGTTGGAGAAGCATGGAATCGAAGTGATTCATGATATTCCCGGTGTCGGCCAGAATCTTCACGACCATCCTGACCTGATGCTGGTCTACCAGTCGAAGAAGCGGCTCGGGATCGCACTCAATGTCGTTGGCGCGCTCAAGACCGTGCGAGACCTATTCCAGTATCTCACGCAAAGGAAAAGCTGGCTGGCATCGCCGCCCACGGCTGCAGGCGGTTTCTTGCGATCCGCGCCGGGGCAGAACCGGGCGGACTGCCAGGTCCATGTCGTGCCGCTCGCCTATCGCGACCATGCGCGCGACTACAAGCTGATGACGAAATGGGGCTATACGATCATTCTCAATATTGGGCGCCCAAAGAGCCGCGGCTGGGTTGCCTTACATGACTCAAACCCCGAATCCGATCCCAAGATGGACCTCAATCTCTTGAGTCATCCCGACGACCTCAAGACGTTGCGCAATGCCTTCCGTGTCGTGCAGGAGATCCTGCATTCGGATCGCATGAAGGCGATGATGAAACGGCCTCTCTATCCTGACCGCTACCTTGAAACTGATGAAGAGATCGACGCCTATATCCGGGCAGAAGCCAATCATGCTTATCATCCGGTGGGAACATGCAAGATGGGCACCGACGAGATGGCGGTGGTCGACAACCGCCTGCGCGTTCACGGCCTCGCAAATATCCGCGTGGCCGATGCCTCGATCATGCCATCAGTCGTCAACGGCAACACCAATGCAACCTGCATCATGATCGGCGAGAAAGCCGCCGACATGATCCGGCACGATAATATGAGCAGCAAGAATAGCATCGCAGAATATTGAATTGGACGATTGGATCAATGCTGCAGACACAGATGCTTACGAAAAGAAGTCCGGAGAGGCCTATCGCATGTCAGTTTATTATGTGTCGACTGCGCCATTGTGGGCGAGCGCCTTAGAGGAGCGCGGCTGATGGACGTCCGTACGCAAATACGTCGCGCCGCACGTTATTTCGCCCAGCAAGAGGCTCTCGTTCACGGCCACAGGCGGTTGACTTTCTCGGAAGCCTGGTTGCGCGGCGTGAAGCTCGCAAATGCTCTTGCGGAGTGCGGCCTTCAACCGGGTGACCGGATTGCTACGCTGGAGAAGAACTCCATCGAGGCCGCCGACATCATACTGGCGGCTGCCATTGGAAACTATACGCGTGTTCCTCTCTATGCGCGCAACCGATGTGAAGCGCACGCCCATATGATCGCGAGTACCGGATCTCGGTTGGCGCTGGTCGATGAGGCATTGGCTTCGGAGTTGGCGGGGCTGGATGCCCAAGCTCCGACGCTTGAGCGGATCATTATCCGCGATCACAACTATGAGAATTGGTTGGCGACAGCCTCGGACCGGGATCCTGATCCCGTCGTCGCGCCGGAGGACTATTGTGTCATCCGCCACACCGGCGGCACGACGGGCAAACCCAAGGGCGTTGCCTATCGGCACCGTTCATGGATGACGATCTCCGCCGCATTTTTCAGCATCGGCCCCCAAGTGGCCCCAGGGGATGCCATTCTGCATGTCGGCCCGTTGTCCCATGCATCGGGCTTCCTGTTCGTGCCGGCCTGGTATTGCGGCGCCCGCAACGTGATGATGGACGGCTTCGATCCAGCGTCCTTTCTTGACACTCTCGAGCAGGAACGGATCAGCCATGCCTTTGTAGCCCCCACCATGCTCAATGCCATAGTGCATCACGACGGGGCATATGGCCGCCACTTTCCGAATTTGAAGTTTCTGCTGAGTGCTTCAGCGCCGATCTCCGAGCCGACGCTTCGCAAGTCGTGCCAGATATTCGGGAATCATGTTCTTCATTCGGGCTATGGACAGACCGAAATCCTGCCCATCGCGTCTATGGGGCCCAACGAGTGGTTCGGCGAATTTGAAGGTTCTGCCCCAATTCGGGCGGTCGGACGTCCCATGAGTGGCGCCGATATCGAAATCCGTAACGAGGACGGAAAGGTGCTGGGACCAAACGAGCCCGGCGAGATCGTCGCACGGTTCGAAAATGGCCAGATGGAGGAATTCTGGAACGATCCGGAGGAAACCGCCCGGCGCATGGAAGATGGCTGGGTCAAAACCGGCGATGTCGGCATGATCGACACAAACGGATTTTTGTATCTGCTCGATCGCAACAACGACATGATCGTGTCAGGCGGCTTCAATATCTATCCCACCGAAATCGAAAACGTAATTGCCGACCATCCCGGTGTACTCGAGGTCGCGGTCTTTGGCGTGCCCCATGAAAAATGGGGTGAAACGCCGCTTGCAATGGTGCGTGTCAAGCCCGGAGCACAAATCACGGAGACCGAGATAATAGATTTGGTGCGCCAGCGTCTGGGCTCCGCAAAAAAGCCAAGCAAGGTCGTTTTTACCGCCGAGCCACTGCCGTTGAGCAATGTCGGAAAGGTGCTTCGTTCAAAGCTTCGAGAGCCCTATTGGGCGGGCCAGGACCGGCGCATTTCGGGGGCATGACCGACGCAGCCATCCTAGCCACATCCTCTATTCCGGTGACCGCCTGCCGGCGCGCGGGAGACTGCAATGGACTATGAATACATCCTGGTTGAGCAACGCGGCCCAGCGCTTTGGGTGACCCTCAACCGGCCGGCAGCGTTGAACAGTCTGTCGTTGGCTTTGGCCGAGGAACTCGCCGCAGCGATCGAGGCAGCGGAAGCAGATGCGACGGTGCGCGCTTGCATTCTTACCGGCGCCGGACGGGCGTTTTGCGCTGGCGCGGATCTGCTCGCAATTGGCGATGGAACAGGCGGACAAACTCTCGCCGAACGCTTAAATCTGTTTCTGCCGCCGCTCGGTCAGGCTTTTAACAGGATCGAGACGTCGCGCCTTCCGATAATTGCGGCGGTCAACGGCCTTACGCTCGCCGGCGGCTTGGAACTGGTGTTGTGCTGTGATCTCGTCATTGCCGCGCACCCGGCCAGATTTGGCGACGCCCATGCAAATTACGGCCTGTTGCCCGGCGGTGGAGGGTCGGTTCGACTCCCTAGGAAGATCGGCGAAGCGCGTGCGAAACATCTGATGATGACCGGCGGGACCATCTCGGCTGCCGAGATGAAGGAAGCCGGACTCGTGACCCAACTGGTTGCTCCCGAGGATCTCATTGCGGCAGCGCAAGCGCTGGTAGAATCTCTTGCAGAAAAGAGCCGGCCAGGGCTCGCCTACATGAAGCAGCTAGTCCGCGCTGCGCAGGATAGCTCGCTCGAAGTCGGGCTGCGTCAGGAACTCGAAACCATGGCTGCTTACGCCTTGTCCAACGACATTGTCGAAGGACTGGCGGCATTCCGGGAGAAGCGGAAGCCCGATTTTTCCGACCGGTGAGACCTGATCGGATGCGGAACACATTGGAAGAATGGATCAACGAATGACCGACATATTCGTCATGGGGGTTGGGATGACCCCGTTCGGAAAACAGTTCGACAAGAGCCTGAAAATGCTCTGCGCCGAAGCTTCGTCGCAGGCCTTTTCCGACGCAGGATGCACCGCCGGCGATGTCGAAGCCATCTTCTTCGGCAATTGCGTCCAGGGGCATATGGAGGGCCAGGACATGATCCGCGGCGAAATCGTGGCGCGAGCGATGGGCATCTCAAGCGTTCCCGTGGTGAATGTCGAAAACGCATGTGCGACGGCTTCCACGGCCTTGCACATGGCCGCCGCCTATGTTCGATCGGGGGCAGCGGATGTCGTACTCGCGCTCGGCGCGGAGAAGATGTACTCGCCCGACAAGGCGCTCATGTTCAGTGCATTCGATGGCGCTTGGGACGTGCATGAAACCGAGTCGGGCCGCGCGCAGCTGCTGGCCATGGGCAATGGCGTCGATGTTCCGGAAGGAACGACATCGAGTCAGCCTTACAGCGTTTTCATGGATGTATACGCCGCGATGGCACGCGCGCACATGAAGACCTACGGCTCGACGCAAGCGCAAATCGCGGCCGTCTCGGCGAAAAATCACATGCATTCGACGCGCAATCTGCTTGCCCAGTATCGCCTCCCATATACCGTCGAAAGTGTACTCGCTGCGCCTCCGATCGTTTACCCGTTCACACTGCCGATGTGCTCCCCGATCAGCGACGGCGCCGCCGCTGCGATCATCTGCAGCGAAGCCGGTCGGCGCAAACTGTCGGCAGCCCCGGACAGGGCGCTAAGAATCCTGGCGTCTGTGCTGCAAACCGGCGCCGCGCGCGATCCCTTTGATTATGACCACCATGTCAGCCGCCTTGCGGCGAACCGGGCCTATGCGATGGCCGGCGTGGGGCCAGAAGATATTGGCGTCGCGGAGGTGCATGACGCCACGGCGGTTGGCGAGATCATTGAAATCGAGGCGCTCGGCCTGACGCCGCCTGGCGAGGGCGGACTCGCGGCAGAGCGCGGTGAGACGGCGCTGGGTGGGCGTATTCCGGTAAACACGTCGGGCGGGCTTGAATGCAAGGGACATCCGATCGGCGCCACCGGGCTCGGCCAAATCTACGAGCTTGCGCTGCAATTGCGCGGCGAGGCGGAAGATCGACAGGTTCCGAATGCCCGGTTCGCGATCGCGCAGAACGGCGGAGGTGTCATCGGGGTGGAAGAGGCGGTGGTCGCCGTCACGATCCTGGGCCGGTAGTTGTCAGAGCGCGCCTAGGGAAACACGGGGTCACGATATGAACTTTGAGCTGTCCGATGAACAACGCATGGCGGTGGAAACCGTCCGCCGCTTTCTCGACAACAAGCTTGAGCCGGAAATCCGCCGGCATGGGGAGCGATTCATCCCCAAACCGCTCATGAAGGAATGGACTCAAGCACTGACCGGCTATGGCCATATTACCGCACCGCATCAGGAGCAATGGGGCGGGCTTGATATGGGATGGCTCACTCATCTGCTCATTTTCGAGGAGATCGCCTATTCCTCGCTCGATGTGGCCATACCCGGCTTCATCAACGCGGTTGGCGCAGAACTCATCCGCCGCTTCGCCCCGGAGACGATCAAGCAACGCTATCTTGCCGACCTCGTCGCGGCCGAGAAGTTCGTTTCGCTCGGCATCTCGGAGCCCGATGTCGGCTCGGACGTCGCCGCCATCAAGACACGCGCCGTACGAGACGGCGATTTCTGGGTCATCAATGGCGAAAAGACCTGGATCACCAACGGAGCCTACTCGGACATCTTCATCTGTACGTGCAAGACTGGCGAAAATGAAGTCACTCACATCCTGGTCGATCGTGACGAGAGTGAGTATGAGGTGCGCGATATCCAGAAGATGGCGCTCAACGGCCAATCGACTGCACAGATATTCCTGTCCGATTGCCGCGTACCGGTGGCAAACACGATCGGCCGGGTCGGCGATGGATTGCGCAATACGTTGCAAGTGTTCGAGATTGCCCGCTGCCATATGGCGATGTGGAGTATCGGCATCGCACGGCGAGCAATGGATGAGGCGATCGCGTACGCTCGCGATCGCGCGCAGCATGGCAAGAAGATCGCCGGCCATCAGCTGATCGCCGACAAGATCGCCATCATGGCGACCAAGATCGACGCAGCCCGTCTGTTGACGCACCGGGCAATATCCCTCGTCCAGGCGGGCACGCGCGCAGAGACGGAATGCTCGATGGCCAAGTGGTACGCCACCGAAATGGCGATCGAAGCGACGCGCGATGCGCTTCAGATCCATGGCGGCAACGGCGTCACCCGCGAATTCATCGTTGAGCGGCTGGTGCGTGAGGCGATCATTTGCCCCATCCCCGATGGCACGACGGAGATTCAAAAGCTTGTTGTTTCGCGCGCCCTGACCGGCATTCAAGCCTTTCGGTAAGGCTCAGACGAAAACGACAGCGTCGACGGAAATGGAGCCGCGTGCCTGACTCGCACAGGATCAAATGCGCAGATGCGTCGCTCAGGTAAAAGAGGCAGACAAGCGATGGACGAAGAGCTTCGTTTCGATGGCAGGGTAGTGGTTGTGACCGGAGCCGGAGGCGGACTTGGGCGCCAGTACGCGCTGATGTTTGGCGGGCGCGGAGCCAAGGTGGTGGTGAATGATCTGGGTGGCGACGAGAAAGGGAGCGGCAGCTGCTCCACAGCCGCTGACAATGTGGTCGACGAAATTCGAGCCACGGGCGGTCAGGCGGTGGCAAATTATGCGTCGGTCGAGGAGGGCGCGCTGATCATCCAAGCCGCGGTTGACAACTTCGGAACCGTTGACGTCGTCATCAACAATGCCGGCATCCTGCGCGATGTGAGCTTCCACAAAATGACCGACGAAGACTGGACACTGCTTCAGCGGGTCCATCTGAATGGGACGCGGGCAGTGACGCAGGCAGCATGGCCGATACTGCGCGACAAGGGCTATGGCCGCATCGTCATGACCACGTCTGCAGCCGCAATCTACGGCAACTTCGGTCAGGCCAACTATGCCGCAGCCAAGCTCGGAATATTGGGGCTTGCGAACGCGCTGGCGGAGGAGGGGCGGTCCAGAAACATCCAGGTTAATACGATCGCCCCAATCGCCGCATCGCGTATGACCGCGACTGCCTTTCCACAAGAGTTTCTCGCCAATCTCAGAGCGGAAGCGATCAGTCCATTGGTCGGTTGGCTTGCGCACGAGAATTGCAGCGAAACCAAAGGGCTTTTTGAAGTTGGAGCCGGCTATATCGCCAAGCTTAGGTGGGAGCGCGCGCTTGGGCACGCCTTCGGAGCGGACAGGGCGTTCACGCTCGATGATGTCGCCCGGCACTGGGGTAGAATTGTCGACTTCACGGATGCCGAGCACCCGCTCGGGCTGAATGACAGCCTTGAGGCGGTAGAACGGGCGCTGAGAGCGTAATCAACCCGATGAATTACCATGATATTTTTGAGCGGCCGTCGGGCTGCCGATGGCGTCGTGCTGCCGCCAGATATCGATGAGCAGCAGGAATAGTTCTGCAGCGAATTGAATTGGACGACGGCCCTCAAATGCCGCCAAACGGCATGAACTACACAATATCTCCTGGGAAGAGAGGATCAGCCATGAGAGGATGTCTATTGGCTTCTGCCGCGTTGTTGTGCTCGGGAACAGCATTTGCCCAGGAAGCAACGCCCCAGGCGAACGACCAAACCGGGAGCGCCACGGAAGCGCTGGCTGAGGACATTGTCGTTACCGCCACCAAAAAGGGCTATGGCGAAAGCGTGCAGAAAGTACCGATGGCGGTCACGGCTTTTGGTGAAGCGCAGCTGGATGCCAAGTTCGTCCAGAATCTTCAAAGTCTGAGCTACGACGTTCCCAACGTCCAGCTCGAGGATGTGGGTACGGCACCGGGCTATGCCAATTTCACTATCCGGGGCCTCGGCATCAACAGCACGATCCCATCGATCGACCCCACCGTAGGCGTTTTCACTGACGGTATTTACCTCGGCATCAACGCTGGTGTCGTGCTGGACAACTTCGACCTTGAGGGGATCGAAGTTCTGCGTGGACCGCAAGGCTTGCTTTTCGGTCGCAACGTTACCGGCGGTGCCGTGGTTGTGCGGACCACGCGGCCCAGCTTCGATTTTGGAGCCAAAGCCAAGCTATCCATTGAAACGGGACTGAAAAAGACCGTAAGCGGCACGGTTACCGGACCTATCGTCGATGACGTTTTGGCTGCCAAATTGGCCGTCTACTACAGCGACGACAATGGCTGGTTTCGCAACCGCTTCGACAATCGCAGCTTCGGTAAATCACATGACCTTATCATTCGCCCGGCACTTTCGCTCAAGGGTGGCGACCGCTTCCGAATGGATCTCCGCTATGAGCATGGCGATGTCGAAAGCGATGGAGCCCCTGTCCAGAGTCACGCGCTGTTTCCCGCGACAGCTTCAGGTTTTCGATCAATTTCCCAGGTTTCTATGATGCCAAATGGGACCAGGCGATCGTGGAAACCAACATCGATGTCGGTCTGGGCGAAGGCGTCTTCACCAACATCGCTGGCTATCGGAAATTCCGATCCTCCGCGGGCGCTGATATCGATGGAACACCACAGTCCTTCTTTCATGCCTTTTTCGAAATCGACCAGGATCAACTCAGCGACGAACTTCGTTATGCCGGAAGGTTCGGTGACGTCGAATTGACAACCGGTCTATACTATTTTTCCCAGGATCTTCGTTACGCCGAGCTGCGGAATCTTTTGGGCGGTGCTCGGATCGTTTCCGGTGGGGGTACGCAAGACCAGACAACATGGGGCATTTTTGCTTCGACCGACTGGCATTTCACCGATACGCTGACCTTGAATCTCGGCGCGCGGTATAGTTGGGAACGCAAAGCCGTTCGGGTCTCGGCCTTACGCGCAAATGGTTGCAATCTAGACACGCTGATCTGTGCAACCAATTTCGCCGACGCGGCAAAATGGCGAGGGTTTACGCCGAAAATCGGCCTTCAGTGGAAGCCGGATGACGACACGCAGATTTATGGCCTTTACACGCGCGGGTTCCGCAGCGGCGGATATAATTTGCGCAACACCGATCCCGCTGTGCCGCCGGGGCCATTCAATCAAGAGACCCAGGACAGTTTCGAACTCGGCGCCAAGAAGCAATTCGGGCGCCACCGGATCAACCTGGCGGCCTTCTACAATCGCATGAAGGACCTGCAGCGCGAGATCAACCTGCCCGGACCGCTTGGCGTCAGCCAGGTCATACGGAACACCGCCGACGCCACAATCAAAGGCGTCGAGGCCGAGGGGCAGTTTTTTCTTTTGTCCAACCTCGTGATTTCGGGTCAGCTCGGCTACGTGAATGGCCAGTATCGCAACGTCCAGTTCGACCTCAGCGGTGATGGCGTCATCAACGATGTGGATCGTGCGCTCAAATTGCCAAGGCTGTCGCCATGGACCTATGGCGTGGGGCTGACTTATGATCAGCAGCTTGGCGAATTGGGGACAGCAACGGCGCGTGTCAGCTTCACGCATCGCGACAAGGCGGCATTCACCGACAACAACGTCGGCTTCCTTCAGGGCGCCGATATGCTCGATGCGAGCCTCACATTGGCGACCGACAACAAGCACTGGCGCTTCTCCATCTATGGCCGAAACCTCCTGAATGAGGTGACGATTGGCGGCGATACACCTTTGCCGGCGGCCTTCGGGGGCACGGGTGCAAGCCTTTCACCGCTAAACAGGGGGCGCGTCATCGGCGGAGAAGTGGCGATTAGCTTCTAGGCCATTTTCGAGGCGAGTGGAATCACCCGCCAACTCGGAAAATGCCCAAGATCAATTTGCTAGAGCATTTCCTGCCGGAAAGCCGGTTCCCACTTCTGCGCGAAATGCTCTAGCTGATCGCGACGGATGCAGCGGATTTCCGATCGCACCCCGCCCCCTTGCCGTTAATCCGATGATGCGGTGCGCCATGCCTGACGAACAAGGCTGACGAGCGCACGGCCAGCCGGTTTTACCTGCCAGCGGCTACGCACAGCATAACAAAGCGTCAATGGATCGAATAAACCGATTCCCTCCAAGGCCACGAAATTGGCGCGAAACCATGAGTTCTCGGTGAACTGTTTTGCAACCATCCCGATAGCATCGGATGTGGCAACGATCCGTCGAACCAATTGAAAATAGTCTGTCATGTGGATCCAGTCAGCGGGACGCTTACCGCTTTTTTCGTACATCTGCTGAATGATCGATGTGTAGGGTTCGGAAGATGAGGGCACTACGAATTCGAACTGGACCAGCGGCTCCTTGCTGGTCGGGTTTATCCCCAGAATGGGATGATTGTTCCGCACAAAAGGCAGTATTTCGATCGAGGCGACCCGCTCGCACTTGAATTCCGGCCAGCGTGCAAAGGCCGCTTCAAGTCCAAAGGCGACATCGATATCGCCGCGCGACAGGAGTCGCACGCCCCTTTCGCTGTTGCCCGAAACGACTTCGACGCGCACTGCCGGATGGCGCCGCAGCAAAGAAACCAGAGGTTGGGTGAGCAACCAGTCGATTGACCCTGGGAACAGTCCGATTCGAAGCGGGCCCGCATAGGCGTCGGCGCGGCGGGCTGTATCTCCGAGTAGTTCAGCTGCGTCGGCAAGCAAGCGCGCTGCGCGATCAATAAATTCGCGTCCCTCCTCTGTCGGCATCGCGCCCCGTGAGGTCCGATGGAAAAGGGAATAGCCAAGATGCCGTTCGAGTTCAGCGACACTCTTGGTCACCGCCGACTGCGTGACACCAACCGCATCCGCTGCCCTGGAGAAGGAACGAAGCTGACCAACCGCGACGGCATGCTTGAGGCGAGAATCGAGCATGGACATGCCCCACAGGAATAATTGCTCCAGAGAATGAATTAGGCGAATCAAGGTCATTTTGCCAATCTTACTTTCGACACTGCCGCCCAGCACGACTGCAACCCGTCTCGAAATCTGGAGCGGCGAAACGGCCTGGATCAAAGCGCCAAGGTCTCAGACGCAGGTATGCCTGAATGACGAAAACTGGTCCGCTTGCAGGCCTCAAAATACTCGAAATTGCGGGCATCGGCCCGGCGCCGTTTTGCGGAATGCTGTTGGCCGACCTTGGCGCCGATGTCGTCGTCATTGAACGCGTAAGCCCTAACTCCGAAAATATCGATCTTGGCAGCGGCGCCATTGTGAACCGCGGGAAACGTGTAATTGCCTTGGATCTGAAGTCCCCCGAAGGCGTCGCGCATGTCCTGGATCTCGTCCAAAGGGGCGATGTACTGATCGAAGGCATGCGGCCTGGGGTGATGGAGAGGCTCGGCCTTGGTCCCGAGGTTTGCCTAGCGCGTAACCCCCGCCTTGTATTCGGTCGCATGACGGGTTGGGGGCAGCAGGGACCTCTCGCCCAAGCGGCCGGCCATGACATCAACTATATCGCGCTGTCAGGAGCCCTTTGGTATGCTGGGCATCCCGGTGAACCGCCAATGGCGCCGCCAAGCCTGGTAGGCGATATTGGGGGTGGAGCGCTCTATTTGGCCATCGGCGTCCTCGCAGCGGCAATGCACGCGCGGGATACCGGGAATGGGCAAGTGGTTGACGCCGCGATCGTCGATGGGAGCGCTCACATGATGAACTTGCTCCTGAGCCTGAAGGCCGCCGGCCAGGTTGCCAGCATACGCGGCTGCAGCATCCTTGACGGCCCTCACTGGTACTCGACCTATCGGTGCGCCGACGGGAATTTCATCTCAGTCGGATCACTCGAGCCCAAGTTCTATGCGCTGCTTTGCAAAAAGCTGGGGTTGGCCGGCGATAGCAGTTTTGACGACGGCTATGATCGTGATGCCTGGCCCGAGCTCAAGCAGCGTTTTAGCGAGATATTCGCCATGCGGACACGGGAAGAATGGCGCACACTGCTGGAAGGCAGCGATGCCTGCTTTGCCCCCGTGCTTGATCCGGACGAAGCGGCGCGCCATCCTCATATGGCAGCGCGAGGCGTCTATCGGGAGATCGACAATATCCTCCAGGCAATGCCGGCGCCACGTTTTTCGGGCTCGTCACTACCGATCCCCGGACCGATCCCGCTGCATCATGAAGATCCGAGTACAATTCGGCGGGGCTGGAGCAAACCGGACCGCTGCGGGATTACCGCCAGAACCGACTGTTGCGAGTAGTCGGTTGGCATGGTGGGCGGCCAGCGGCCCGACACGAACGGTGATTTCATAACTATGAACCAATGCGACGCTCCGCTTCGCTGCGCTGCATTCAAATCAAAGGAGACAACGACACACAGGCACGTCAAACTATCCGATGATTCCTGTACGCCACGCCGGAACGGCGATTGCGGACGTGTCCACGGGACGTTGTTCGCATCGTGATTCGCTCGGCGCTTGAAATCAATGCTCGCCCCGGATGTGACGACGCCGATGGGATTTCCACTGCGGCGTCCACGGCCAATGTCCTGGCGTGAGGGCTTCGGTCATCGACCGATTCGACCGTCCGAATGCGGTCTTTTGGCGCGCCTGAGAATCCGCATCAGAGTTGAGTGCGCGTTGTTCGGGAATCTCATTTAAATATTTGTAAAAACGTAATAATATAGATAATAACTCCAACCTGTATCCAGTGTGGAGTAATGGTCGCAGGGCGTGAACTTACGCCCTTATGGATGCGTCGAAGTCCTTCAGTTTGAATCTCAGGAAATTGCGGCTTGCGATGCGCATCACGCAAGAAGCGCTCGCCCATGATGCGGGCACGAGCAGCTCTTATCTGAGTGCGATCGAAAATGGCCGGTCGAGCCCGACGCTGAAAGCAATGGAGCGGCTCGCGAAGGCACTCGGCGTTAATGCCGTCTATCTCTTGTCCGGCCGGATATCGATCTCGATCGTTTCGGACGACGAACTGGAAATCGGCGCGATACTGGCGCGCCCGGCGGTGACGCTCCGGCGCCATCCGCACAAGCCGACGGGGCGGCCGAGCAAGACCAAGTAAATCATCGGGGGCTGCACGCGCGTGGGCTGGAACCACGCGCCCGATAGACGCGCCCGCAACGCGCGCGTCGAAAGGAGTGCCCCTCGGTGCCGTTTCGCGACCTCGATGCCTATATTAAGCAGGCCAGGCGCGCGAACAGTGATCGCGAGCTGTTCAGTTGCAGCGAGGCCGCCGCACGCCAGCTCGGCCTCCCATGGCTCGCGATCGTCCAGAGCATGGCCTTCTTTCAGCCCGGTGGGCGATATTTCCGCATGGACAATTTCCAGAGCTGGGGCGACGTTTTCGTCGCCGAAGGCTATTACCGCGACGATCCCGCCTTGCTCGCGGCGCGCTCGACAAGCCGGGCGTTCTGCTGGCACGAAATGGAGCGACTGCTGGGCGGCTTCACGCGGCGACAGGCGCGCATCGTGCGCGAAGCCGCGCGTCATGGCCTGCGCAACGGCCTCACCGTTCCGATTGGCGTCGCCGGCGAGCCGCCCGGATGCTGTACGTTCGCAACGCGCGACGGGCAATTGCCGCCATCGCATATCTGCCGGATCGCGACGCTGATGGCGAGCGAGGCGTTTACCGAGGCGCGGCGCTTGCACGGCTTTCCGGCGCGCCCGCTGAAATTACCCCATCTCAGCCCAAAGCGGCTCGAATGCTTTCGCTTGGCGGCGATGGGCAAGAGCGACGTCGAGATCGGGATCATGATGAACATCGCCCCGACGACAGTGCGCACCTACATGCGTGACCTGCGCGAACATTTCGGAATCTATTCCCGCGCGCAGCTCCCGGCGATCGCGCTCGCCTGCGGAATCGTCTGCATCGAGGAGATCGTCCCGCGGTTCTGAGCGGGATCGCCGCATCCTCAATATTGACGACTGTTTGAGCCCTTCATCTCTGCTCCCTTCGCGACTGTTCAATTTGAACGGGAGCTACTGCCATGATCCATATTGTCAAAGGGTGCTCGCTTACCGATGCGCGCGCCGCCTCGATGTTCGAGGACCGCAAGACCCTGTTCGTCGATCTGCTGGGCTGGGATGTTCCGGTCGTCGGCGGCCGCTATGAAATCGACAGCTATGACGGCGACAAGGCGGTCTATCTGATCGCCACCGACGATGGCTGCATTCACCAGGGGTCGATGCGGCTGCTATCGACAGAGGGCGCACATCTTCTCGCCGATCGTTTCGCGTCGCTCTGCGAGTGCGATGCGCCCCGGGGGGAGCAGGTTCGCGAGATTACGCGACTTTGCCTGCCGCAACGATTGGGCGCCCCCGGACGCCTGCGTGTCCGCAACCGGCTCATCTCGGCGATGGTCGATCATGCGCTCGGCAGCGGAATCACCATGCTAACCGGCGTCGTGACCGCTGCTTTTCGCGAGGAGGTTTTGGCGATGGGCTGGCGCGCAGCGCCGCTCGGCCCCGCGCGCCGCATCGATGGCGCGTTCCTTGGAGCGTTCCGCATCGAGATCTGCGCCGGTACGCCTGCGCTGCTGGCGTCGAACGGCATCTATGTACCGGGTGCGATCACTCCCGATGCGGCGGCAAGAGCCGCGTGAAGGGAATGGCGATGCACGACCCCGCCCGCCTCGCCGCGATGCTGCTCGCCGACGGTTATGTCATTGTCGATAACGCCGTGCCGACCGAGCTAATCACCGCGCTCGAAGCCGAACTCGCACCGCGCTTCGTCGCCACGCCCTTTTGCGAAGGCGGATTCTACGGAGCCCGCACCAAGCGCTTTGGCGCGTTGTTGCGGCGTTCACGGCATATCGCCGGCCTTGTGCTGCACCCGATCATCCGCGGTATCGCCGAAACGGTGCTCGGGGAATGGTGCGATCGTATCGTTCTCAACCTCACCCAGGCGATCGAAATCCATCCCGGCGCGCTCGCGCAGGTGCCGCACCGCGACCAGGATCTCTGGGGCGGCGTCAAGACCGGGATGCACTATCAGATCAACGTCATCTGGCCGATCGATCCGTTCACGCTGGAGAGTGGCGCGACGCTGGTCTGGCCGGGCAGCCATCACGATGCGGCATCGCAACCGGGCGATGCACGTCCGGTCGCCGCCGAAATGCCACCCGGCTCCGCGCTGCTGTTCCTCGGATCGATCCTGCATGGTGCCGGCGCTAACCAGTCCGATCATGTGCGCCGCGCGGTCATCACCTCCTATTGCCTCGGATGGCTGCGGACGTTCGAGAATCAGTATCTCGTCTATCCGCCCGCCATCGCTCGAGCGTTCGATCCCGATCTGGCCGCGCTCATCGGCTATGCCCAGCATCGCCCCAATCTCGGCAATGTCGAAGGCCAGTGCCCGTCCGTGCTGCTTCACCGGGACGATATCGACGGCCTCCCTGCGATCGACGCGCTGCTCCCCGGCCAGGCCGACATGCTGGATGCCTATGTCGCCGAACAGGAAGCCGCGCGTGCGGGCCTGATCGGCGGGTAACGCGGGTTCGTCGGACCGGGCGCTGCACTCATGACACACGATCCAAACCCCGAAGCAGGCGGCGGCGCGCGAACACGGATCGAGGCGGATTCATCCGCTGTGGACGGTGGAGCCACGGCGTCGTCGGCCGCGGAGCGCGCTCGGCGGGCACGCGAGCATTGCCCGTTTCTGACAACCAAGCAGGCCGCGTTCCATCTCGGTCTCGCGGGGGACACGCTCAAGAAGATGCGCCGGGAGCGGCGCGGCCCGCCGTGCCGAAAGCATGGCACCGTCTGGCGCTACCATATCGACGATATCGAGGCCTGGTCGCGCGCGAACATGCGGGAGGGAGGCAATGGCTAGGCTGCTACCCTCCCGTCTGCCGGCTAAACCCACCGCGCTGATCGGTCTCGGCGCGGCCGCGCTGGCGACCACGATCGCGCTGCCGCCAACGCCGTGGCTGGTCTGGAACGCATCGGCCAGCGCGCCGATCGGTCTCTATGCCGTCAGCGGACGGCAGGACATCGCATCGGGCGACATGGTGCTGGTCCGGGTGCCCGACCGCTGGCGCCGGCTCGCCGCCGAGCGGCGCTACATTCCGATCAATATCCCGCTGGTCAAGCGCGTCGCGGCCGCGCCCGGCGATCGCGTCTGTGCGCGCGGGCGGGAGATCTATGTCAACGGCCACCCGGTGGCCGAACGCCGCGAAGCCGATGGCCGCGACCGTCCGATGCCGTGGTGGAATGGCTGCGTGATGTTGCGTTCGGGCGCATTGTTCCTGCTGATGGACAGCCCGGATTCGTTCGATGGGCGTTATTTCGGACCGACATCGCGCGGCGACGTCATCGGCGAGGTGCGACTGCTGTGGCTGGGCTGAGGGTCGCCATCACCGCCCTGGCGCTGCTGGCGGCGGCACCGGCTGACGCGCAGTCGGTCGTTCACTGGCGGCCCTATATCGAGGCAGCCTCGGCGCGTTTCGGCGTGCCGGTAGAATGGATCGAGCGCGTCATGCGCGCCGAGAGCGGCGGGCGCACGGTGCTGGACGGGCGCCCGATTACCAGCCACGCCGGCGCGATGGGACTGATGCAGCTCATGCCCGGCACCTGGTCCGAAATGCGCGCGCGGCTCGGGCTCGGACGTGATCCCCATAGCCCGCGCGACAACATATTGGCGGGGACGCTCTATCTTCGTCTGATGTATGACCGCTTCGGTTATCCCGGACTGTTCGCAGCCTATAACGCGGGACCGGCACGCTATGCCGAGCACGTGCGGACCGGCCGCGCGCTGCCCGGTGAGACCCGCGCCTATCTCGCGAGCGTCGCCGGAGTGCCCGTCAATTCCCGGTCGGCTGTCACGGCCGCCAGTGCAACGCCGCGTACCGTCAATGCCATCTTCTTCGCGATCGGCGACCGGCCCCCTGCCGGCCGGAGCGAAGCCGGTGCGGCCACGCTGTTCGTCGCGCTGCGATCGACGTCGCCCGAGAAGAACGCGCCAGACCGCCCATAGTGCGAGCCGATCGGGGCTTCATGCCGAATCGTGTTTCTGCTATGTTCCGAGCCTATGGAGTTGGTCGTGATGTTGCTCGGTCTGATCCTGTCCGCCACCGGCATCGTCCTCTTCGCCTGGGCGATGTTCCGGCTCGCCGTCTTCGCACTCCCGGTCGGGCTCGGTGCGGCCGCATTTCTGTGGGCGGGGGGTGGCGAACTGGGGCCGTTGCTCGGTCTGCTTCTCGGCCTCGTCGTCGGCGTCGCGGTCTTGCTGATCGGACGCATGCTCATCGCGTCGCGGTTGCCCGTTCCGCTTCGCGGAGCGATCGCGCTTCTCTTCGCCGTGCCCGCCGGGATCGCCGGCGGCAGTGTCGTCTCCAGCCTGATGCAGCTCGGCGGTGCGGGGCCGACCGCGACCGGCATCGCCGCGGCGGTCGGCGCGATCATCATCGCCGGTGCCGCCATGATGAGCCTGTTGCCCGCGATGACCGCTTGCACCGGTTCGAACGGATCCCCGCTGCACGGTTGATCTGTTGGGGCCAGTGGGCCGAGTGCTCGCTCCTCGTGTCACCGCGCGCATGGCGACCACGACGAGAGTGCTTCAAGACGGCAGGGTCTGACCTGACGCATCCGGGTTTTCAGGCGCCTCGCGCCTGCGGCGCGACCGCCGCTCTATTCCGCTAGGCTCACATCCGTTCGCCAAGCTCCACCGGGCCACGCTTCGCGCGTCCCGGCCAAAGGTGACGATCGGACTGGCGGGATGCCGGAGCCTTGCTCCGGCCTGTCGTCGCCGCGCCTGACCGGCGCGGCGGCATTTTTCGTTGGGCCTTCCCCTCGTCGCGCGGGTGGGCGGCGCTCCCTTCTGGGCCCGGCCCGGCGTCCCGCAAGCCGGCCTTCGACTGCGCTCGGGTCCGGCTCCTCCATTGCATTTCGGCCCTGCGGGTGCGGACCGCCTCCTGGCCGCGCCCGGCAGGTCGCAATTCGCCGCCCACCCCCGCTCCGGGGGAGGCCCTGGGGTTTTTGGGGCGGCATTGGAGGATAGCCATGCACCAGACCGGCAGCCAACGCGCGCGCGCAGAGGGCAGCAAACGCCAGCCCCCGGCGGAGCGCGCCAATCTTTACGACGAGGTGACGGGCCGCATTGTTTCCGAACTTGAGGCGGGCCGCTTCCCTTGGGTCCAGCCTTGGGGCCGCCCCAATGGTCAAGGCTTCTCCGCCGCCCCCGGCCTCCCGCGCAACGGGCTCACCAGCCGCAATTACAGCGGCGTCAATGTCCTGATCCTGTGGGGAGCAGTGATCGAGAACGGCTATCCGTCGCAATCGTGGCTGACCTTCCGCCAAGCCTTGGAGGCGGGCGGCAATGTCAGGAAAGGCGAGCGCGGGACAAGGGTTGTCTATGCCGACCGCTTCACCCCCGAAGCCGAGAAGGAACGCGCGCGCCAGACCGGCGGCGAAGCCCGCGCGGTGCCGTTCCTCAAACGCTTCACCGTGTTCAACGTCGCACAGTGCGAAGGCTTGCGCCCCGGCCTTGCCACCGACCCCGCACCGCTTCCCGAACGCCAAGTCGTGCCGATCGCCGAAGCGGTCATTGCGGCATCGGGCGTCGATTTCCGCATCGGTGGGGACAAGGCCTACTATGTCCCGAGCGCCGACTATGTGCAGGTGCCCCCGCAACCGGCCTTCCACGAACAGATCAATTTCTACCGGACGGCGCTGCACGAACTCTGTCATGCCAGCGGCCACCCGTCGCGCCTCAATCGCAATCTGCGCAATGCGTTCGGCAGCAAGGACTATGCGCGCGAAGAATTGATCGCCGAGATGGGATCGGCCTTCCTTTGCGCCGCGCTCGGCATCGTGCCGACCGTTCGTCACGCCGATTATCTGGCATCATGGCTCGACGTGCTGCGCGAGGACAATCGCGCGATCTTTCGCGCGGCCAGTCAGGCGAGCAAGGCCGCCGATTGGCTGCTTGCCCGCTACGCCGAGACGCAGGACGAAGGGAGGGAAGCGGCATGATTACGCTCCCCCATGCGATCCTTTCGGCGCTGCGCGCGAATGCGCGCGCCAGCCGCCTCCACGAGCAGCGCGACGAACGGTTCGACCCGTTCCCGGTGGTCAAATTCTTCAATCCGGTCGGCGCGGCGACGTGGATCGCCACCGAGCTTTACGACGATGGAGACACGCTGTTCGGCCTCGCCGACTTGGGGTTCGGATGCCCGGAAATGGGCGTGTTCTCGCTTACCGAGATTGCGGGCGTCCGCTTGCCCTTCGGCCTGTTCATCGAGCGCGACGAGCATTTCGAGCCGCTGGCCCCGCTTTCGCTATGGTCCGATACCGCGCGGCGCATGGGTGCAATCGTTCTGGCCGAAGCCGAACTTCGCCGCATCACCGATAGCCGGAACGGCAACGAGCTTCCGCCGCCTCTTGATGATCGAGGGGCCGGATGACGCGCGGCGCGTTTCGCCGCATTGAGTGCCGGTCCCGCCCATCCAGCAAGACAAACGGGACCGGCGCTCCAGAAGGAGCAGACCAATGAAACTCGACTTTATCGACCATAGCAAGCTGGTTCCGTCCAAGGTGAACATGCGGCACGGACCCAAGCCCCCGGACGTGGGCGACATTCTGCCCTCGATCCGCAAGCGCGGTGTCATCGTGCCGCTGATCGTGCGCCCGCAGGCGGGCAACGATAATGGCGTCCACGAAATCGTCGCCGGGCGGCGGCGCTGGACGGCGAACGCCATCGCGCTTGTCGAGGGCATCGACCACGGCCCGCTTCCCGTCGCCATCCTCGACGCCGGGGACGACGCCGACGCCATCGAGGCATCGCTTCTCGAGAACACCCGGCTCGATCCCGACGAGGTGACGCGATGGGAAACCTTCGCACGGCTGGTCAAGGAGGGCCGCGACATTGCGGATATCTCCGCGACGTTCGGCATTCCCGAGCTTGGCGTGAAGCGTATCCTAGCGCTCGGCAACCTGCTTCCGCGCATCCGCGATCTTTACCGCAAGGAGAAGATCAACGCGGCGACCGTCCGGCATCTGACGCTGGCGAGCAAGCAGCAGCAGAAGGCATGGCTGGCGCTCTACGACGATGACGACGCCTATTGCCCGACCGGCCAGCAATTGAAGGCATGGCTGTTCGGCGGGCAGTCGATCAAGGTCGAACATGCCCTGTTCGACGTCGATGCGAGCGGCCTTGCGATCGTCGCCGATCTGTTCGGCGAAGACCGCTATTTTGCAGATGCCGACGCGTTCTGGACCGCGCAGAACGCCGTAATCGACGCGCGCAAGGAGGACTATCTGGATGCCGGATGGTTCGACGTGGTGATCGTCCCGCCCGGCGAATATTTCTACCGCTATGAGTTCGCCAAGGCACCCAAGCGCAAGGGCGGGCGCGTGTATATAGATGTGCGCGAAAGCGGCGAGGTCGAGGTCCACGAAGGCTATGTGACGAGCAAGGAGGCCAAGCGGCTCGAACGCGGCGAGGCAATCGAAACCGGCCCCAAAGTGCCGCGCCCCGAAGTGACGAGCACGATGCAGACCTATATCAACCTGCACCGTCATGCCGCTGTCCGCGCCTCGCTGACCCGTCATCCCAAGGTCGCGCTGCGCTTGATGGTCGCCCATGTCATCGTCGGGTCGCCACTGTGGACGGTCAAGCCCGAGCCGCAGACCGCGCGCAACGACGATGTGCGCGAAAGCGTCGAAACTTGCCGCGCGGAAACCGACTTCGACGCGAAGCGCCGCGCCGTATTGGACCTTCTCGGCTTCTCGCCCGAGGAACCGACCGTCACAGGCGGCAACGGCGACGACTTCGGACTGGTCGGCGTGTTCCTGCGCTTGCTCGACGTGCCCGACCGCGCCGTAATGGACGTGATCGTCATCGTCATGGGCGAAACGCTCGCCAGCGGCAGCGCCGCCATCGAGGCGGTCGGCGGCGAGATCGGCGTCGATATGGCCCGCTACTGGCAGGCCGACGACGCCTTTTTCGAGTGTGTCCGCGACAAGGAGGTGCTGACCCGCATCGTCGCCGAGGTGGCGGGCGAACCTGTCGCCGCCGCCAATGCGAAGGAACCGGGCAAGGTCTTGAAGCGCATCGTCCGCGACCATCTGGAGGGTGCGAACGGGCGGCCCAAGGTCGAGGGTTGGGTGCCGAAATGGATGGCGTTCCCGCCCGCTACCTATACGGCGCGCGGCGGCGTCGGCACCGTCGCGGCTCATGCCAAGGTGCTCGCGGCGCGCCCCGACCGCGAGCCGGAACCGACCGGCCCCGGCGCGGTGATTGCGCTTCCGGCCCCTGCCAAGGCCGAGCCGCAGGAACAGCCCGAGCGCGAAGCCGCATGAAACTGGACGGGCGGCGGCGCACCCGCCGCCCGTTCCGTCCCCCATAAAATCGCCGCGCCGCTCGGCCGCAAGCGGCCCTCGCGGCGCGGATTTCAGACAGGAGACTTGTCATGGCCGACCGTGTTTCGGCATCCATCACCATCGGCGGGACGCTCCCCGCCAGCCAGCTTCCCGCCTTCGCCGAGGCCATCGCGAACGAAGGGCTGTCCACCGAATGGGACGGCGAACCCTTCGCGCTCGGCGATCTGCCCGAGGGCGAGCCCTTGGCGCTCATGGCGCACGAGGTCGCCTGGGGGCGGTTCGAGGGACTCGAAGCCTTCTGCATCGCGCATGGGCTTTTCTTCGCGCGCTGGTCGGGCGCCTATGCCTGCCAGTGGGGTGCGGAACGCACCGTGTTCACCGGCAGCGGCGAACCGCAAAGCTACGCTGCCGACGAGGACGACTATATCCTCATGGGGCGCTGCACCGCCGAGCGATTGGGCAGCTATGCGGCGATCATCGCGCATTTCGATGCGGCCGACTTCGCGGTGCCCCCGCTTGTCATCACGCCCGAACGGGAGGAGGCGAGCAATGGCTGACATCTGGATTCAGGGCAGCTTCGCCTTTCGCTGCACCGCCGCCGAGTGCGCGCTGATCGAGGAAGTCGCAAACGCTGGCTACGCGCTAGCGAATGACGACGCGCCCGATCCGCCGAGCGCGGCGCTGCTCGCAGCCTTTCCGCCGGACGATGCGAACGCGCGGTGGAGCGGGTTTCGCGAGGCGTTCAACGATCCCGAATTTCCCACCATCGGAGCCGATTTCATCGCTGAAACCTGCCCCGACGATCCATCCGCGCGGATCGTGTGTTTCGCCAGCATGGACGATTTCGATGCCGCTGCCATCGCGGTGGTGATCCAGCGATGTTGCCCCGAAACGCTCGCCAAGGGGCCGATCGGCTTTGAATGGGCCATGACCTGTTCCAAGCCCCGCATCGGGGAGTTCGGTGGCGGCTGGTGCGCGATTTTCGCAGACCGCATCGAGATCGACGCGACCAACGAGGCGCTGTCGCGCGCGCTCGCGGGCGACGGCAACTAGCCCAAATCGCGCCGCACTGCGCGCTCGCGTGCCGAAAACCCCTGCCGCCTGACCTACCGGGCGGTGCGGCGGATCACCGTCCGGGCGCTTCCGCATAACGTGCATTCGTCCTTCTGCCGCTCGAATCCGCGCGTGCCGCCGAGCGCGCAGGTGACGACATTGGCCTGTGCGGTAACCGACAGGTTGAGCCGGTCAGTCACGCAGGCATCGCACACCGCCGCGCCGTCCAGCCGCACGATCAGCCGTTCGATCTGCCCCGCAATCGTCGTTCCTTCGTTCATCGCCGTGAGGCTATAGCCGCGGCCTCGTGGCCGCGAAAGCAATCATGGCTTCCCGGAAAGACGCCGGACTGGGCTTCCTGTCCGCGCGCGCATCTCGTCCTTTCGTGTCTCACCAACCCGTCGCCGGCTCCTTGGGCGCATGACCTGGGACGGCCGCGCGCCTCGCGAAACCATCGCGCGGAACTGATTTCCCCGCGCCGCTTTGGCGGCGCTCCTCGCGGCCGCTTCGCTCCAAATCAGCCCCGCGCTTCCGGTCCTCCGCTTCGCTTCGGCCTGCGGTTCGCAGCGCGCTCAAGGGCCGTCCCTTCGGTCCGCCCATCGCCCGGCATCGGGTCGGGCGAATGTGCAAGGAGACGAGAAATGCCCTCAATCGGTCATGTCCAGCGCCAGAACGACGGTTCGTTCCGGGGCGCCTTGAAGACGCTTTCGGTCAATGCCGAGATCGCCATCATCCCCAACCGCAGTAAGACCGGGGACCAGCCCGACTACCGCGTGCTGTCGAACGGCGTCGAACTGGGCGGCGGCTGGATCCGCACCGGCGAGGTGAGCCAGCGCGAATATGTCCGCCTCGCCATGTCGGCCCCCGAACTTGGCGGCCGCACCCTCTACGCCAATCTCGGCCGCGCCGCCGGGCAGGACGACGACGACGCGTTCGCCGTTATCTGGAACCCCGGCGACTGAGCCGGATCGGCCCCGCGCCGGTCACCCGGCGCGGGGCTTTCCTCATGCCTTGAGGGCTTGGCGTGGGCCTTTTCCTGCACCGGAACGCGCTTGCGGGCCTGCAGAGAGGAAGAAATCCGCTCAGCAAGCACCGAGTATCCGGCGGCGAACGGACCGCCTCAACCATCGACGGTTCCCCCAATTTTCACGCCACCTGCGTTCCGCTTCGCTCCACTCCGGCGACGAGAAAATCGGCTCCCCCGTCGCCCGCTTCGCGGCCGCTGCGCGGTGGTTGACCCCGCCCGCTCCCCGCCGGGCGATGGCTCATCTTTCGCTTGTATCAGGAGGATGAGATGTCGGTTGAACAACAGATCGAGGAGCTTCGCGCGGAGCTTTCATGGTGCGATGACGCGGGAGAACGGCGGCAGATCGAAGCCGAATTAAGGGCCGCTGAGAAGAGGCTGAAGCGGTGCAATCGGGCGCTGCGTCAGGCCGAACAGGCAGGCTGGCAATAAGGCGATGCGCTGTTGAAGGGGCAGGTTCGCGGGAGTGGTGCCGCATGGCGCCGCTCCCCTTTTTTGATCGGGAAGGCGGGAAGGCAAAGCGGGCGTCTGGGGCGGCAGGTGGCAGTCGGGCTCGATGGCAAGATAGAGGCAAAATCTCGCGATTTTGTAAGTGTTTGTCTGCACATCGTTTTTTGAAGGCTTTTGCGAGACTCGCCCTTTGAGTGCGAGACAGGGTTACCAGGAGTGGCGGTTTTCTGGGCTTTTCCGATCCCAATCGCGAGACTCCTTGCGCTCTGGCGAGGACGCGCCATTCTTATCGGCGGGGAGCGTCATTCCGGCATGGAAGGACGCCGCTATGCGCGATGATGAGTTCGAACCGCAGCTGGGCCGGATGCGCGGCCGGGGCAAGGAGCAGCGCTACCTGAGCCGCGTCGTGAAAGCGGCAAAGCGGGCCGGCATGAAAACGGGCAGGCGCGGCCGTTTCGACGGCAGCCGGATCGGGCGCGGCGCGAGTGTTGCGCGGGTGCTCAGATCGCGCGACCGATTGGGCGCGTTCCGGTCGCGCCGCGTGATCGTCAAGATACGGCCTGTCGGCCTTGGCGGGAAAGGCATGGGCGGTGCGAAGGCGCACCTTCGCTATATTCAGCGCGACGGCGTGACCCGTGAGGGCGAGGCTGGTGCGCTCTACTCGCCCGACAGCGACGTCGCCGATGGCAAGGCGTTCCTCGAACGGTGTGACGGCGACCGCCGCCAGTTCCGGTTCATCGTGTCGGCCGAGGACGCCGACCAGTATCCCGACTTGAAGCCGTTCGTGCGCCGGCTGATGACGCAGATGGAGCAGGATCTTGGGACAAAGCTCGATTGGGTGGCGGTCGACCATTTCAATACCGGCCATCCGCACACGCATATCGTGGTGCGCGGCGTAAACGATCGGGGTGAGAATCTGCTGATCGCGCGCGAGTATATCTCGCACGGGAGCCGGCAGCGGGCGATCGAGATCGTCAACCTCGACCTGGGGCCGCGCACCGACCTTGAAATCGAAGAGCGGCTTCGCAGCGATACGGGTGCCGAGCGGCTGACCGCGATCGACAGACGGCTGATCCGCGACATGGATACCGCGCGGCTGGTCAGCGCGAGCGATGGCGATCCCTTCCAGCAATCGCTTCGCGTCGGTCGCCTGCAGAAACTCGGGCGCATGGGACTCGCCTCGCATGTCGGCAACGGCACCTGGCGGCTTGAGCCCGACCTTGCGAACACACTGCGCCAGATCGGCGAGCGCGGCGACATCATCCGCACCATGCAGCGCGAGCTGACCGCGCGGAAGCTCGATCGTGCTGCGGTCGATCGCGTCATCTACGACCCGGTCGCGAAGGAGGCGACGCCGATCATCGGCCGCGTCGTGATGCGCGGGCTCGCCGACGAACATGAAGACCGTCATTATCTGCTGGTCGACGGCATCGACGGGCGCACCCATTATGCCGAGATCGGCAAGGGCGAGCTGGTCGACACGATCCCCGAAAATGCCATCGTCCGGATCGCGCCACGCGAGGGCGGCATTCGCGCCGTCGATCGGACGATCGACGAGATCGCGGCGGCGAACGGCGGGCGCTATTCGATCGACGCCCATCTGAAGCACGATCCGACCGCCAGCGAACGCTTCGCCGAAACGCATGTCCGGCGGCTTGAAGCGATGCGAAAAATCTCGGGCGTCGTCGAGCGCGAGCCCGACGGAAGCTGGATCATCGCGCCGGACCATCTCGCCAGGGTCGAGAGGTTCGAAGCCATGCAGTTCCGCGACCACCCCGTTGCCATTGAAACCCTGTCGGCGATCCCGCTCGACAAATTACCGGGAACCGATGCCGCGACCTGGCTCGATCGCGAGCTGGTCGCCGAAGCGCCGGTGCCAGTGCGCGATGCTGGGTTCGGGCACGAGGTTCGTTCAGCGCAGGCGATGCGACGGCAATGGCTGATCACCGAACAGCTTGCAGACGAACAGGATGGGCAGACGGTCTATCGGCGAGGGATGCTCGCCGCGCTCCAGCGGCGAGAATTGCTGCGTGTCGCCCGCCAGCTCTCCGACAAGTTAGGCGTTCCGTTCGCCGAGGCCAGAGAGGGGGAGGCTGTTCAAGGCAGGCTCGTGCGCGCAGTCGAGATGACGAGTGGTCGCCATGCGCTCATCGAACGGTCGCGCGATTTCACGCTGGTGCCGTGGCGCTCTGTTCTCGATCGCCATGTCGGTAAATCGGTCTCGGGCATCATGCGCGACGGCGGGATCAACTGGACACTCGGGCGGCAGCGCAGCGGGCCGAGCGTCTCCTGATCCGGAGGATTCGGGCTTTCTATTTTCATGAAATTATGTTTTCATGGATTCATGAAAAATATCGCAGCGCAAACCGATGTCGGCGACGAGCATCTTCAGGTGCAGATTCCTGCCGTTACGAAACGCGATCTCGGTCAACGGTCGCTCGATTCCCGCGAGCCGATCCGGATGATCGTACTGCGGGCACTTGAAGCCTATGGCGTGAGCGTCCCCGCAGACGCGATATCGGATCGCCGGAAGGGCAGGCGATGAGCGAGGATTTCGAAGCTCTCACTGTTGCGGATTATGCGAAGCAGGCCGCGCGGACTGATCAACGCAGCGGTGGCCGCGCACTGGGCTTCTCGATGCTTGGCCTTTTCGGCGAAGTCGGCAGCTTGCTCAGTGAGGCCAAGAAAAAGCAGCGCGACGATGCCTCCTACCTGGGTTACGCTCACGCCGTCGCGGAAGAGCTTGGTGACGTCCTTTGGTATCTGGCGGCGATCGCACGGCGCAGCCGCATGGCGCTCAGCGACATCGCTGCCGCCGCGGCGACAAACGGCGGACAATGGCAGACGGGCGGCAACGAAACGCTCAGTTTCCATGCGCTGCAGCCGCAGCACATTCCGCTTGCCAAGGCACCGATGCCGCAGTTCGAGCATAGCCTGCTCGCGCTGGCAGGCGACGTTGGGCTGCTCATCAACGATTTCCAGGCGGGCGGTCTTGCGAAGGACCGCGAAGCACTCGCGGGCCGGCTGGTCGCGGTCATGCGCCGGTTGATCCAGGCGGCAAACGAATCCGGTGTTACCATCGAGGCTGCCGCCGTGAAGAATCTTCACAAGATCTTCGATCGCTGGCCGCGCGAGCGCATCTATCCGGCGCCGACCGATGCGGCGCTCGACCCAGAAGAGCAATTGCCGCGGCGGATGGCGATCGACGTCTATGAACGCACCGTTCGCGGGCAGACATTCGTGTATCAACGCTCAAGCGGTGTGTATGTCGGCGACCGGCTCACCGACAACGCGCTCGAACCCGACGACTATCGTTTCCACGATGTCTTTCACTACGCTTATGTCGCGGTGCTTGGCTGGTCGCCAGTGCTGCGTGCGCTGCTCCGTCTCAAGCGCAAGAGCGATCCGAAACTCGACGACGCCGAAGACGGTGCTCGGGCGATTCTCATCGAAGAGGGCATAACTTCCTGGATTTTCGGACAAGCGCAGCAACTCCGGTACTTTGAAAACGTGAAGCGCGGTGGCCTTCCGCTGGACATGCTGAAGCATGTCCGCCAGTTCGTCGCCGGCTACGAATCAGAACGCTGTCCGCTGTGGCTTTGGGAGGAAGCGATCCTCCAGGGCTATACGGCTTTCCGCTTCCTTCAGGAGCATCGGCGCGGCCGCGTCCTGATCGACTTCGCCAATCGCCGCCTGCGTATCAAGGAATTGCCGTCATGACCCCGAAATCCTTTGTGTCCACCCTGGCGGCGACCGAACTTCCCTCAGTGTTCAATCCCTGGCGCGATCGCTGCACGGTCCATGACCGCAGCGACGCCGCCGCCCGGCGCCGCGACAATCTCGAAATGCTGCTCACCGCGGCGCTTGATCATCGCGTCGAAACGATCTGGATCGCGCGTGATCTCGGCTATCGCGGGGGGCGGCGTACGGGCGTACCGCTGACCGACGAAATTCACCTCGGACATGCCGGCACGCTGATGGGCGGCATCGCATTTGAACGTGCGACGCAGGGACCCGCCGTGGCGGAGCGCACCGCGGCGATCGTCTGGCGTGTGCTAGAGCGGATCGGTCAGCCTGTCATGCTCTGGAACGTTTTCCCGTTCCATCCCCATGAAGCGGATGATCCGATGTCGAACCGATGCCACACGCGAAGCGAGCGCGAGGCGACCTGGCCGATATTGCAAGCCCTCGTGTCAATGATCCGGCCCCGCCAGATCGTCGCGATCGGGCGCGACGCTCACCTGGCGCTGGACGGTCTCGACATTCCGACCACCGCGGTCCGCCATCCGAGCTACGGCGGGCAGCGCGAGTTCATCGAGGGCATGTTCAGCCTGTACGGTGTCGCGGATGACAACGATGAGCCGCTAGAACTGCCGTTGGGCGCGCCTCACGCCGCAGCACGGAGATGTGCGCTCGCCTGATCGCAGCGTTCAAAGAGTTGCTTAAGATCGCCGCGGTTCCAGTTGGCGGTGTCGACCGTGGCGTTGGTCGAGACGATCGTGAGCGGACCCAGCGCGACCCCGCCTTCCTTGGCGATGAATTCGAGCAGACGGCCGAGGCCGATCAGATTGCCGAGCAGTTTTTCGATATAGTAGTGATTGCGGTAGAGCGCGGTCATGCCGAGGCGACGATCGTCGCCCTTGCCGATCAGCTTGAGACTGGCAAAGCTCAGGCACTGACCGCCGTAGGGCGAGTCATTCACGTCGCGGGCGGGGTCGAAGATCAGCAGTTCGAATTTGTTGAGCGCTCGGACGTTCGGGTTGCGCAGGCGCTCGACGATGCCCCAGATTTGATTGATTGGCTGGCCGTCGGCGCGGGGCAATTCCATCATCCGTTCGAAATAATAGCCCGACCAAGCGCCCGACCTCCGGACCTTCGGCAGCACGTTGTCGCGAAACCGGTCGAAGAATTGCGGCGCGCCGTAGCGCCTGTACAGCGCTGCCGGAAAAATCGTGTTGGCGACCGTCTCGATGGGCTTCTTGCCATGGCCCGAAAGGAAGGCATCGACTTCCGCCACGACGGGATCGGCGAGTGTTGCGCGCGCAGTCGGCTCGGCCACGGAGATGACGACATTCTGCGCCTGGTGTCCGGTGGCGAGGTCGACGAGCCGGACCGCCTCGCGCCAGCCAGCAACGCAGTCAGGCTGCGGCGGTATGGGAAGATACATCGACTTCCTCCGTCAAATTTGCCGTGGCGAAAAGGCGCGGCGCTAGAAAGCGCTCAGTAAGCCAGGCGTGGCCTTCCAAGCCCCAACCTGGTCCCCAGCTGTTGCGGATGAGAATGGCCGGGGTGCCGTCCACGGTTCCATGCCCGACCGCGACGACCGCGTGCCGTTGCGCTGGCTCGGGGAGTTCGTCGTTCGCCGGATCGACGACGCCATCACCGCGCGGCTGGAAGAAAGACCGTGACAGCATCGTCAGCATGAGCACCGGCGTGTCACGATCCAGCGCGGCAAGGATGGATGACAGGTCGGTTCCATCCCTCTGTCCGTTGCGGCCATAGAGCGGGCCAACGGTCGCCGGCGGCGTCCACAGTCGATGATCGGCTGGAACCGCTGCCAGATACGGCCAGCCTTTCTCGTCGGGTTGGCCATCGAGCCGTAGCGCGTCCAGCATTGTGGATAGCAGTGCGCCGCTCGTCGGCGGTCTGCCCGCCCGTTTCTGCGCGGCATAAAAGGCGAATTCACACGACAGCGGTGCCCAGCCGTCGCGAAGCCCGGCGTGGGTGTCGCTCGCGGCGAATGCGAGGCATGTCGGCCGCGCGCCTTGATCGCGCGCAGGCCCGAACAGCGGCCGAAGGTCACGGACGATATCGATCATGGGGCGTCAGGCGGCCTCGAGCAGGTGCCGCCGTTCGGCGCGCGACAGGCCCGTCTGTTCCGGGCCGGTGAGGTCGAAATCGAGCGTCAGGCTGGTGAGGGCCGGCGCAGGCTGCCACGGCCGCCGCTCGTCGAGCGACATGCGGCCGCGCCGCGGCGCATCGGGCGCCGCGGTGACACGGCGGACAACGGGACCACCGATGCCATCGCCGTCGATTGCCTCACGCTCGTCTCGAACGACGGCGAAGCCGCTGGCGATCAGTTGGTCGAGATCCCAGAGATACCCACCGCCGCTATGTTCTTCGAGCTGCAGCACGAAAAGATCATTGCGACTGCCATCGATCCGCGAGCCGGCATCGCGCTCGGTCAGCAGCCAGACGTCGCCGCGATAGTTGTCGGGCCGATAGTCCTTGAGGAGATCGACCTTCAGGCTGCGCGGCTGCGTCCGGAGCAGGTCGGTCATCACCGATGGCGAAATCAGATTGTAGCGAACCAGGGTGCGGCACGTCGCCTCATAGCTGGCGCCGATCCGCAGCGAGAGCTGATAGACGACATTGGGGCGCCGGAAATGATCGATCTGCCATCCTTGTCGCGCGCTGTGCGCGAGCACCAGCCATTTCGGCATCATGAAGGCGATCGCAAAGGCGTCGGCTTCGGTTTCCTCGAAGTTGTTTCCCGGTTCGGGCGACATCGGCATCCGGCGCAGGATGCTCTCATCGTCGAGGCTCGGCTCGTGTCGCATCGAAAAATGCCCGAGTTCGTGCGCGGCCGTGAAGCGCTGGATGCTCATCGGTCGTTCCGTCGTGACGAGAACGCCAGGAGCAGGTGCGCTGAGATAGGCGCCGAGCAGGCCTTTCAGAGGACGAAGCAGCAAGGGTAGACCCACGGCATGGATCGCGCCGAAGACATCGACGCTGCCGCCTTGGGTCTCGATCAGTGCGCGCGTATCGAGTTCGCGATGCAGGCGGCCCGCTGCCATCGTACCAGCGCGAACCGCGCTCGCATAATCCGACGCCATCGATCAGCTCCGTTCGCCGCCAGACCGCGAGCGGAGATATTCGGCAAACCGGCTCAGCTCGGCCCGGTCCTCAGTCGACAAGGCCGCAACGCGTCGCGCCAGATGGGCGACATCGGCGGGAAGGCTCGCGGAGGCCTCGTCTTCGCCGGTAAAATAGGCCACCGACTGGCGGTAAAGACGGGCAAGCCGCGTCAGTTCGATCGCTTCAACGCGGCGCTGGCCATTCTCGATATCGGTAAGCGCGGTCCGGGGAATCTTGAGATAGGCAGCAACTTCTTCCTGCTTGAGGCCGAGATATTTCCGTGCTTCGCGCAGACGGTCGCCCAAGCGCCGCCGCTCCTGCTCGTCGCCTTCCTGGCGGAGTGCGAGATTGGTCATGGCTTCGACCCTTTCTTCTTAACCCAGACGCGTTCGATCTTAGGGAGGAGGTCGTCAATCGCCTTCTCGATCGAATTGTAGCCGCCGGTGCGGACGATGCTGTCGCGAAGCTCGATGTCGAGGACCTGCTCCACCGCGCAAAGCGTGTCGACCACGGACAAGGAGTCGAGTGGCACGGGCGCCTGGATGATCTTCGGGTTTTCCGGAGGCAGGGCAATTCCGCGCACCTGTGCCTCAGCCCTGGCCACTTGCAGCAGTTCGTCGACCAACGCCCTAATGGCGTCGGCTTTGGGAAACGCGGTTGCCGCGGGCTGCGGAGGAGCGATTGTCGCCATGCATGCCTCGCACGATTTCACTACATTAAATGCGATATAATGTCTGATAATCCGACACGCAAGCCCGAATTTGCAGCTCGGATTTTTGCAGGGTGTAGCGGGTCATCGGCGGTGCGGTGTGGTGGTCAGTGCCACCTCGAGGGACAACGACAGGGCAGAATCATCAACTCGGGTCATAGCTCGATCAAAAGAACAGAGCTGGAATATTGAGTCAGTCGCCGACGAGTGATCTCCTTCGGTCACCCACCAGCCCCCAGCGGCTCCGTTCATTTCGGGCGGCCCATAGCCGAGTCTTGAAGCCGCGCCCCGACCGCATCCGGCGGTATGGGCGGGAGCTTCAACGTGACCCCGACCAAATTGCTCATCGGCCAGATCCTTGTCGTGTTCGCAATCGTGATCGCGGGCCTCTGGGCGGCGACCCAATGGGCGGCGGCGATGCTCGCCTACCAGCCCGAACTTGGTCCGGCCTGGTTCATGGCTGGAAGCACGCCGGTCTATCGTCCCTGGGCGCTCTTCCCCTGGTGGTATCACTACGATGCCTATGCGCCGCATGTTTTCGACAAGGCCGGCGCGCTCGCCGGCGCGAGCGGTTTCATCGGCTGCGGCGCGGCGATCGCAGGCTCGCTCTGGCGCGCGCGGCAGTCGCGTCACGTCACCACCTATGGTTCGGCGCGCTGGGCCAGGCCGAACGAGATCGAGCGGGCCGGCCTTTACGGTGATGCCGGCGTATTCCTGGGCCGCTCGCGCGGCCGCTATCTCCGGCATGACGGCCCCGAACATATCATGGCGTTCGCGCCAACCCGTTCGGGCAAGGGCGTCGGGCTGGTCATACCGACACTGCTTGGCTGGACCGGCAGCGCCGTGGTTCACGACATCAAGGGCGAGAACTGGCAGCTCACCGCCGGCTGGCGCGCGCGCTTCTCCCACGTCCTGCTGTTCAATCCGACCGATCCCGCTTCCGCCAAATACAACCCGCTGCTGGAGGTCCGGCGCGGCGAGCATGAGGTCCGCGACGTCCAGAACATCGCCGACATCCTGGTCGATCCCGAAGGCGCGCTCGAACGGCGCAACCACTGGGAGAAAACCTCCCATTCGCTCCTGGTCGGCGCGATCCTCCACGTCCTTTATGCGGAGGAAGAAAAGACGCTCGCACGGGTAGCCACATTCCTGTCGGACCCGCAGCGGCCGTTCACCGCCACGCTCCGGCGGATGATGACCACCAATCACCTCGGCACGAAGGATGCGCCGCAGATCCATCCCGTCGTCGCCTCGGCGGCGCGCGAGGTGCTCAACAAGAGCGAGAACGAGCGCAGCGGCGTCCTCTCCACCGCAATGTCGTTTCTCGGGCTCTATCGCGACCCGACCGTCGCCGCGGTGACATCGCGCTGCGACTGGCGGATCGCCGATCTCGTCGAGGCCGGCCATCCGGTCTCGCTCTACCTTGTCATCCCGCCATCGGACATCAGCCGCACCAAGCCGCTGGTGCGGTTGGTGCTCAACCAGATCGGCCGCCGCCTCACCGAAAAGCTCGATGCCGATCCCGCCAGGGCGGGCAAGCACAAGCTCCTGATGATGCTCGACGAGTTCCCGGCATTGGGGCGGCTCGACTTCTTCGAGACCAGTCTTGCCTTTCTCGCGGGCTATGGAGTGCGCGCCTTCCTGATCGCGCAGTCCTTGAACCAGATCGAGAAGGCTTATGGCGAGCACAACTCGATCCTCGACAACTGCCATGTCCGCGTCGCGTTTGCGACCAACGACGAGCGCACGGCGCGGCGGATTTCGGACGCGCTCGGCATCGCCACCGAACAGCGCGCGATGCGCAACTATGCCGGCCACCGGCTCGCGCCCTGGCTGGCGCACGTCATGGTCAGCCGGCAGGAGACCGCCCGGCCACTCCTGACCACCGGCGAGGTGATGCAGCTCCCGCCCAAGGATGAGCTTGTCCTTGTCTCCGGCATGGCCCCGATCCGCGCGAGGAAGCTGCGCTATTACGAGGACCGCAATTTCCGCGAGCGGATCGCACCGCCGCCGCAGCCCGCGCCCGGAGACTATCCCGACCGGCCGCAGGCACGCCCCAACGACTGGAGCGGACTGGTCCGCGCGCCCGATACCCGGCTCGGCAAGCCCGATGACGATGCGAAGGCGGATGAGGACGGCGGCTTGCAACAGCAGCGCCACCCCGGCCTCGGCGAAGAACCCGCCAAAAAACCCGAGCCGCCAAAGCAGCTCGACCTGCTCGGCCTGGACAGCGACGACACCGACACGATCGCCGACAAGCACGCGATGGACCGCGCCGGCGCCACCGGCACGCTGATCCGCGCTCACGCGATCAATCAGGGTCGCAGCGCCGACATGCTGCCGGACTTCTGACAATGGCCGCGATCAAACCCAACCGCGTCCGCTACCAGCTCTTCCTGCCCGAAGATCTGAGCCACCGCTTCGAGGCGCTGGCGAGCCAGCCCGGCGCGTCCAAATCGGCGATCCTCACCGACGCGCTCACCGCCTGGCTCAACCGGCAGGCGGCGAGCGAGCTGGAGAACAAGTTCAGCCAGCGGCTCGATCGCATGTCGCTCGCGCTGGGGCGTGTCGAGCGTGACGGGCATGTGCTGCTCGAGAGCCTGGCGCTGTTCATCCGCTATGAACTGATGGTGCAGGCCCCTTTGGCCGAAGCCGACGAAGCGGCGCGTGCGATCGGCCGAGACCGCTTCGAGGCGTTCATTGCCCGCGTCGGCGAAGCGCTCGCCAGCGGCCAGCGCACGCTTGCTGCCTCCGCGAAAGACAATGGAGGTGGGCGATGAGCGACACGCTTTTCGGCTCCGATAATTCCGCAGGGCGTCGGCGCGCGATGCTGCGCACCGCGATGGGGCCGACCATCGCCGCAGCGCTGGCCGATCCGGTGGTCATCGAGATCATGGTGAACCCGGACGGCGTGTTGCGCCTTGATCGACTCGGCGAAGGCCGGATCGATACCGGCACCAAATATGAGCCCGCGCAGGTCGAGCGGATCATCCGCCTGGTTGCCAGCCACGCACGGACAGAGGTTCATGGCAATGCGCCGATCGTGTCAGCCGAGCTGCCACCGCACGGCGAAGGCGCGGGCGAGCGGTTCGAGGGTATCCTGCCGCCGGTCAGCCTCGCGCCGTGCTTCTCGATCCGCAAGCCCGCGGCGCGCATCTACACTTTGCTCGACTATGTGCGGGACGGCATCATGCCCGCCGACACGGCGCGACTGCTGTCGATGGCCGTGGTCGAGCGCAAGAACATCCTGGTCGCGGGTGGCACCAGTTCGGGCAAGACGACGCTTGCCAACGCGCTGCTCGCCGAGATGGCGCACCTCGACGAACGCGTCATCATCATTGAAGACACGCGTGAGTTGCAATGCGCCGCGCCCGACGTGGTGGGGCTGCGCACGCGTACGATTGGCACTGCCGGAGCCGGCGGCGTCACGATGGCTGATCTTGTCCGCTCGACATTGCGGCTCCGCCCCGATCGCATCGTCGTTGGCGAGGTGCGCGGGCGCGAAGCGCTCGACATGCTCAAAGCCTGGAACACCGGGCATCCGGGCGGCATCGCAACCGTCCACGCCAATTCGGCAGTGTCGGCGCTCTACCGGCTCGAGCAGCTCGTGCAGGAAAGCGTCGTCACCGTTCCGCGCCGGCTGATCGCCGACGCCATCGACATGATCGTGTTCATCGCCGGGCGCGGCCTCGCGCGCCGCGTCGACACGATCGCGCGCGTCGCCGGCCTCGATCCCGACGGCGGCTACGCCGTCCTCGACCTTACTCCCGACCACGCCCTCGAACCCCAAGGAGAATGACCATGCGCTTGTCCCGTATTCCTGCCCGTATTCCCGATCGTCGGAGCATCTTCCTCACCGGCGCCGCCATCGGCCTCGGGCTTGCGCTCGCCGCCACCGCGCAGGCCGCCGGCTCGGGCATGCCGTGGGAGGAACCGCTTCAGCAGGTCCTCGAATCGGTCCAGGGTCCTGTCGCCAAGATCGTCGCGGTGATCATCATCATCGTCACCGGTTTGACGCTCGCGTTCGGCGAGACGGCAGGCGGGTTCCGGCGCCTCATCCAGATCATCTTCGGCCTGTCGATCGCGTTTGCGGCGTCGAGCTTCTTCCTCAGCTTCTTCAGCTTCGGCGGCGGGGCGCTCATCTCGTGAACGCGCCAAATTCCTATGGCGCCAGCCATATCGAGGGGTTCGAGGCGCCGATGCACCGCGCGCTTGCCGAGCCGATCCTGCTTGGCGGGGCGCCGCGAGCGATCGCGATCGTCAATGGTACGATCGCGGCCGCGCTCGGACTCGGTCTCCAGCAGTGGATCGCCGGGCTGGCCATGTGGGCGTTCGGGCACACTCTCGCGGTGTTCGCCGCCAAGCGCGATCCCGACTTCGCCCCGGTCCTTGTCCGCCACCTTCGCCAGAAGGGGCATCTGTCATGCTGAATCTGCGCGAATACCGTCAGAAGGCCGACCGGCTCGCCGATCATCTTCCATGGGCGGCGCTTGTCGCGCCCGGCGTGGTGCTCAACAAGGACGGCAGCTTTTTGCGCGTCCTCAGGTTCCGCGGCCCCGATCTAGAATCCGCCACCGAAGCCGAGCTTGTCGCCGCCTGCGCGCGGGCGAACAATGTCCTGAAGCGCTTCGGCTCGGGCTGGGCACTCCATTTCGAGGCCGAGCGGCGCGAAGCGCTGGGTTATCCCGACAGCAGCTTTCCCGATGCGGCGTCGTGGCTGGTCGATGAGGAACGGCGCGCGGCGTTCGAAAGCGCGGGCGCGCATTTCGAGAGCCGCTATTATCTGACGCTCACCCTCCTGCCTCCGCCCGATCAGGCGGACACGGCGGGCCGAGCGCTGATCGAGCGCAGCGACGACGCGAAGGGCCGCGACTGGCGACAAGCGCTTGCCGGCTTCATCGCCGAGACGGATCGTGCGCTTGACCTGTTCAGAGGCTTCATGCCCGAGGTGCGCGCGCTCGGCGACAGCGAAATGCTGACCTTTCTCCACGGTGCGATCTCCGCGCGCCGCCATGTCGTCGCCGTGCCCGAAACGCCCATCTATCTGGACGGGCTGCTCGCCGACACGCCGCTGACCGGCGGGCTCGAACCGATGCTCGGCGACGAGCATCTGCGGACGCTCACCATCCTCGGATTTCCGAACGCGAGCCGTCCCGGCATCCTCGACGGACTCAACCATGAGGATTTTGGCTATCGCTGGGTGACGCGCTTCATTGCGCTCGACAAGACCGACGCAACCAAAGCGCTCACTCGCCTGCGGCGGCAGTGGTTCAACAAGCGCAAGTCGATCACCGCGCTGCTGCGCGAAGTCATCTACAACCAGCCGGTCCAGCTTCTCGACAGCGATGCCGACAACAAGGTGGTCGATGCCGACCTCGCCTTGCAGGCGCTCGGCGGCGATCATGTCGCGTTCGGCTATCTGACGACGACGATCACCGTTGCCGATATCGACCGCGCCCGCGTCGAGGAAAAGGTCCGCGCGGTCGAGCGCATCGTCAACGGGCTCGGCTTCACCTGCATCCGCGAGGGCATGAATGTGGTCGAGGCGTGGCTGTCGAGCCTGCCGGGCCATGTCTATGCGAACGTCCGGCAACCGATCGTCCACACCCTGAATCTCGCGCATCTCATGCCGCTGTCCTCGGTATGGGCAGGACCGGCGCGTAATCCGCACCTCGACGGTCCGCCGCTGCTTTATGCGGAAACCAGCGGCTCGACGCCGTTCCGTCTCAGCACGCATGTCGGCGACGTCGGTCATATGCTGATCGTCGGACCCACCGGGGCCGGAAAGTCGGTGCTGCTCGCAATGCTCGCGCTTCAGTTCCGGCGATATCCAGACTCCCAGGTCTATGTCTTCGACAAGGGATTTTCGGCGCGCGCGGCCGTGCTGGCGATGGGCGGCGCGCATCACGCGCTCGGGCTTGGCGGTGAGAGCGGTCATGCCGATGACGTGGGCGGGCGAACGATCGCCTTCCAGCCGCTGCGCCACATCGATCGCTCCAACGCACGCGCCTGGGCGACCGAATGGATCGGCGCGCTGCTCGCCCATGAGAAAGTACTGGTCACACCCGAGATCAAGGAGGCCGTCTGGTCGGCGCTCACCAATCTCGCGACCGCCCCGATCGAGGAACGCACGCTCACCGGCCTGTCGCTGCTGCTGCAATCGGCACCGCTGCGATCGGCGCTCGCGCCCTATACGCTCGAAGGATCGTTCGGCCGCCTGCTCGACGCCGCCGAAGACGATCTAGCGATCGCCGACGTGCAGTGCTTCGAGACTGAAGCGCTGATGGGGCAGGCGGGCGTCGTTGCGCCCGTGCTGACCTACCTGTTCCATCGTCTCGAGGAGCGCTTCACCGGGCGGCCGACGCTTCTCGTACTGGATGAAGCCTGGGTGTTCCTCGACCACCCGCTGTTCGCCGCGCGCATCCGTGAGTGGCTGAAGGTGCTGCGCAAGAAGAACGTCAGCGTCGTGTTCGCGACACAGAGCCTAGCCGATATCGCCGACAGCACGATCGCGCCGGCCATCATCGAAAGCTGTCCGCAGCGCATCTTGCTGCCCAATGATCGGGCGATCGAGCCGCAGGGCCAGACGGTCTACGTCCGCTTCGGTCTCAACGCGCGCCAGATCGAACTGGTCAGCCGCGCGACGCCCAAGCGGCAATATTATCTGCAATCAGCGCGCGGCAACCGGCTGTTCGAGCTTGGGCTAGGCCCGATCGCGCTGGCGTTGTGCGGCGCGTCCGATCCCGACAGCCAGAAGCGCATAGACGCGGTGCTGGCCGAAAAGGGCCAGGCCGACTTCGCCGCGACCTTTCTCTCCCAAGCCGGCCTCGATTGGGCGGCCGACCTGCTTGGGCGTCACCCTGCCGCCCGCCCCCCAGAAGACAAGGAGTAATTTCCCGTGCCCCGTATCCCTATCCGCAAATATGCGTGCCTCTCCGCTCTCGCGCTCGGCGCCGTCGGCTCGCTCGGTATCGGCATCGCGTTGACCTCGACGCCCGTCGCGGCCCAGCTCAGTGTGTTCGATCCATCGAACTATTCGCAAAACCTGCTCACCGCCGCGCGCACGCTTGCCCAGATCAACAACCAGATCCAGAGTCTCCAGAACGAAGCGCAGATGCTGATCAACCAGGGCAAGAACCTGTCCCGGATCGATTTCCCGCAACTTCAGGAGCTTCGCCAGCGCCTCCAGCAGATCGACCAGCTCATGGGCCAGGCGCAGGGCGTCGACTTCCGCATCGATCAGCTCGACGAGCGCTTCCGCCAGCTCTACCCGCAGGAGTTCGATCAGGTGTTCCGCCGCGATCAGCGTGTGGCTCGCGCACGCGATCAACTCGATACCGCGATGTCCGCGTTTCGCCAGACGATGGGGGTCCAGAACCGCATCGTCGACAACGTACGGAGCGACACGCAGGCGCTCGCCGACATCGTCGCGCGCAGCCAGGGCGCGGAAGGCTCGCTTCAGGCGCAGCAGGCCACGAACCAGCTTCTCGCGCTCACCGCCAAGCAGCAGCTCCAGCTTCAGCAAATGATGGCGGCGCAGTTCCGGGCGGAATCGGTCGAGCAGGCGCAGCGGGGCCAGATCGCGCGCGAGGCACGCGAGTCGACGCGCCGCTTCCTCGGCGACGGCAAGGCTTACACGCCACGCCAATGAGCTGAGGCAGGCGAGGACCGCGCCCCCAGCTCCCCCCGGGTCCGAACCTGTCTCGTCGCGGGGGCCGTAGGGCTTGCCCCTCTCATGGCCGCCGGTCCCCGCGACACCTTTCAACTTCAAGCAGGAACCCGCCCATATGGATGACCTGAATGTCATCGATCAGTTCATGGAGGCCTTCGCCTCCTACATCGACAGCGGGTTCGGCCTGTTGGGCGGTGACGTCGGTTTCCTGACCACGATCCTGATCGGCATCGACATCACGCTCGCCGGGCTGTTCTGGGCGCTCGGCGGCGAAGACGACGTCATCGCCAAGTTCCTCAAAAAGATCCTCTATGTCGGCGTCTTCGCCCTGATCCTCAACAGCTTCTCGACACTGTCCGATATCATCTTTCGCAGCTTCGCCGGCCTCGGCCTCACCGCAGGGGGCAGCGCGATTACGGCTGACGATTTATTGCGACCCGGCAAGCTGGCCGGGACCGGCTTCGAGGCAGCATGGCCGCTCCTCGAGCAGGCGAAGGAGTTGGTTGGCCCGATCGCCTTCTTCGACAATTTCATCGAGATCGCCGTGCTGGTGATCGCCTGGGTCGTCGTCATCGCCGCCTTTTTCATCCTCGCGATCCAGCTTTTCATCACAATCCTCGAATTCAAGCTTACTTCGCTCGCCGGCTTCGTGCTCGTGCCCTTTGCGCTGTGGAACCGCACGTCGTTCCTCGCCGAACGGGTGCTCGGGAACGTCGTCAGTTCGGGCATCAAGGTCATGGTGCTCGCGGTCATCGTCGGCATCGGCTCTAACTATTTCGCCGACTTCACCAGTGCGATCACCGGCGACGAGGTGTCGATCGAACAGGCCGTGTCGCTGATGCTCGCGAGCCTCGCGATCTTTGGCCTCTCCATCTTCGGCCCGGGAATCGCATCCGGCCTCGTCGCCGGCGCGCCGCAGCTCGGCGCCGGATCGGTGATCGCCACTACCGTGCTTGCCGGCGGAGGTCTTGCGATGGCAGGCGCTGGCGCCGTCGGCGCGGCACGCGGTCTCGCGGGGGCCGGTCTCGGCGCGATCCGCGCCGGTACATCGATGGGGTCTGCCGCATCCACTGCCTACAAGCTCGGGCAGGAAACCTCGGGCTCGACCAGCGTCGGCGCGGGCCTCGGCGGCGTTGCGACCGCCATGCGCGGCGCGGCTGCCAACCGGATGAGCGGCGGTCTCGGCGTTAGCGCTGCCGCCGATCGTGGGCAGCGCGCCGCATGGGAAGCAGGAAGCACCCGTGCCGGCGGCGCCGCCCCCGCAGCCGCGCCGATAGGCGCAGCTGAAGGAACACCCGCCTGGGCGCAGAAGCTTCATGCCAGCCAGAATGCTCGCCACCGCCGCCAGATGGCGATCCACGCAATCCAGGGCGGCGACCGCGGCGGCGCTGGCGCCACTCCAGACATCAAGGAAAGGGACTGAGCGATGAAATTTCGACGCGCATTGCAGCGCTATGGGCGAACGCCCGAACCCGAGACACCCTACCAACGAGCGGGCCAGCTTTGGGATGAGCGTATCGGCTCGGCTCGCGCACAGGCGAAGAACTGGCGGCTGATGGCCTTCGGCGGCCTGTTCCTGACCACTGGTCTGTCGGGCGCGCTGGTCTGGCAATCGATGCAAAGCCGCGTCGTGCCCTATGTGGTCGAGGTCGATGCACTCGGGCAAGCACAGGCCGTCGCGCCTGCCGCCAAGGACTATCGGCCGACCGATCCGCAGATCGCATGGTTCCTCGGCCGGTTCATCACCGGCGTTCGAGCGCGCTCGCTCGATCCGGTATTGATGCGTGAAAACTGGCTATCAGCCTATGATTTCGCGACCGAACGTGCGTCACTGTTCCTCGGCGAATATGCCCGCACCTCCAATCCGTTCGCCGATGTCGGGCGCAAGACGGTTTCGGTGCAGGTGACGAGCGTCGTCCGCGCGTCGGATACGAGCTTCCAGGTCAAATGGACCGAGCAGCAATATGAGCGGGGAAGCCTCGCCAGCACGTCACGCTGGACGGCGATGCTCACGGTGAAGATCAAGCCGCCGCGCTTGGCCGATGTGCTCCGAAAAAACCCGCTCGGTCTCTATGTTGACGCGATCGACTGGAGCCGCGAACTGGAAACGCCTCAGGACCGGCCGCCTTCGCCGCAACCATCGGCCGTGCCCGATCCCGCACAATCACTCCCGGTCGCGCCGCCCACCGACATTCCGCTGGGCTCGCCGCTCGATCCGACCCTTGCTCAACCCGCAGCCGCACCATCCCCCGAAAGGACCGACCAATGATCCGTGCCCTCATCCTGGCGGCGAGCGCGATGGCGCTTGCCATGGGCGTCGCTGCGCAGAGCCGCGAACCCGCGTCACCCACCGCGCGCGTCACTGCCGCCAACCGGGCGGCACTGCGCGAGCCGTCGAGCGCGGGATATATATATGCCGTCCAGGTCTATCCCTGGGCGGAAGGCGTGCTCTACCGGCTCTATGCCGCGCCCGAGCGCATCACCGACATTGCCTTGCAGCCGGGCGAAACGATTGTGTCCGTCGCCGCCGGCGACACCGTGCGCTGGACTGTCGGCGATACCACCAGCGGCATCGGCGAAAGCAAGCGCGTGCACATCCTCGTCAAGCCGTTTTCGGCGGGCCTACGCACAAACCTTGTCATTGCTACCGATCGCCGGACCTACCATCTCCAGCTCGAAAGCACGCCCGCGACCGCGATGGCGGCGATCTCCTGGACCTATCCACATGACGAGCTGATCGCGCTCCGGCGTCAGCGCGATGCAGCCGTGGCGGCGACGCCGATCGCGTCGGGCCTCTCGGTCGAAAGCCTCAACTTCAACTATGCGATCTCGGGCGACAAGCCGGCCTGGCGGCCGCTGCGCGCGTTCGACGATGGGCGGCAGACCTACATCGAGTTCTCGCCTGCGATCGCCGTGGGTGAGGCGCCCCCGCTGTTCGTGATTGGCGAGGATGGCGAGGCCCAGCTCGTCAACTATCGCGTCGCCGGCCGCTATTATGTGGTCGACCGCCTGTTCGGTGTCGCCGAGCTGCGCCTTGGCGGCAAGAAACAGCAGATTGTCCGTATCACCGCCGCCCAGCCGAAGAGCCGGCAGCGCAAGGCCGGGAGGGGCGCGTGACCGATCCAACCGCTTCTTCCGCGCCGATCGCGGCGCCCAAAGCCGACCCCGAAACGCTCGTTCTGCGCGCGGCGCCGGGCCGCGTCACCCGTTTTCGCCGCGGTGCGATCGTCGCCATCGCTGCCGCCGGCTCGACCGCGATCATCGGCGTCGCCTGGCTGGCGCTCAAGCCCGCGACCCTGAGCCTGATCGCACGAAGCGATGAAAAGCTGGTTGGCGCGAAGGCGCCGCCTGATGCGCTCGCGGGCGCGCCGACGAGCTATGGCGACGTGCCGAAGCTCGGGCTACCGCTTCCCGGTGATCTCGGGCGGCCGATCCTCGAGCGCCAGCGGCAGCTTGGCGGGATGGTTCCCCCTGACCCCGCTGCCGATGCGGTGAGCCGGGCCGCGCAGGAAGCCGAAGCCGAGCGCCAGCGCATCGCCGCTGAGCAGAAGGCCGCACGCGAGTCTGGCGTCATGCTGCAATTGGCGGGCGGCGGTCGCGCCGCCGCCCCTGCACCGGTGACTACCGATGCAAGTGTTCCGCCAGCATCGGCCGAGACTGCCAAGCCGCTCCTCGACCCTGACCGAGATCCTAACGCCCAGGGGCGCAAGAACGAATTGGTCGGCCACGCCAATCGCGACGACGACATCAATCCGCACGCGCTGGCGCAGTCCGTATCGCCTTGGACCTTGCAGGCCGGCAGCATCATTGCCGCGAGCCTCATAACCGGGCTCAACTCGGATCTTCCCGGGCTCGTCACCGCGCAGATCACGGAGAACGTCTATGACAGTGTGACCGGGCGCGGTCTGCTCATTCCGCAAGGATCGCGGCTGATCGGCAGCTACGACAGCGTTGTAGCGTTTGGGCAGAGCCGTGCGCTGGTCGTCTGGCAGCGGATTATCCTGCCCGACGGCTCGTCGATTCGTATCGACAATGTGCCGGCGACCGATACGCAGGGCTATGCGGGTCTGTCCGACCGGATCGACCGGCATACTTGGCAACTTCTGAAGGGCGTCGCCCTGTCGACACTGCTGGGCGTCGGCACTGAATTGAGCTTCGGCAGCACCGAAAGCGACCTTGTCCGGGCGATCCGCGAGTCAGCGCAGCAGAGCGGCGCGCGCGCCGGCGATCAGCTCGTCACGCGCAATCTCAATATCCAGCCGACCTTGCGCGTGCGTCCCGGCTGGCCGCTACGGGTGGTCGTGCACAAAGACATCATATTGCCCGGACCCTGGGGAGGCCGTCATGGCTGATTTGAAGCTGCCAAGGCTGCCCGATCGGACGCCGGCTAAGATCACGATCAACGTCATGCCGGATCTCATCGAAGCGCTGAACGACTACGCCGAGGCCTATGAGGCGGCCTACGGCCGACGCGAGTCCGTACCGGACCTCATTCCATTCATGCTTAGCGGCTTCCTGGCGAGCGACCGCTCGTTCAGCCGGGCACGTAAGAAATAGTCCGATGTCGGCCCGGCAGCCTGCAACGAATGGCGACGACGCGCCCCCGATTGGGCCGATAAGCGTTCGCATTCCCGACGCAGTACGGATGACGGGGCTCAGCAAATCCAAGATCTACCAGCTCATCGCTTCCGGCGACATCGAGGCAGCCAAGGTCGGCCGTGCAACCGTGGTGTTTGTCGATAGTCTGCGGTCCTTTCTGCGATCACACTGTAAACAGCCGCGTTCTCGGGCGTAGCAGGGATCGCGCATGTCGGCCTGTCGATATTTCGGCACGGCCTGTCGCGAAGGGGTAAAATTGGGGGTGGATTGAGCGGAATTATCGGCACGACGATCAAGAACGTTGTTATAAATCAGTATCTTATGTTTTTCGTGTGAATCCCTCCTCCGCTACCAAGAAATAATCTCATTTATCAGCGACTTGGATCAGTGTTCTGGCTCGTCAGGTGCCTGCGCGATTCATCGTTCTCCATCGATCTTTTCGTCGATTTTCTCCATGCTGCGGCGCCTCCGCGCAACACGGATGCACCACGTCGTGCACCTTGCGGCGGGGCTTGTGAACAAGTGGGGTAGTCCTGTCGAAGGCGGGCTGATCCATTCGCTATCACGCTGATAACGAATGTTTACGGGCAGGTCGGCGGCGCTGCAGTGCTGGACATTCCTGAACTGACTGCAAGGTTGAAAATGCGCGCCGCTACCGTTCTCCAGAACAGCGAAGACGTTAGCGCTCGCGCACGGCCGTCGTACGAATCTCGTCGATCGGGCTCAGCAGATAGGAGGCGAGCGAACGGCGGCCAGTGCGGATGTCGGCGGTGACCGCCATGCCGGGGGTGAGGGGGATCGTCGCACCGTCGCGTCGGATCGTCGCGCGGTCCAGCGCCACTCGCGCGGTGTAAATGAGGCCGCGCTTCTCGTCCTGCACCGCGTCCGAGCTGATCTGTTCGAGCCTGCCCGGCACGGCGCCATAGCGGGTGAAGGGAAAGGCCTCGATCTTGAGCGCGACCGGCTGGCCGGCGCGGACGAAGCCGACATCCTTGTTGGCGATCGCCACTTCGGCGACCAGCTTCCCGCGCGCGGGCACGATTACCATGATCGGCTTCGCTGCCTCGACCACGCCGCCGACGGTGTGGACGGCAAGCTGTGTGACCGTGCCGTCGACCGGGCTGACGAGGCGCTGGAGACTGCTGCGTTTCGTCGCCTTGGTCAGCTCCTCCTTGCGCAGCCGCGCGTCGCTCTCGGCTCTGGCAAGGTCGGCGAGGATGCGCGCGCGTGCCTCGGCGATGGATTGGCTCGAGTTGCCGCCCGCCACCGCGATCTGCGCCTGTGCCTTGCGGGCGGTGGCGAGCGCGGCGTCGCGGTCGCGCTCGGCGACGAGGCGCTGGCGGCGCATTTCGATCACGCGCAGCTTGGAAACATAGCCTTTCTCGAGCAATTTCTCGTTGGCGGCGATCTGTTCGTCGAGCAGCGGCAGGGTTTCGTTGAGCTTGGCTGCCTGGATTTGCGCTTCGGCCCGGGCCGCACGCGCGGATTCGGTGTCGGCGGCGCGCGTCTGGCCACCCGCCCGTATCTCGGCCAGCTGGGCGCGGGCGAGCGCGAGCTGGGTAGCGGCGACGTCGGCCGTGGTTCCGGCGGGCGGGGTGAAGTGCAGACCCCGTCCGTCGAGCGCGGACAATATGGCGCGCAGCCGCGCGGCGTCGAGCGCGACCGCCTCCAGCGCTTTGCCGGCTTGCGCCGTGTCGGCGTCCGAGACGGTCGGATCGAGTTCGACCAGCGGCTGGCCGGCGCGGACGCGCTGACCGTCGCGGACCAGTATGGCGTGGACGATCCCTGCTGCGCCGGGCTGGATCAGCTTGACGTCGTCGGCGGGGACCAGCTTGCCCGGCGCCGAGGCGACGACGTCGACCCGGCCGAGGACCAGCCAGAGCAGCGCGACTGCGAGCAGGCTGAGCAATAGCCAGGACGTGACCCGCGCGGTTGGCGACACGGGACTCTCGACCACTTCGAGCGCGGCTGGAAGGAAGTCCGTCTCCTCGGTGCGCAGAACTCCCCGCGACTGCGCACGCTCATTGTCGAGCGCATCGCGCACCGCTGTCCAGTGACGGGTGATCGCGTTCATGCCGCAGCCCCCGCCTGAGCACCGATCTGGCGGTGATGGAGCGCGGCATAGCGGCCGCCGAGGCCGAGCAGTTCGTCATGTGTGCCGCTCTCGACGATGCGCCCCTTGTCGAGTGTCAGGATGCGGTCGCACTGGCGGATCGCGGAGAGACGATGCGCGATGATCAGCACGGTGCGGCCGGCGGCGATCGCCTTGAGATTGCGCTGGACGATCTCCTCGCTCTCGGCATCGAGCGCCGACGTCGCCTCGTCGAGGATCAGGATGCGCGGGTTGGTGATCAGCGCGCGGGCGATGGCGAGGCGTTGGCGCTGCCCGCCCGAGAAGTTGACACCGCGCTCCTCGACGATCGTGTCATAGCCCCGGGGCAGCGCGAGGATGAAGTCGTGCGCGCCGGCGAGGCGGGCAGCGGTCATGACCTGCTCGATCGGCGTGACGGGATCGGCGAGCGCGATATTCTCGCGGATCGAGCGGTTGAACAGGATATTCTCCTGCAACACCACGCCGATCTGGCGGCGCAGCCATGCGGGGTCGACCTGCGCGATGTCGACGCCATCGATCAGCACGCGGCCGCTCGCGGGCAGATAGAGGCGCTGGAGCAATTTGGTGAGCGTCGACTTGCCCGAGCCCGAGGCCCCGGCGATCCCGAGCGTGGCGCCGGCGGGCAGGTCGAGGTCGATGTCGTCGAGAGTCCACGGGCCATCTGCCGCATAGCGGAAACGGACGCCTTCGAAGCGGACATGGCCCTGGAGCGCGGGCAAGGCGGTGCGCGATCCGGCGCCGGGCTCGGCGCCGGCGTTGAGGATGTCGCCCATCCGCTGAACCGAGAGGCGGACCTGCTGGAAATCCTGCCAGAGCTGGGCCATGCGGATGACCGGGCCGGAGACGCGCTGGGCGAACATGTTGAACGCGACCAGCCCGCCGATGGTCAGCGCACCGGCGATTACCTGCTGCGCGCCGAAGAACAATATCGCGGCGAGGCTCAGCTTGGAGATGAGCTGGACCGCCTGACTGCCTGAGTTGCCGAGGTTGATCACGCGCTGGTTGGCGGCGCTGTACGCGGCGAGCTGACGTTCCCAGCGGTCCTGCCATTGCGGCTCGACGGCCGCAGCCTTGAGCGTTTGCATGCCCGAGACGCTCTCGACGAGCAGCGCGTTGTTTGCGGCGCCGCGCGCGAACTTCTCGTCGAGCCGGCGGCGCAACGGACCGGTGACGACGAGCGAGACGATCACATAGGCGGGGAGAGTGAGTGCGACGATGACGAAAAGGAGCGGCGAATAGAGCCACATCGCCGCCATGAAGACGATCGTGAACAGCGGGTCGATCAGGACGGTGAGCGACGCATTGGTCATGAATTCGCGCACCGTCTCCAGCTCGCGGACGCGGGTAACGGTGTCGCCGACGCGGCGATTCTCGAAATAGGCGAGCGGCAGGCGGAGCAGGTGGCGGAAGAGGCGGCTGCCCAGTTCGACGTCCAGCTTCTGGCTCGTCTCCGAATAGAGGCGGGTGCGCAGCCAGCCGAACGCGACTTCCCAGAGCGAGACGATCACCAGCCCGATGGCGAGCACTTGGAGGGTGGCAAAGCTGTTGTGCGCGAGCACCTTGTCGACGACATTCTGGAAGAACAGCGGCGCGGCGAGGCCGAGCAGGTTGAGCGCGAGGGTGATCAGCAGCACCTCGCCGATCAGCTTCCGGTATTTGACGATCTGGGGAACGAACCAGGTCATGTCGAAGGCGGGTGCAGCCACCTGCGCGGAATCACGGGTCGCGACGAGGAGCAGATCGCCCGACCACCGGGCCTCCAGCGCGGTGCGGTCCCAGCGTTCGATCGCCGCACCGGGGCGCTGGATGGCCACGGCATCCTCCCCGACGCGGCCGATCACGAACCAGCCGTCGACACCGCCAGCCATCACCGGCATGGGAAGACGCCGCAACCGCTCGAAATCGCCGGTTGTGGCGCGAGCGCGGACGCCATCGATGCGTTTTGCCAGGCGGACCAGATCGGATGCCGCGACGGAGTCGGAATGGCCCAGGCTGTGGCGCAATTCGGCCGGGTCCGCCGCGATACGGTGCATGGCGAGGATCAGGGCGAAGGCGGCGAGCCCGTTATCCACGGGCGGCTCCGGCGTCCCGAGGGACAGGTCCTGCTGCACGGTGGGTCTCCGATCGGATTCTTGAGGCGTTGACAATCTGCGGGGTGCGGCAACCTGAATCGTCCGGCACGAACCTTGGTAGCGGCCAAAGCCCGGAGAGCGAAGGCGCCGTGGCTCCGGTCGTCGGAGCAAAGGGGCAATTCGGCTTTCGCAGGTGCAGCATATGGTTGACCCGGGTGCCATCGCGGGCTGTTTGGTCGCGATTGCGCGGGGGTGACTTTTTGGGCCTATGACGGGAGCCTTGCCATGCCTACGCTGTACATCTCACCGACCGGCAGCGGTTCGGGCGACGGATCGAGCGCCGCGAACGCCGCGATGCTGGAGGATTTGCCACAGTTGATTGCGGCGGCCGGGCCGGGCGGGCAGGTGCTGCTGCTCGCCGACCAGGGGGCCTATACTGCGCCGACCGGAGCGCTGGCGATCGTCGGGGGAGGCACGGCGAGTGCGCCCGTGACGATCCGCGGGGTCGACAGCGCGGGCAACGCGATGGCGGCGACGATCGCCGGGACGCGGCCGGAGTCTTTCGACCCGGCCAATCCCTCGGGAGAGGAAGTCTTTCGGCTGCTGAGTGGTGCCGACAATCTGCGCTTCAGCGATCTGGCCTTCGAAAATGTCGGAACGGCCTTTCGTGTCGGTGCCGATGTGCGCAACCTGACGATCGAGCATGTCGACGCCGCGAACGTCTCGCGTTTCTTCGACAATATGGTGTCGGGGGCCAATGCCAGCGCGACGATCTCCGGGCTGACGATCCGCGACGTCGCGGTGGACGGCTATTCGAAGGGTGCGATCCGCATCCAGTACGACACCAATAACGTGCTGATCGAGAATGTCCGTGGCGACAGCCAGTTCCAGGATGGCGACAATTTTGCGATCGGCATCCATATCACCGGCACCGCGCACGATGTGACGATCGATCGCGTTGCCATGCGCAACACGCTCGATACGGTGAATGATTATCGCAACGGCGACGGTTTTGCGACCGAACGCGGTACCTATGACATCACGCTGCGCAACGTGATCGCCACCGGCAACAGCGATGGCGGGCTCGACCTGAAGAGCGATAACATCGTGGTCGATGGCGCGATCGTCTCGGGCAATGGCCGCAACGTCCGGCTGTGGGGCACGGGCGCGCAGCTCAGCAACATCGTCAGCCTCGATGCCGGGGCGCCGCTGGCGGGCGGCAACCGCGAGCATATCTGGCTGGCCGAAGGCGCGAGCGCGACGATCGACGGGGCGTTCTTCTCCGATCCCGGCTCGCCTACCCTGTTCAACCTCGCCGAGCGGAACGGCCTGCTGACGGTGCGCGATTATGGCCTTGCCACCGGTGCGGGGACGGTGACCTCGAAGAAGGGCACGGGATCGGTGCTGACCCTGGACGGGCAGCGCGTAGTGGTCGCGGCGGGGACGGCGGGCGATGACCTGATCGGCGGCTCGGCGGGCGCTGATGCATTGATCGGCGGCGCGGGCAGTGACATGCTGGTCGGTAATGCTGGAGACGATGTGCTGGCCGGCGGGTCGGGCGCGGACATACTGGTCGGCGGCGCGGGACGTGATCTGCTCAGCTACGCAGGCAGCGGTGCTGCGGTGCAGGTCGACCTGATGCGGCTTTCCGCCAGCGGTGGCGATGCCGCGGGCGATCTGTTCGACGGGTTCGAGGATGTCGAAGGCTCGGCCTTTGCCGACACGCTGGCGGGCGATGCGGGAGCGAACCGGCTCTTCGGCGGGAATGGCGACGACAGGCTTTCGAGCGGCGCGGGGGACGACATGCTCGATGGCGGCGCGGGCGCGGACCTGCTCGATGGCGGGGCCGGGATCGACCGGGTCGATTATGGCAGCAGCGGTGCGGGCGTGGTCGTCGATCTCGCAGATGGCGCGGCGAGCGGCGGCGAAGCGGCAGGTGACCGGCTGATCGGGATCGAGGCGGTGGAGGGCTCGGCCTTTGCTGACACGTTCTCGGGCGCGGAGGGCGCGGACTCGTTCGGCGGCGGCGCGGGCGATGATCGGATCGACGGGCGTGGCGGCAATGATCTGCTTGCCGGCGGCGCGGGTGCCGACACGCTGATCGGCGGCGCCGGGTTCGACAGCGCTGACTATTCAGGCAGCGGTGCGGCGGTCATGGTCGACCTTGTTGCGGGCGCCGGTGCAGGCGGCGATGCCCAGGGCGACCGGCTTCAGGGGATCGAACGGCTGATCGGCTCGCGCTTCGATGACGCACTGACTGGCGACGCGTTCGACAACGTCCTGATCGGCGGCGCGGGCGCAGACCGGCTGACCGGCGGCGCGGGGACCGACACCGCCGATTATGCGGCGAGCGGCGCGGGAGTGACCGCCTTGTTGGGCGGCACCGGCACTGGCGGCGATGCCCAGGGCGATGTGCTGGCTGGGATCGAGAATCTCGTCGGCTCGCGTTTCGGCGATGTGCTGGTCGGCGATGGCGCCGCCAACGCGCTGTCGGGCGGCGCGGGCGACGACCGGCTGGCCGGCAAGGGCGGCGCGGACCGGCTCGACGGCGGTGCCGGCACCGATGCGGCGGACTTTTCGAGCAGTGCGAGCGCGGTGACGGCCGACCTGGTCGCAGGCACGGCCTCGGGCGGGGCCAGCTTGGTCGCGATCGAGGATCTGATCGGCTCGGCATTCGACGATGCGCTGACCGGCGAGGCCGGGAACAACCGGCTGACCGGCGGTGCCGGCGCGGACTTGCTCAATGGGCGCGATGGCTTCGATACCGCCGATTATTCGGGTTCGGCGGCGTCGGTGCAGGTCGATCTTGCCCTGTCGGTGCAGGCCAGCACCGGGGATGCGGCGGGCGACCGGCTGACGAGTATCGAAGCCGTCGCGGGCTCGGCCTTTGCCGACATGCTCGCGGGCACTGCTGCGGCCGAGGCGCTGTATGGCAGCGCGGGCGCCGACCGGCTCGACGGCCGCGGCGGGGATGACCTGCTTCAGGGCGGCGCAGGAGCCGACACGCTGATCGGTGGCGACGGGATCGATACGGTCGATTACGGCGGTAACGCGGTGGCGATCTCGATCAACCTCCAGACCGGTACGAGCAGCGGCGGCGAGGCCGAGGGCGACCGGTTCGATGGCGTCGAGCGCTTCATCGGCACGGGCTTTGCGGACACGCTGATCGGGGATGGCGCCGACCAGCTTCTTGTCGGCGGCGCCAGCGGCGACCGGATCGATGGTGCGGGCGGGTTCGATACCGCGGTCTATTCGGGCAGCGCCGCGGGGGTGAAAATCAACCTCGCCACTGGCGCCGTGTCGGGCGGCGACGCGCAGGGCGACAGTCTTTCCGGTATCGAGGCTGTAGTCGGCAGTGGTTTTACCGATACGCTGACCGGCGATGCCAATGGTAACAGGCTCGAGGGCGGCGATGGCAACGACGCGATCGATGGCGGCGCGGGCTCGGATGTGATGATCGGCGGCGCGGGGGATGACAGCTATGTGGTCGACAATGCAGGCGACCAAGTGACCGAGGCGATCGGCGGCGGGGTCGATATCGTGCGCACCAGCCTGTCGTCGCTGACGCTGGCTGAGGGTGTCGAGGATCTGAGCTATACCGGCAGCGGCAGCTTCGCCGGCAAGGGCAATGCGCTCGACAACAGCCTCTACGGCAAGGCGCTGAATGACGTGCTCTACGGGCTCGACGGTGACGACAAGCTGGTGGGCGGTGCCGGCGCCGACCTCCTCGACGGCGGTGCGGGACGCGATCAGGTCGATTACACCAAGTCGGCCGCGATCATCGTGAACCTCGCGACCAATGTCAATCGCGGCGGCGAGGCCGAAGGCGACCGGCTGATCGGCATCGAGACGGTGATCGGCTCCAACTATGCCGACAGCATCACCGGCACCGACGATCTCCTGGTCGGCGACATGCTCTATGGGCGCGGCGGCGATGACGTGCTGATCGGCGGGGTTGGCGACGACCAGCTCGATGGCGGCAGCGGCAATGACGTGCTGCGCGGCGGCACGGGCAACGACCTCTATGTCGTCTACGAAGCCGGCGATCAGGTAATCGAGGCGGCGGGCGAGGGACGCGACCGCATCCGCACCGCCGCGACCAGCTACACGCTTGGCGCCAATATCGAGGAGCTCGTCTATACCGGAACGATCGGCGCGACGATGACGGGCAATGCGCTCGACAATTTCATCGTCGGCAGCGGCGGCGAGGATCGGCTGGCTGGCGGCGACGGCGCGGATGTGCTGCGCGGCGGGGCGGGCGGCGATATACTCGACGGCGGCGCGGGATCGGACACTGCGGAATATGCTGGTTCGCTCGGCGGTGTGCTGGTCAACCTGCGCGCGCAGACTGCGACTGGCGGCGATGCCATGGGCGACCGGCTGGTGAGTATCGAGAATGCTCAGGGCTCCGCCTTCACCGACGTATTGCTGGGCAGCGCCGGAGCCAATGTGCTGACCGGCGGCGAAGGCGACGATGCGCTCTCGGGCGACGACGGCAACGACACGTTGCGCGGCGGCATCGGCGCCGACCGGCTCGATGGCGGTAAGAACGAGGATGCGCTCTACGGCGATGATTGCGACGACACGCTGTACGGTGGCCAGCAGACCGACCGGCTCTATGGCGGCGCGGGCAACGATCTCCTCGTCGGCGATACCGAATGGATCTCTTCGCTGGCCGCCAGGGACAATCTCGACGGCGGCGATGGCGATGATGTACTGGTCGGCGACGGGATGAGCATGACCGCGAACGGGGTCGGCGGCGCCGATACGCTGACAGGCGGGCTCGGCAACGATGTGCTGTACGGCGATGCGGTCAACATGGCGGCCGGCGCGCGCGGCGGGGCGGACAAGCTGACCGGCGGGGGCGGGAGCGATCGTTTCGTCTTCGCGGCCGGATCGGGCGCCGACGAGATCACCGACTTCGCGCGCGGCGGCGCCGAGGCCGACCGGATCGACCTCAGCGCCTTCGACATCGCCTATGAGGCGCTACGCTTCACCACGAGCAGCGCGGGGGTGACGATCCAGCTGGGTGGCACCGACACGATCTTCGTGCGCGGCGTTACCGCACTCGATCAGGCGGACTTCGTCTTCGGCTGACGCGGGGCTCAGCCGAAGACGAAATCGTCGGGCGAAAACGCCTGCGCGCCGCGGACGAAGATGCTGTCTGCGCCCATGGTGATGCGGACCCCGTCGCTGCTCGTCGTGAAACCGAGCTGCTCGTATGCGATGTCGAAGGCGCTGAGATCGATATGGTCCGTGCCCGGGGCGAAGTCGCTGATCTCGTCGGCACCCGATCCGGGCGCGAAGACGAACCAGTCGGCGCCAGCTCCGCCAGCGAGCAGGTCGTTGCCGCCGCCGCCGATCAGGTGATCGGGGCCGTCGCCGCCATAGAGCTTGTCGGCGCCGCCGGTCACCGTCGCGGCCGCCTCCCGGCCGTCGCCATAGAGCCAGTCATTGCCGTCGCCGCCCTCCAGCGTGTCGGCGCCGCCCCTCGCGCTGTCCCGCATCACGTCGCCGTCGCCGATCAGTATGTCGTTGCCCGCGCCACCGGTCAGCCGGTCGTTGCCTCCCTTGCCGCTGCCATAGACATTGGTCGCATCGCCGATCAGCAGGTCGGCGTCGTCGCCGCCGTCGAGCCGGTCGTTGGCGCCTTGGCTGCTCAGCCATTCCTGGTCGCCGACCAGCCGGTCCGCGCCCATGCCGCCGGTGAGCGTATCCGACTGCCAGCCGCCAATCAGCACGTCGGCACCCGACTGGCCCCGGAGCAGATCCTCGCCATTACCGCCCGCGAGCGTATCATCGCCCGAATTGCCGGCGATGTCGTCATTACCGCCCAGCCCGCCCAGCGTGTCGCTACCCGCGCCGCCGATCATCGCGTTGGCGAGCGCGTTTCCATCGCCCGTGAAATCGGCGGCGCCACGGCGGATCAATGCCTCGACATTCCCGCCGAGGGTATAGCTGTCGAGCGTCGTCTCGATCCGGTCGAACCCGGCGCCGGCGGCTTCGGTGATCCGGTCATCGGTGTCATCGACAAGAAAGATGTCGTCGCCCGCAGTGCCGAGCATCGCATCCGCGGTGGCGGTGGCGGGCAGTGGAAGCAGCGCGATAAAGTCGGTCGCGCCGGGCGAGGCTTCGCCCTGATCGACGGTCAACGTTTCGCGGATCGTCTCGACACCGACCAGACCGGCGAGCGAATCGCGGGTGGCAAGCGTCGCGAGTTCGGACCGGGTGATCTCGACGCCCTCCAGGATGAGCCGCCCCTGCGAGGAGATCACCTTGGTGCGCGATCCGGCATCATCGAAGCGTCCGCCGATCACGGTGACGTTGGCAGCGTCATCGAGCCAGAGCTGGTTCTGTTCGGAGATGCCGCCGCGCAGCACCGGGTTCAGGCCGACCGAATCGATCAGCGTCGCCTCGTCCCACAGCCGGTAGTTGCGACCGTTCTCCTCGCTGAGTGCGCGGATCAACAACGTGCCGCTCGACTTCAGGTCGTAGCCGCCGTCGCTGTTGCCGCGTGCGACCGTGTCGATGAAGCGTACGTCATGGACGCCGCGCTCGCTTGCGAAGCCATCGCCGTTGAAATAGGCACCGGCGGTGCTCTGGATATTCTCCATCACCACCCGGCTCAGTGTAACATTGTGCACGGTGCCGTCGAGATGCACACCTGCGGGCAGGTCGTCGCCCGTTTGCCCGGCCATGTCCGCCCTCACATTGTCGATCACCACATTGCTGGTGTCGTACTGGAGGCGGATCGCCGCTCTCGAAAAGCCCTGCACGTCGACATCGCGGATCGTCAGCCCGCTGATCGTCGCGGTACCCGAGGGCGCGCTGGCATAATCCTCGAAGAAGCGGCGGACATTGTTCGCGTCAACATCCTCGATATGGAGATTGCCGAGATCGGCGGTGACGCGGAAGGCGGTGCCGACATTGTCGATCTGCAAGTCGCGGAACATGAGATTGTCCGCGCCGGTGCCGAGTTTGAACAGCTCGTTGCCCGAAGCATCGCCCGCTTGCCAGTCGGGGGCGCGCGAGCCGGTGAACTGCGCGGCCATGGCCTTGCCGGCGGAATCGATGCCGCGCACCACCACCGGCTGGCCGTCCGCCCCGCCGCGCGTGATACCCAGGATGCCGGTGACGTTATAATCGCCTTTGTCGGCCAGCAGCAGCACCTCTCCCCCCGGTCCCGCCCGTCCGATCATCGTGTTGAGCGAACCGATCGACGCTGCATTGTCGATATCGCGGCCACTTTTGTCCCCGGAACCGGCGGGCGAGATGTACAGGCTTGACATGACGAACGACCCCTTGCTGTTTCAGCGAGGTTAACCTCGATCGGCTCGCCATGCTGCACCGCAATATGGTTAAGGCAGCATTATACAGATCATCGGTGAGGTTATTGCGACAGACCGTCGCCTACTTCCCGTTCGATTGCAGTGAGTTGCTTACAGAAACGCCCCGGGGGCGCAGGCTCGTCCCGGCGGCGACAGTAATCGACGGCTACGCCGGCTGGCGCCAGCGATAGGTGACATTCACGCGTTCGGACAGGATCAGATAGGGCATCCAGATAACGATGCTGATGAACGCCTTTTTGAGATTGCTCTCCAGCAGCGGGGCGATCGCCGCCGCGACCTCTGCGGGCAGGTGCGGCGCGCCGCTGACATATTGGGCGATCAGGATTTGCGAGGCGACGTCGACACCCCAAGCCAGAAGCAGCATGCGTGGGAAAAAGGGCATACGGCGCAGCGCCATGAAGAAGCAGAGTGTGTAGAGAAAATTCATGACGATCAGATCGGTCGCCATCGCGAAATAGATCATCTGGCCCCATATGGGCGCCGACCCCGTCATTGCGGGAACGCCCGCCATGAATTCGGCGGTACGGACCGGGACGTTCAGCAACATGCCGAGCAACAACGACGCCATGATCCCGACGGGACCGAAGGCCGGATGGTCGCGAGCCTCCAGCACGCCCAGCGAGCGCCAGCTTCCAACGCGCGCGAGGCGGATTTCGGGTTGCCCGAAGTCGGTGCCGCGCGGGAACAGCGCATTGGCGGTCCAATAGGCCAAGAAGGGGCTCGCGAGGATCAGCATGTGCGGCACGAACAGCACCAGCAACGACGGCAGACCATGCGCGGGCATGACGGGAAACAGGATGCGGATGAGGCAGATCAGCGCGACCACGACCGTCCAGCCGAGCAGCAGCCCGCGAACCTTGTCCTCCAGCGGCGCAACGAAGCGCACGCTCTGGCGGAACAGCCGCTCCTTCATCGTCCGGATTGCCCGACTGGTCATGTCGCAAACCTTCCCCTGTCCTGTGGAGCTTGTAAAGTCGGCATGGTTAACAAATCGTAGGGGACTTGGTTGCAGTGCGCGAGGAGGTGCGGGGCCGTGGCGGAGCGGCATCGCGTCGAAATGCAGCCCGGTCGCTCCGCAAGGTCAAAAAGTGCGCGGTAACTAATAGTTACGAATCGCCGCCGACTCGCGAGCGACTCACGAGCACCGTTAACCTCAAATCGGCGGTTTTCTGCCAAATGGTTAACAAAAATTAGTTATTAAAGTGCTGGTAATGCAGGTTAATAATTTATTGACCGTAGCGGGCAAAAGCGTTTCAATCATGGGGTTCCTGAGGGGGGGCCGCATTGACAGGTTGAACCGGCGCAAGCCGCAGTTTCAAAACCGGGTCGCGTCGGTTCCTATGCACTCCTTCCCCGGGAATGTCCGACCGCCTCCATGGGGGAGGGCAGGCCGGACATCACCGCCTCTCGGTGGCGGTAAGGAGTCGGACCAATGAAGAATTTTCTGAAGAATTTCGTGCGTGACGAAAGCGGCGCTTCGGCCGCGGAATATGTCCTGATCCTCGCGATCATCGGCACTGGCATCGCCGCCGGTTCGGTCATTCTCGGCGACGCCATCGGCGGCGCGATGGAACGAGCGGCAGGTGAGATCGACAATCTCGAATACACGCCTACCCCCTAAAGCTCTTTATCGACCGGACGCTGAATAGCGTCCGGTCAATATTGTTCAGGTCAGTGGGGGCGGCCTATGTTTTCGGGACGGAACGGCATAGTTGCCGGGGTGGCAGTCGTTTTAGGCTTGTTCGTCGCTTTTTTGGCGAACGCCTATTTCAGCGGGATTGAAAAGCAGGAAAAGCTGCGGACCGAACAGGCGCAGCTTGTGCCGGTGCTGGTGGCGGCGCAGCCGCTGGATTTCGGCACCGAATTGACCGCACAGAATACGAAAATTGTCGGCTGGCCCGCCGCTTCGATGCCTGAAGGGGCGTTGAGGACGGCCATCGGTGTCGTCGGCAATCCGCGCGGTCCGCGCGTGGCGCTGCGCCCGATCGCGGTCGGCGAACCCATTCTTTCATCCAAGATCACCGGAACCGGCGGTCGCGCCGCGGTCTCGGCGCTGCTTCCCGAGGGGATGCGCGCCGTCGCGGTCGGGGTCAACGCGGTGACCGGCGTCGGCGGGCTCGTGACCCCCGGCGATGTCGTCGACGTGCTCGTGACGCGCGAAATGGGCGGCGAGGGTGCCGGCGACAAGGACCGGATGACCGACATTGTGCTGGAAAAGGTGCGCGTCATCGCGGTCGACCAGGTATCCGACGAGGACAAGACCGACCCGAAGGTCGCGAAGACTGCGACGCTGGAGGTCGATGCCTTCGGCGCGCAGAAACTCGCGCTGGCAAGCGAGGTCGGCACCATCTCGCTCGCGCTTCGCAACGTGACGAGCATCGAGGACGGCGCCAACCAGACCGTTACCCAGCAGGATCTGGGCGGCGGCTGGCGCTCGGTGTCACGCCGCGGCCAACCGCAATCCTCGCCCGGCCTAGCCGGCCTGCCGCCCGGTTTCTACAGCGAAACCCCGGTGACGGCGCCGCGCTATGCCGCGCCGCGCGCGCCTGCACCCGCCGTGCCGCCGCGTCCCGCAGGGCCGTCGGTCGAAATCGTCCGCGGCGTTTCCACCACCACCTATGAGGTCAAACGCCATGGCTCGTGACAATCGCCGCCGCGTCATGCGCCGGGTCGCTCTTGCGCTCGCGCTGCCGCTGGCCTTCGCCGCCGTGTCGCCCGTCGCGCACGCGCAGATGAGCGCTGCCGGCGTCCACGCCGGACAGCTCGACGTGCCGCTCAACAAGAGCCAGACGGTGACGCTCGACCGTCCCTTCGGCCGCGCGATGATCGGGTCCGAAGAGATTGCGGACATCATGCCGATTTCCGACCGCTCCATCTATGTGCTCGGCAAGAAGATGGGGACGACCAGCCTGACCGTCTATGACAAGGGCGGGCGCGTCATCACCATCGTCGACGTCGCGGTCGGCCCCGATGTTCTGTCGCTGCGCCGCCAGCTTTCGGAACTGATGCCCGGGGAAAATATCAGCGCCCGCATCGCGAACGACGCGGTCGTGCTGTCGGGCGTCGTCAGCAGCGCTTCGGCGGCGCAGAACGCGGTCCAGATCGCGGGCACCTATGCGGGCGACAAGGTCGTCAACATGATGGGGGTCGGGTCGAGCCAGCAGGTGATGCTGGAGGTTCGTTTTTCGGAAATCAACCGCCAGACTGGCAAGGAAATCGGCGTCAGCGGCTTCCTTCGCAACCGGTCGGGCAGTTTCGACGGCGTGCTGGGCAACGGCGCGCAGCTCATTCCCGACCCGGATACCGGCGAGGGCGTATTGAAGCTTTCGTCGATCACCGAAAGCTTCGGTATTTTCCGCAAGAATTTCACGCTGGGGGGACTCAATATCCTTGGCGTGCTCGACACACTTGAGGACAAGGGGCTGGCGAAGACGCTCGCCGAACCGACGCTCGTCGCGCTCTCGGGCGAAAAGGCGAGCTTCCTCGCCGGCGGCGAATTTCCGATTCCCGTCGTCCAGGGCGGCGGAGGCCTTGGCGGCGATAGCAGTGGCGCGAGCATCACGATCGAGTTCAAGCCCTTCGGCGTCAGCCTGGGCTTCACGCCGACGATCCTCGCCGACGGCGTGATCAACATGATCGTCGAGCCCGAGGTCAGCTCGATCGATCCGAACAATTCGATCGTCCTCAACGACATCACCATCCCGGGACTCCAGACGCGGCGCGCGTCGACCACGCTCGAACTGCGCGATGGCGAATCCTTCGCCATCGCCGGGCTGATCCGTCAGGATTTCGCGACGACGGTGCGCCAGGTGCCGCTGCTCGGCTCGATTCCGATCATCGGATCGCTGTTCCGTTCGTCGGGCTTCAAGCGCGGCGAAACCGAATTGCTGATCGTCGTCACCCCGCGTCTCGTCCAGCCGATCAAATCGAACCAGGTTACCTTGCCAACCGAGCGCGTCGGCGACCCGGCCGAGATCGACCTGTTCCTGTTGGGTCGCACCGACACCGCGGTTCCCGCCGTCCCACCGGTTCAGCAGATGCCGCCGGCAAAGACGGGAACCGCGGAACGTCCCAAGGAAGGAAGCGGCTATGAATATTGATTTCCGTCTTGGCGCAGCGGCCGCCCTGGCGCTGATCGTCGCCGGCTGTACGCCGACCGACGTGACCTTCGGCAATGCCGTGCGACAGACGATGGCGGCGCAGGTCGTCAATCCCGACCCGCAATATGAGGATCCGATCCCCACCACCGAGGGGGCAAAGGCCGCCAAGGCGGTCGATCGCTACCGGACCGACAAGGTGAAACAACCCGATACGATCCGCACGACCGATACGGAAACCGGCGGGCCGAAATAGGACGGGGATGGGGCCGTGGGCAAGAATATCGATATGGAAGCGCCCGCAAACGATGGATTCCTGCGCTTGAACTGCAAGATCAAATTGTTGATATCCGAAGAGGAGTTCGCACGTTCGGCGCTTTCCCGCGATGAATTTTCGAACCTGTCTTTCGAACTGGTGAGCCTCGCTGCCGATGCGCCGGTTCTGCCCGACATGATCGGCGATGCCGAGCTGCTCGTCGTCGAGCTCGGCGCGGGCGATCCGCGGTCGATGCAGCGGCTGACCGCGCTCCGCGCGCGTCATCCCGGCTTGCCGCTGATCGTCGCGATGCGCGACGGCGATCTCGCCACGACGCGCGCGTTGATCCGCCAGGGGGTCGACGACGTCATCGCGCTGCCGATCCAGCGTGCCGAATTCGACGACGCGGTCAATAATCTGCTCGCCGCGACGGCGAAGGAGGCGATCGCCGACGCCGGACTGGCTCCGGTGATTGCGGTTGCGCAAAGCGTTGGCGGGATCGGGGCGACGACCATCGCGACGCACCTCGCCCACTTTCTGGGCGGGACGAGCGAGCGAGGCTGTTGCCTTGTCGATCTCGATCTGCAGTTCGGCAATGCGGCCTCCTATCTTGGCCGCCCTTCCGGGCTTACGATGGACGAATTGCTGGATGCGGGCGCGCGGGTCGATGGCGAGCTGCTGCGCAGCGTTGCGGCCAGCGACGAAGGCGTAGCAGTGATCGCGGCGCCCGAGAAGATCGCGCCGCTCGAAGCCGTCGAGATCGACCAGTTGATGCGGGTACTCGACCTCGCGCGGCGGCAGTATGACCATGTCGTGCTCGACCTGCCCGGCAACTGGGCCAATTGGACGCTGTCGGCGATCGACAAGGCGGACCTGATTCTGCTCGTGGTCGATCTGTCGATCGGCAGCCTGCGCCAGGCGCGCCGGCGGCTCACCCTGTTCGAGGAAACGGGGATCGATCCCTCGCGCATCCGGATCGTCGCCAACCGCGTCGAAAAGCGGATGTTCCGGACGATCGGGGTGCAGGATGCGGCCGACGCGCTCCGCTATCCGATATTCGCGACCGTCCACAGCGACTATGCGGTTGTCCAGTCGGCGCAGGATCAGGGTGTCCTCGTCGGCGCGGTCGCCCGCAAGAACAAGGTCGCAACCGATCTCGCGGCGCTGGCCGGGCAGATCGCCGCGGCGCTGGGCAGGGGCTAGGTCATATGTGGCAGGTCCAGCGGCAAAAGGGTTCAAAGGCGGACGAGGCGGCCGCGCGCGCGCCGGTTATGGCGGCAGCGTCCGGCGACGGCGCTCCCGAGCGCGGTGCGGCGCTTCTGTCGCTGAAAGTGCAGGTTCACCGCGAACTGCTCGACGAAATAAACCTCGCTCAGCTCGACAAGATGTCGCGCGCGCAGATCGAAGCGGAGGCAGGCGACGTGATCGCCGGCATCCTCGGTCGGCACCAGATGGCGCTGACCGCGATCGAGCGCAAAACGCTCGTGAGTAATGTGCTCGATGAACTGCTCGGACTGGGGCCGCTCGAACCGTTGCTCCAGGACGAAACGATCACCGATATTCTGGTCAATGGCCACGACACGGTTTTCGTCGAACGCTTGGGGTTGCTCGAGCATGTGGACACGCGCTTCAAGGATGAGCGACACCTTTTTCGTATCATCCAGAAAATTGCGAGCGGTGTGGGGCGTCGGATCGACGAGTCTTCGCCGTTCGTTGACGCGCGTCTGCCGAACGGGTCGCGCGTCAACGCGATTGTGCCGCCGCTGGCGCTCGATGGCTCGCTGCTCTCGATCCGCAAATTTTCGCACATCCCTATAGATATGGCGAAACTGGTCGAGTTCGGCAGCGTTCCGGCGGCCGTCGCGGAGGTGATGAAGGGAATCGTTGCGGCGCGGCGCAACATCCTGATTTCGGGGGGCACCGGATCGGGCAAGACGACCCTGCTCAATGCGGTGTCGTCCTTCATCGACGAACGCGAGCGCATCGTCACCATCGAAGATTCGGCCGAGCTGCAATTGCAACAATCGCACGTTGCGCGTCTCGAGACGCGTCCCCCCAATATCGAGGGCAGGGGCGAGGTGACGCAGCGCGACCTGGTAAAGAACGCGCTTCGGATGCGCCCGGACCGTATCATCATCGGCGAGGTTCGCGCCGGTGAGGCGTTCGACATGCTGCAGGCGATGAATACCGGTCACGACGGCTCGATGACGACCGTCCACGCCAACACCGCGCGCGACGCGCTGGCTCGCGTCGAACAGATGGTCAGCATGAGCGGTATCGAAATGTCGCCGCGCGCGGCACGGGCGCAGATCGCGTCGGCGATCAATGTCGTGGTGCAGATCGGCCGTCTTTCGGATGGCCGCCGACGGCTGCTCAGCCTGTCGGAGATCACCGGCATGGAAGGCGAGATCGTCACCATGCAGGACATATTCCTGTTCCGCATGACCGGACGCGACACCGACAATCGCGTGCTCGGTCATTTCGAGGCGACGGGCATTCGACCCAAGTTCCTCGAGACCCTGTCAGCGCATGGTATCGAACTGTCGCCGGATCTGTTTCGGCCCGATCGGCCGGTGGCATGATATGAACGAGACGGCTCTTCGTTTTGTGACGATGTTGGCACTTTTCGCGTTCATCGTGCTCGTGGCGCAACTGGCCGGTGGCGCCATCGCGGACCGACGCGCCAAAAGCCGGGCGGTCAATGCGCGCCTGCGTATGATCGAGGCCGGTATCGACCGGGAGACGGTAACCGCGAAACTCCGCAAGGACATGCCGCACGACATACCGGGCGCTCCGCAATGGGTTTCCAACGCAGCGCGTGCCTTTCACCGGACGCTTAACGCCGCAAATATCAAGCGTCCCGCCCGCGAGGTGTTCGGCGCGATGCTGCTCGGCACAGCGGTTGTGAGCGGCCTGATTCTCTCTCTCTCGGCGTGGTCGGGCGTCGCCGTCACCTTTGGCGTGATCCAGTTGGCGGTCGCAATGGGTGCTGTTGTCGGTATATTATTGCCTTGGATGGTGATTGGTCGGCTCGCCGATTCCCGCCGCCGTCGCCTGGAGAGCCAATTTCCGGTCGCGCTCGATGTTTTCGTCCGCGGATTGCGCGCAGGGCATCCGATCCCGGCGGCACTCAACCTGCTGGTCGAGGAAATGGAAGATCCCGTCGGCACCGAATTCGGTATCGTTGCCGACGAGATCGCTTTTGGTTTCGGGTTGCGCGAAGCCCTGTCACGCATGGCTCAGCGCTGGGGCTTGGCCGATATCGACATGTTCGTCGTGTCGGTTTCCGTCCAGATGGAAACCGGAGGGAATCTGGCGGAAATCTTGGAGAATCTGAGCCGGGTCATTCGCGAGCGCGCCAGCATGTTCATGAAGGTTCGCGCGCTCAGTTCGGAGGGCAGAATGACCGCGCTCGTTCTGACCATTCTGCCGATCCTGGCTTTCGCCGTGTTGTTTACGGTCAATCCCGGTTTCTACCTCGATGTTGCGGGAGACCCGATTTTCATCTTCGGTTTCGCCGGGATCTTGCTCCTTTATCTGATCGGCTTTTTCGCCATCCGACGGATGGTGGACCTGAAAGTGTAGCATGGTCGAACAAATCGCCTTGTCTCCCCTCATGCGATGGGCGGTCCTCCTGCTCTTGTTCGCTCTCGTATCCGCGCTTGCCTTTCTGGCGATCAGGACGCTGTTGAGTCGCAAGTTGATTCTGGACCGTCTGGGACAGGAATCGAAGCGCGCCATCCCGGAAAGCGCATCGGCCATGCAGGAAGCCATGGTCGCCAAGACGAGCGCTTGGGCCAAGCTGACCGAAAGGATCGAGCGGGGCGGATTCTCTCTGGGCGACTCCGACCCCAAAGCCCTGCAGGGCAAGATGATTGCAGCGGGTTATCGGTCGCCCCAGGCGCCAAAGATTTTCACGCTCGTTCGTCTGCTGCTGATCATCCTTTTGCCATCGCTGGTCGTCTTGCCGCAGCTGGCTTCGGACAAGCCAGTCTCTTTGCTGAACCTCTATCTTCAGGGAGCCGGTCTGGCGGTGATGGGGCTCATCCTGCCGAACCTCTATCTGACCGCCAGGGCGGATCGCCGCCGTCAGGAAATCGTGAACGGCTTTCCGGATTGCCTGGATCTGATGCTGGTTTGCGTCGAGGCGGGGATGGGGCTTGAAGCCGCGCTCGACCGGGTAGCCCGGGAAATGACCACATCGCACCCGCTCGTCGCGGAAACGCTTTTGCAGACGACCTTGGAACTGCGCGCCGGCGCCAGCCGCGAAGAGGCGTTACGTGCGATGGCGGACCGCACGCGCGTCGACGAAATTCGTGCCTTTTCGACCCTCCTGATCCAGTCCGACAAGCTTGGTTCCAGCATCGCGACGACGCTGCGTATCTATGCTTCGGAGATGCGCGAAAAGCGCAGGATGCGAGCGGAAGAAAAAGCGCACCGCCTGCCGGTCCTCCTGTCGATTCCCCTCGTTGCCTGCATGCTGCCCGTCATGGTCGGCGTGTTGATGCTGCCCGCCGCCGTTCGCGTGATCCGTGAGGTTGCGCCGGCCATGACTGGTAGCGGTTGATCATGCGCTTCCGTCCATTACCTGGCATGATCATCGCGGCATTGGCATTGACCAGTTGCTCCTTTGGTCCGCGCCTGCAGTCGGCGCTGCCCATGGTCAGGGATGTCCCCGTTCTCGCGGGCCTTTCGTCGGCGCAATCTCTCGAACGGGCACGCATTTTTCTTGCTTCCGGGCAGTATGGCTTGGCAATCGAACTGTTCAAGGCGGCGAGCCGCGATCCTTCTCTCGAGGTCGACAGTCTGAACGGCCTGGCTGTCGCATATGATGGTATCGGCCGGCGCGATGTGGCAGAGCGATATTTTCAAAGGGCGCTGGCCTTGCGGACCGATGACCAGCGAACCCGCCGCAATCTCGCGACCTTTTATGCGGCATCGCGGCAATCGGAGAAACGCCGATCACTGCTGGCCGAGGGGGCAGGCGCACCGGCGGGCGAGCCCGCGGAAATGTCCCGCTCGCCTGCAACCGAGCCGGGCTTATCTGCCGAGCCGTCGCCGGCCGAACATGCATTGGCGATCGCAGGTGGCGAATTGCGTAAATCGAGTCCTCTCGGTACGAGTTTTAGCCCTTTGCTGATCGAGGCCCGGCTTTCAGACCGCCCGCTCACGTTGTCTCCTTCCTCGTCTGACGAAATGGCGATAGCCTGCTTGGCGAGCGCCAATCCTGGCGACCGGAGCGATACGGACGGAATGCGGATGCTGCGCATCAGCGTCGGCGAGGTGTTCATCGCGACCCGGGTGGCCGGATCGGTGTGCTCGATCGTTCCGGAAAGTGCGGTCGCCATGCCCCAGCCTGCGGGAATGAGCAACAAGGTCTATCTCGGCCTGGTCGCCGCCTATCTCGATCAGATCAATCGTCTCGGTTATTTCGCGGGCGTCGGCCTGCCGACTGCGCAGGCCGCGATTTGATGTATCGGCTTCTCGATCGGATCACTGCCGTCGGGATGGGACTGGTCCTCTGCGCCGTCTCAACTACCGGCCTGTCGGCATCCGAACCGGCGGCATCGTCGGCAAAGGAAACAGAAACGCCGAGGGGGGCTCTGCTTCGCGCGGTCGACGATGCGCTGACGGGGCAGCGATATGTGGAAGCCGAGGCGCTGTTGGATCGTCTGGCGAAGCCGTCCGGAGACCCTGACGGCGAGGTGGACCTGCTGCGCGCCGAATGGCTCATCGCGGTTGGACAACCTGCCGAGGCGGCCTCACTCCTGACGTCGGTCGACCCCGACGGGCGGTGGAAATGCAGGAAACTGGCTGCTGAAATGATCGCTCTTGTCCGGATATCCCGGCTCGACGGGGCGGACCAACTTGCGACGCGCGCCGAAAAGGCCTGCGGCGAAGATCCGGTGTTCTGGCGCAGCGCCGGCCGGCTGCATCTTGCTCGCGATCGGGCGCCAGCTGCGGTCGCGGCGTTTCGCAAAAGCCTGTCGCTCGACCCCGCGAATGGCGGCGTGCAAAGGGATCTCGGCGTTGCCCTGATCGCCGCCGGCGATGCCTTGGAGGCGGCGAGCATCCTTTCCGCGCTTCTGCTCGTCGATCCGGACCAGACGGAGACACGGATCAATCTGGACTATGCAAACGGGATGCTCGGTCGGCAGCCATTGCGGCGGTCGTCGGACAGCGATTTGGTGTGGAGCCGGCGCCTTCAATACGCCGGCCTCGGTGCGCAACGCGCGAGCCATTCCCATCTTGCGGAGGCGTTGCTGGGTCAAGCGTTGATCGCGCGACCGCGTCATGACGAGCAGCTCTGGCAGCAATATGCCGCGGTAACGGGCCGCAAGGGCGAAGGGACCGCGCATTGATCGCAATCAAGGCCATCTATGTGGCCATTCTTGCACTCGCCGCCTATTCCGACGCGCGACGCTTCACCATCCCCAACCTCTATCCGCTGTTTCTGCTTCTGCTCGGCGGCATCGCGTGGTTCGCCGGCTTTCCTTTCGTCGCGCCGCTATGGTCGCACCTCCTGCATTTCGGGATCGCGTTGGGGATCGGGATGCTTCTGTTTCACTTCGGCTGGTTCGGCGGCGGCGATGTCAAGCTCTATGCTGCGGTGGCTTGGTGGTTCGGACTCTCGAACGGCTGGCTCCTGCTACTTGCCGTGTCGTTGAGCGGGGCGGTGGTGGTTGTGCTGGTGGTTTTCCTGCGGCTGATGTCGACCCTCCTCGATTCAGCCGATCGCACGAAGGGCGGCTTCAGGACGCGCCGGATTGCTTATGGATTGGCGATCGCGACGGGCGGAATCGGCTCGCTGCTCTGGACCTATCCCTGACTGGGAATTCGGATGTCCTTCTGAACGAGCGCGAGGAATCCGCCGTAGGCGATCAAGCCGGTGCCGGGCGACAGGCGCTTGCGCTGATCGTATAATCGAGAGGGATGATCGGTACCATCGCAACAAACGAATAGTCGGCCGTAACTTGCCTGCCGCATGCGGCGACCGTCGCTTCAAAAGCGTCGCCCGTCACCGGAACGCCCATCGCCTTGCTCGCTGCATAGCTTTTCACGTCGACGACCGTCGTGCATTGGGGGCGTTTGAGCGCATAGCAGCGCGCGGCATCCTCGACCGCCGACTGCAGCGAATTGCGCACCCACATCGTCCGGCCGAATTCGATAATTCCGAACGACAGGAGTAATAGCAAGGGAATGACGAGGGCGAACTCGGCGGCGACCGAACCGTGGCGGTCCGAATGCAAGCGCCGCGTCACGAGATGCGGACCTTTGCTTCGGCCGAAAGCGGCACCGGATTCGCCAACCCCGGCCAGCCGAAGATCGGACTATAGTCGGCGCTTGCGCCGACGGTCACATAATCCCCCGGCAGTTCTCCGCTATCGGGACACGCGACGCTGTCATCCTCTACCTCGACAACACCATTGGCGACGTCGGGACAGCCGAAGGTCTGTGTCGGGGTGCCCGCGGTGACCGTCAACCCGGTCGCATTGGTCACCGCGCTGTTGATCCCGGCTTCATCAAAGCCGTTGGTCAACGCGTAGCTCGCGCCCGCGCGCGCGGCTGCGCCGACCTGTATCTTGGCCCACGCCAGTCCGCCGACATCGACCGCGCCGAACAGCAGGATTGCCAATATCGGCAGGACCAAAACGAACTCTGCGGCGCTGGCGCCCGATCGATCGCTCAGAAATCGTTTCATCAACGCCGGTGTTATCATTTGGGGGCGCCTCATACCAGCAACGCAACCTTGCCGTCGCCTACGTCCCGGATCCCCGATCCCGGGCATTCGTCGTTCATATTGGCATTATTGTTGATCGAGACGACAAGTCCGACCAATTGCGTGCATTGCGCAGAGTTGAACACGCTGTTGTTCTTGATCGATAGTTCCTGGTTAGGGAAATAGAGAGCTCCCTGAACATTGAAGGTGGCATTGTTCCACGCGAGAATATTCGTTCCCAGATTACGGCCCATCATCGCAATGCCGGCATAGCTCCCGCTCGTCGGGGCTGTTAAATTGAAAATGAGATTGTTGCCGAGCGACACGGTTGTGCCGGGCCTCAGTAAGAGCGTGACCCCGGTTCCGTTGATCGTGACGCCGTTGTCCAATCGCAGAATGCCGCCAACAACGTAGGTTCCCGAAGCAAGGTTCAGTGTATTGTTGCTGGCGTTGTTCTTGATTTCGATGCCGCCACAGAATTGGCCTGCGGAATAATTGCCGCCGTTCGTGATCTTCGCCGAGTTGGTGCAGGGGCCTGGCGACGGAACGTCGGCATAGGGGTCGGGTATCGGTGTTACGCCGGTGACTTCTTGGCCAATCGAGATCTGGCCCGCATTCTGCTTGTTTATGGAACCCGCGACAAAGGCTGCGCCGTTGATCGTACTGCCGTTCTTCATCGACATATTCGCATTCGAATAGACGGCGCATCCTGGATTGCTGATGCTGTTGTTGTTGTCGATCGAGACGGCTGTGCCGCTCGTGCTGAGGCCGATGATACAGGCGGCTCCGCCCGAGGCGGTTCCGGCCACGGCGCGCGCGCGCGCCGTCGGGGCGCTGCCAAGGAAAAGCGCGGCGAGCCCCATCCTCTGGGGTTTCTCGACGATGACTTCCCAGAATTCGCCTGAATCCCCGTCTAGGTTGCTGAGCTTGTTCGTTGTGACAGTGACATCGTCCTGCCCGTCGACGAA
>NZ_JAEMQX010000266.1 GCF_016463645.1 Sphingopyxis sp. | reverse complement strand
CCGCGGCCCATCGCGGTGAAGGGCAAGGGCACGCGCACGACGCCGATCGACGCCTGCACCATGTCCACGAACGCCTTGTTGACCTTGTCGGCCTCGGGACCCCACGGGATGCCGAGGAAGCTGGTCGCGGCGAGGTCGAGCGTCAGTTCCTTGATCGCCGGATAGAATTTGAAGGTCTTGCCGCTCCATTTGCCGATGCGATCCCTGATCCCCTCGTTCAGCGAATCGGCATAATGTCGCATCGGTTCGGGCTTGAACGCGACCGACAATATCTTGCGGTCGGCGCGATGCTTCTCGAAATCCATCAGCATCAGCCCGCGCGGAAAGAGCAGGTTCAGCACCGGGCCCCAGCCCTGTTCGGACGAGAATATCTTCTCGCGGTCGAACATGACGAGTTCGTTCGCCTCGGGCCCGTGCAACGCGACGCTGCGCCCGCCGAAGCTGTTGTTGCGATAGACGCGGCCGTATTTCGCGACCATGCGGCGCGTGAAGGCGGGATAGTCGCGAAGCTGTTCGAGCGTGTTGCCGAGTACCGGCATGCCGTCCTCGCCCGGGATATGGTCGAGCGTGCTGCCCGGGTTGCGCGGCAGCCAATGCCGCGTTTCGGGGCCGAAGCGCTTTTCGGACCATTCGCTCTGTGCGGGCAGGATATTCGTCGGCGCGTTCATCGGGTCGATCCTCGTCCATCATGTTCCGGCATCAGGCGTAACCAACTACTGACATCGATGCAAGTAAGGCCTTTCCTGCCAAGGGACACCATTCACCGCAAATTCAACTCGACTCGTGCAATTCGCTTGCCAGGGTGACGGGTCGCAACCGTTGGACCTTGAAGGACAAAGCCCATGGCGAAGAGTTTGAAACGGCCCCTCTCGATCGCGTTCGGCGCACTTGCGACGACGATGCTCGGCGGTTGCTATTATGGCGACGTCTATGGCGCGAGCTATGCGTCGGGCGGCGATTGCGCGGCGCGCTATGGCGACGCCTATTACGATTATGACGGCTACGCCTATGACGACGGCTATGGCTATGATTGTTACGACGGCGCCGACTATGGCAGCGGCTTCGCCCAGATCGGGTTCGGCGGCGGCTGGTACGACGATTATTATTATCCCGGCTATGGGATGTGGATGTTCGACAATTACCGCAACCGCTATCCGCTTCGCGGCCAGTATCTGAACTATTGGGGCGGACGCCGCGCCTGGTGGAAGCATCACGGCGGGCGGAAGGACTGGAAGCCGGGACGTCCCGGCGGCTGGAACAGCGGCGACCACGACGACCGGCCCGGCGATGGCCGCCCCGGACGCCCCGGCGGATGGCACCGCGGCGACCGCGACAATGACGGCCCGCGCGGCACGCGCCCGGGCCGCGGCGACGACGCCACAGGCACGCCTCCGGCCACGGGCACCCCGGGACGTCCCGGCCGCCCCGACTGGGGTGCGGGCCGCCCGCGTCCCGTTCCGCAGGAAGGCACCGCAGGTCGCCCGCGTCCGATCCGCAACATGCCCGCGACCGAGCCCGGCGAGACCTTCGTGACGCCGCGCGGCGACCGGGGCGGCGCGCGTCCGCCGCGAACGCGCCCTGCCCCGTCGGCCCTGCCCGGCCGCGCGCCGCGCGCCGAGCGGCCGGCACCTGCATATCGCCCGCCTGCACCCCAATCGCAGCCCGCTC
>NZ_JAEMQX010000166.1 GCF_016463645.1 Sphingopyxis sp. | reverse complement strand
GGGGGAGGAAAGTCCGGGCTCCACGGAAATCACGGTGCCGGATAACGTCCGGCGGACCGGGCTTCGGCCGGGTTCAGGGAAAGTGCCACAGAGAGAAGACCGCCAAAGGCTTCGGCCCGGCGAAAGGTGAAAGGGTGCGGTAAGAGCGCACCGCGCGGACGGTAACGGACGCGGCACGGCAAACCCCACCGGGAGCAAGGTCGAATAGGGATGGCACGGATTTATCCAGGGCTGATTCCGGCCCAGCCGTCCGGGTTGACTGCTTGAGCGTTCGGGTAACCGTCCGCCTAGAGGAATGATCGCCTATCCCCGAAAGGGGTGGACAGAACCCGGCTTACAGACCCTCTGGCATTCTCTCCCGACAGGCGACGCGGGAACCGCGCCGCGCCGGGCCGCGTATTAGGCGGACCAGAAGAGGAGACGAACCATGAAAGTCGTCGATGACCATGTCGAGGTAACCGAGACCGAGGCGAGCAGCGGGGTAAAGGGACATAATGTCCGTTACGTTCTGGCCTTTTCGCTGATCGCGGTGATTGTCGTCCTGTCCGCCATCTGGATCATTCCCGCGCTGCTGCAGCCCTGACCACCGGCTATTTCGCTTTGGTGGCGCCGACCAGCTCTTCCTCGGCGTCCGGCGTATCCTCCATATAGATGGTCCGCACGGGCCGTTGAACTTGCGCGTGTAGAGCTTGTCGTAACCCCGATCGCCCTTGGTGGCGACCTTGAGCAGGCTGGTGATCGTGTCGCCGGTCGCGACGTTCCAGCTCATTTCGTCCCCGTCATGGGCATAGGTTCGGCTGTACACCGTCGCATCGAGCCCGATCAGGCGCATTCGCGGAGGGTCTTTCGCCTTGTCGGCACGATAGCGATAGGTGGCCGACAGCGCGGTGGTGCCGCCCGTCAGGTCGCGGATCGTCAGCACACCCCTGTCGATCGAGAGGCCGGCGGGCCCCAGCCGATCGGGCTCGAGCCTGAAACTTCCCGCCGGCTGGTGTCCGAGGTCGAATTCGGCACGATAGCTCAGCAGGACGTGAAGCGTCCGCGCGTCGGGGCTCGCGGCGACATAGACGGTATCGGGATCGCCGTCGCCGTTGAGGTCGCCATCGACGCGCGCCTCGATCTCCTCGCCCATCTCGAGCCAGCCGTTCAATGTCGCGTCGGAGACCGGCTGCATCGGTTCGCGCCCGGGCGCGGCGTGCGCCGCGCTTCCCAGCAGAAATGTGGCGATCAACGTCAGGCTTCGCATCATGATCCTCCCACCGGTCGCGGCCAGATTATCAATCGCTGGCGCGGCGTCCAGCGGCTGTCGGTGATCGGGCGCACACCCTTGCCGGGAGCAATCGAGGGTTCGGTGTGGGAGCGGGCGTCATGTCCGGTTCCCGATTTCCCTTATACCCCGAGCCATTCGAGCCCGCCCGGGAGCTCATCAGCCGAATAATCGATCTGCAAAACCCGGCGGCGGGCCTGCAGATCAGGTGTTTCCGAAGCGTGCAGGATTGGAGTGGCATATGCCCAAACATCCCCGGCATTCGCGAGGCAGGCAAAGACACCGCACCGTTCTACCACCCCGTCATATTCGCCGGTCGACACGCGCCCTGCATTGTGCGAGCCGGGAGCTATCAACAGCGGCGAATTGTTGGCCGGTACATCGTCGATGTGAACCCGGAGAGTCACCATCCGGGACAACAATTCAAACGGCGGTGCGACGTGCTGCATCCCCCCCTTTATCGTCCAGGGGCCGTAGTTTTCAGCGTCGATCCGTTGCTTTACACAAATTGTTCGATCTTGATGCCATGCGAGCGACCAGTTTGTTTCCGCCGTCTTGTCAAACAAGATGGCCCGGACCGGACGGCATCGGTCGCCGAGAAAAGCTGCCGCAACCGATCCCGCCGCGCCATTGGCACCCAGAATCGGTCGGAGCGCGGCAATGCCGTGAATGCGGACGCCAGCTCGTTGTCGAGGGAGTTTGTCGAGAGCGGCGCAGATATCGTCGAGTGCGCCCAGGGCGGCTTCAGGGAAGTGCTGAGCTCCATCATCGGCGAATTTCAGATGGGAGGGGGCCGATCGTTGCTTCATTCGCTCTTTTAGCGTGCCTGCAGGTTTTGCATCAACGTCCGCAATGGGTCGCAACCCGTCTTTCCGTCCGGTGAAGTCGGCGAACGCACGAGGAGCGGACGGAAAATCAGCTTGCGGGATAGCTGAGCGCCATCACTTCCCATTCCTTGGGCCCGGCGGGCAGTCGCACGGTGCGCAGATCGCCGACGGCGGCACCGCGCAGGGCACGGGCGAGGGGGCTGTTCCAGCCGATCCTGCCTTCGCCCGCCTCGGCCTCGTCGTCGCCAACCAGCGTGACGATACGCCGCGCGTCGTCATCGTCGGCGAGTTCGACGGTCGCGCCGAACCAGATGCGGCTCTTGTCGGGCTGCTGCGCGGGATCGATGATGCGCGCCGCCTTCATCCGTCGCGCGAGAAAGCCCAGCCGCCGGTCGATCTCGCGCAGCCGCTTGCGGCCATAGATATAGTCGCCATTCTCGCTGCGGTCGCCGTTGCCCGCGGCCCAGCTTATCACCTCTACGAGCTTGGGGCGCTCATCGCCCAGCAGCGCGTCGTATTCGGCGCGCAGCGCGGCGTAGCCCGCCGGGCTGATGATATTCGTCTTCTCCCCCGCCATTGAATGTCAGCCGGGCGTGCGTTTGCCGAGGTAGAAGCTCAGCGGCGCCTGCGGCCGCGACCCGCCGTCGCGCAGCGTGTCGTAAACCACGGCGTTTTCGAGCACGCGCTGCACATAGTTGCGCGTTTCGAAGATCGGGATCGCCTCGATCCAGTCGACCATCTCGATCCCGCCGCTGCGCGGGTCGCCATTGGCGCGCAGCCATTTGTTCACATTGCCCGGCCCGGCATTGTAAGCCGCGACAGCGAGCGGATAGCTGCCACCGAAATAGCGCAGCATCTGCTGAAAATAGGTCGATCCCAGCATCATGTTGTAATTGGTGTCGGTCGTGAGCGATCCGGCATCGTAACTCATGCCCAGCTTGCCCGCGACTTCGCGCGCGGTGCCGGGCATCAGCTGCATCATGCCGCGCGCGCCGGCGTGGCTGATCGCGGCGCGGTCGAACTGGCTTTCCTGCCGCGTGATCGCGTGGATGAAGGTCCAGTTGCTTTCGTGGCCCGCGGGCACGCGCACGGTCGGGAAGCCCGCGACCTCGACCGCGTCGAGGCTGTTCGCCTGCGCGCTGCGGCCGATCATCACGCCCAGGTCGGGGCGCCCGATCTGCGACGCGAGCTTGCCCGCGAGGACATGGTCGGCGGGCGACGTCGCCTTTTGCGCCAGCGCGCGCAGGAACTGCGACTGTTCGCGCCACGCGCCGATCTCGCCAAGCGCGCGCGCGGCGCGCACCAGCCGGTCGTCCTCGAATTCGCGGCGATCGTCGTTGCTGACCTGGATGGTCGGGTTCGGCGTCGGCTTGGGCTGCGGGCGGTTCAGCCGCTCGAGCGCCAATTGACCGTAGAACTGATCGTAATGCTGCGCGGCATCGTTGAAATAATTATTGGCGGTTTCGCGGTCGCCGGCCGCCAGCGCGGCGCGGCCCGCCCAATAGAAGCCCTTGGTGCGCGTCTGCGCCGAGCGCGCGGCCTCGCCATAGGCGCGGTACAGCCGCACCGCTTCGGCCGGGCGCCGGAGGTCGCGATAGGCAAGCTGCCCGGCGAGCCATGCGAGCGACGTAAAATCGTCGCGCACGCCGAGCGGCGTCTCGCGGATCACCGTGCCCGCGGGGAAGGCGTCGTCGAGCTGGCGCGCGATATTATAGGCGGTCGTCTTGTCGCCGCCGTCGCTCGCCTGCCGTGCGTTGGTCAGCAGCGTTTCGAGCCATTCCTCGGTATCGGTCGGCGGCTTGGCGAGCGAACGCGGCGCGGCAAGCAGCGCGCGCGCCTCGCCGACGCGGCCCGCCTTGCGCAGCCAGGTCGCCTTGTCGGTGATATAGCCGGCGTCGGTGCGCGTCAGCGACGGGTTGGCGCTCTCCGCCGCCGACGCCTGAAAGGCCGCGTCGACCGACGCGCTGCGCATCGCCAGTCGCGCGGCGAAAACGGCGCGCTTGTCGGGCGAGGTGTAGGCAAGCTGGCGGCTCGCGGCCGGCGTCGCGCCGAGCCAGAGCAGCCGGTCCATCCGCGCGTCATGGTCGGCGGGGGTGATCGCACCGGGGAACATGGAGAGCGCGCGGCTCGTTTCATAATCGTCGAGCGGGCCGCTCGTCCACGCGCGGCGCACCGCGGCATTGGCGTCCTCGCGGCGCCCCGAGGCGTTGAGCGCGAGTGCGTAGCGCAGCTGTCCGCTTGCGGTCTGTGGCGGATAAGCCTGGAAATAGGCGAGGGTGCGTGCGGGGTCGTAGCTGTCGAGCGAGATCGATTTTTCGGCGCGCGTGCGCAGCTTGTCGGCATCGGGCCAGCCGCGGTTCGCCATCAGGAAGCGCGACAGCTGGTCGAACGACGCGCCGGTGTTGGCGGTCAGTCGCCGCCATTCCATCACCGCGTCGCCGACCGAATTGGGCGAGGGCGGCGGCCCCGAGACCGAGGCGAGCCCCATCTGGGCGCGATACCAGGCCATTTGTTCGGGGGTTAGTTCGCTGGCATGGGCAGCGGTGGGGATCAGGAGGGCAGCGGCAAGCGCCAGGCGGGATATACTGGGCAGCGAGATCATACCGGCCATGGTAATACCAAACTCCTTGCGGGGCGCTGAATAGACGTCCAATAGCGGCGCGCTGGCCGGATTCTATCGGTCCCGGCGGTTAATTGTAAAGGAGCGGAGCATGTTTTCGGGTTCGATTCCCGCTTTGGTGACGCCATTCCGCGATGGGGCGTTCGACGCGCCGGCCTTCGCGCGCCTCGTGGACTGGCAGGTCAAAGAGGGCACCAGCGCGCTGGTGCCGTGCGGAACGACCGGCGAAAGCCCGACGCTCGGTTTCGACGAACATTATCAGGTCATCGACACCTGCCTCGAGGCGGCGGCAGGCCGCGTGCCCGTGATCGCCGGCTGCGGATCGAACGACACCGCGACCGCGATCCGCCACATGCGCTACGCGCAAGCCGCCGGTGCGGCCGCCGCGCTGATCGTCGCGCCCTATTACAACCGGCCGAGCCAGGAGGGCATGATCGCGCATTTCCGGGCGCTAGCCGACGCGAGCGACCTGCCGATCGTCGTCTACAACGTTCCCGGCCGCACCGTCGCCGATATCAGCGCCGAGACCTTGTGCAAACTCGCCGAAATCCCGGGCGTCGTCGCGATCAAGGATGCGAGCGGCGATCTTGCGCGCGTTACCATCCATCGCGCCGGAGCGGGCGAAGGCTTCTGCCAGCTTTCGGGCAACGACGACCTCTGGCTGCCGCACGCCGTGATGGGCGGGGTGGGCTGCATTTCGGTCACCGCCAATGTTGCGCCGCGGCTTTGCGCCGATTTTGCCGCCGCCTGCGCCGCGGGTGACTGGGCGCGCGCGCTCGTGCTCCACGATCGCCTGTTCGACCTGCACAAGGCGATGTTCTCCGACACCTCGCCCGGCCCCGTCAAATATGCGCTGTCGCGCATCCACGACTGGTTTTCGCCCGAAGTGCGCCTACCTATCATTCCGGCGTCCGAAGCATCGCGCAAGGCCGTCGATGCCGCATTGTCCGCGGCCGGAGTTATCCAGGTTTCGTAATGGCCCGTCCGCAGTCCGCCGCCGAATTCGACAAGAAGAAGGTCGTCGCCGAGAACCGGCGGGCGCGCTTCGACTATGCCATCGAGCAGGTGTTCGAGGCGGGCATCGCCCTGCAGGGGACCGAGGTGAAGTCGCTCCGCTTCGGCGAGGGCACGATCGCCGAGAGCTATGCCGAAGTTACCGGCGGCGAGGTCTGGCTGATCAACGCGAACATCCCCGAGTTCAGCCACGGCAACCGCTTCAACCACGAGCCCAAGCGCCCGCGCAAGCTGCTGCTCAACTGGCGCGAGATCAACAAGCTGCACGCCGGGGTGATGCGCCAGGGGATGACGCTCGTGCCGCTCAGCGTCTATTTCAACAGCCGCGGCCGCGCGAAGGTCGAACTCGCGCTGGCCAAGGGCAAGAAGGCGCACGACAAGCGCGAATCGATCAAGGAACGCGACTGGAAACGCGACAAGCAGCGCCTGATGAAGGATCGCGGATGAGCAGCGGCAAGCCCCGGGACAAGGCGGCGGTGATGAACTGGATCCGCCGCAACTCGCCGACGCGCGAGGAGCTGCTCGAAAGTCGCTTCGTCAAGCCCTTCGCGCACCGGGTCGCGCACAGCCATTTGTGGCGCTTCACGCGCACCTCGGTGCCGCGCGGCACCGCGCTCGGACTGTTCGTCGGCATCTTCTTCCTGATCCCGGGGGTCCAGATCCTCGGCGTCGCGCTGCTCGCGCTGCCGTTCCGCGCCAATATCCCGATCGGCGCGGCGATGACCTTTCTCTCGAACCCGGTGACGACGCCCTTCATCATCCTCGCCTCGGTGTGGCTCGGCGACTGGCTGTTCGGACTCCACGCCAACAGCGCGACCTTTTCGGCGATGATCGAGCATGGCGCGTCGGCGGGCGAGTGGGTGCGCTGGGTCTTTTC
>NZ_JAEMQX010000265.1 GCF_016463645.1 Sphingopyxis sp. | reverse complement strand
GGCTATATGATGCCCTTCGCGGTCGGCAGCTTCGGGCTCGGCATGATGGCGGGCGCGCTGTCGCGGCCGCACGATGGCAGCGAAGTGGTCGCGACGATGATCGGTGTCGCGGTCGTCGCCCTGGGCCACGACCTCAACCGCCGCGCGCGGCACTAGGTACTGCCCGCAGCTTGCGGGCGCCCCCTAAACAGCCTACATTGGGACGATAGTTAGCGCGGGATTTCCCACGCCCCGAGGAAACGCCAATGGGCAAGCATGATCATCCGCACGTCGAGGCCAGCGGCGCCTCGCTCGCCAGGGCGGCGCAGGCCGCGCTCGAGGGCGCGGGCGAAGCGTGGACCGACATGCGCGCCGAGATTTTCGATGCCGTCGCCGAAATCGGCAAGCCTGCAAGCGCCTATGAAATCGCCGACATCGTCTCGCAAAAGCGCGGCAAGCGCGTCGCGCCGAACAGCGTCTACCGCATTCTCGACCTGTTTGTCGCCAACAACCTCGTTCGCCGGGTCGAGAGCGCCAACGCCTTCGTCGCGAACAGCCATCCCGGCTGCCTCCACGACTGCATCTTCCTGATCTGCGACAGCTGCGGCACCGCGGTCCACGTCGACGACGACAAGCTGTCGACCGGCGTCCGTGCCGCCGCCGAAAAGACCGGCTTTGCCGCCGAACGCCCGGTGATCGAGGTGCGCGGCAAATGCGCCGAGTGCCAATAAGGTGAGCCGCCGCGCTCCACCCGACGGTTGAATGCCGCTCGGGGGGCTCCAGCATTGGATCGAGGCACAGCGGACCCGCCCGCCCGCACCGACGCGCCTGTGGTATTGGACGCTGGCTTTCGGCATCGCGACGCTGCTCTTCAGCTTGCACCTGACGCAGGTCTTTCCGCAAACGGGGTACGACATCGCGCCCGGCTATGGCGCGCCGGTGCTGGCGTTCGAATTCGCCGGCAGCCAAGCCGACCTCGAAGCGATCTTCGGCTTTTTCACCGACCCGCAGCAGGTGACGCGCCTCGCCGCGATGCGCGCCGGCAACGAGCAGGACTATCTCTATATGCTGCTCTATGCCGGTTTTCTCGGCTGCGGCTGTTTCGCGCTGTGGCGCGAACTGCGGCACCGCGCATGGCTCGCCGCCGCGGCGCTGCCCGTTGCCGCGGCGCTCGGCGATGCGTATGAGAACTGGCTGCTGTTCGACATCCAGGCGGCCTTCACGCTCGGCGAATATTCGCCCGCGATGGCAAGCCTGCCCTGGCCCGTCGCCGCCAAATTCCTGACTCTCGCCGCCACCAACGTCCTGATCGGTGCAGCGGCGACGCAGCTTGGCCGCTGGTGGGCGCTGTTCGGCACGCTCGCGATCCTCGCCGCGATCCCGACCGTGATGGCAGTCATCACGCCCGCCGCATTCGCCTGGGCGCTGATCCCGTCGGCGGCGGGCGGCTGGCTGCTGCTTCTCGCGCTTGCCGGAGCGGGCAGCTGGCAGGCGCTCACCCGCAAACGCCCCCTCGTCGACTGGAGCCACACGGCGCCCGAACCCGCCATGCCGGACGCCGTCCCGTCTACCCGGCACGTCTTCGGCCGTCGCCGCACCTGACCCCTTGTCCACCCCGGCCGTGCAGGTCTAGGGAAGCCGCGAAACCCCAAAAAGGGCGAAAGGCTGCACATGAACACCGTGATCATCCGCGAAGACGAC
>NZ_JAEMQX010000048.1 GCF_016463645.1 Sphingopyxis sp. | reverse complement strand
GCTCCATCAGCGGCTGCGCGCAATGGTGCCCGGCGCGGATCGCGACCCCGCTTTCGTCCAAGATAGTGCCGATGTCGTGCGGATGAACCCCCGCCATCGCGAAACTGACGATTCCGGCGCTGTCGTCAGGGCCGAAAAGCGTGATGCTGTTCTTGCGCGCGAGCGCTTCGCGCAGGTTGCCGACAAGCGCGCATTCATGCGCGTGGATCGCATCGATTCCTACGCCCGAGACATAGTCGACCGCCGCCGCGAGCCCGATCGCCTCGATAATCGCGGGAGTGCCCGCCTCGAAGCGCGTGGGGGCGGGGGCATAGGTCGTCTTCTCGAACGTCACGCGATCGATCATCGATCCGCCGCCCTGCCACGGCGGCAGCGTGTCGAGCTTGTCGCTCCACAAAACGCCGACGCCGGTGGGGCCGTAGAGCTTGTGCCCCGAGAAGGCATAATAATCGCAGCCGAGCGCCGCGACGTCGACCGGAAGCCGCGGCATGGCCTGACAGCCGTCGACCAGCAGCTCCGCACCGACGCGGTGCGCCAGTTCGGCTGCGCGCGCGACGTCGAGCGGGCTGCCGAGCACGTTCGAGACATGTGCGAAGGCGACCATCGTGTGTTCGCTGGTGAGCAGCTTTTCGGCGGCGTCGAGGTCGATGCGCCCGTCTTCGGTCAGCGGGCAAACATCGACCTGCCAGCCGGCAAGCTGCCACGGCACGATATTGCTGTGATGCTCGAGCACCGACAGCAGCACGCGGCCCTTCTTCGGGTGCGAATAGGCAACGAGGTTGATCGCCTCGGTCGCGCCGCGCACGAACGCGACCTGCTCTTCCTTCGCGCCGATAAACGCCGCGATCCGCCGCCGCGCCGCTTCATAGGCGAGCGTCATGTCGGCCGAGCGGGCATAAACGCCGCGATGCACCGTCGCATAGTCGCGCCCCATCGCGTTCACCGTCGCGTCGATCACCGCCTGCGGCTTCTGCGCCGTCGCGGCGGTATCGAGATAGTGCCAGCCGGGCGTCAGACCGGGGAAGTCGGCGCGGACGTCGGGGAAGGTGCGGAGGGCGGTCGCGGTGCTCACACCAGTTCCCCCAGCTTCGCGAGCGCCAGCGCCTGCAACTGCTCCTCATCCTCGGCGCCGTCGAACACGCCGGCGACGAACGCCTGCAGCAGCAGCTTCTTCGCCTCGGCCGGCGGCAGGCCCCGCGACTGGAGGTAATAGAGCACTTGTCCGTCGAGTTCGCCGATCGCGCAGCCATGCGCGCATTTGACGTCGTCGGCGAAGATTTCGAGTTCGGGCTTGGCGTTGGCGGTCGCGCTGCGATCGAGCAGCATCGCTTTCACATCCTGCTCGCTGTCGGTCTGCTGCGCATCGCGCGCGACCGCGACCTTGCCGAGATAGGTGCCGGTGGCGGTCCCGCCGAGCACCGAGCGCACCATCTGCCGCGATGTCGCGCCGGGTTCGGCATGGGTGACCGTGGTGACGATCTCGAGAGTCTGCGCGCCGCCGCCGATCTGCGCCGCGCCGAGATGGAAGTCGGCGCCCTCGTGCAGCGTCACATCGAGTTCGATGCGACCGTAAGCGCCGCCGATGTTGAGCACATGCAGCGACGCGGTCGCGCCCTTGCCGATGCTCATCTCGATCTGACGGATTGCGCCTTCATCCTGCACGATCGCGCGTTTGAAGTCGCCGCCCGCGGGCACGACGATGCTCTCGGGCGCGGGCAACGGCCATGCCGCGGTCACCGCGTCGATGTCGCTATACCGCCACGCTTCGTCGCGTCGGGTGGGAAGGGTGCTCACGCTCAAGCCGCGATCTCCGCATAGCCTTCGCGTTCGAGTTCGAGCGCCAGTTCGGGACCGCCGGACTTCACGATGCGGCCCGCCGCCAGCACATGCACGAAATCGGGCTGCACATAATCGAGCAGGCGCTGGTAATGGGTGATCAGCAACACCGCCTTGTCGGGACGCCGCATGATCGCATTGATCCCGTCGCCGACGACGCGCAGCGCGTCGATGTCGAGGCCGCTGTCGGTCTCGTCGAGGATCGCGAGCTTGGGACCCAGGATGCCCATCTGCACCATCTCGTTGCGTTTCTTCTCGCCGCCCGAAAAGCCGACGTTCACCGGGCGCTTGAGCATGTCCATGTCGAGCTTGAGCAGCCCCGCCTTCTCGCGCGCGAGCTTCAGGAAGTCGCCGCCCGACAGCGGCTCCTCACCGCGCGCCTTGCGCTGGGCGTTGAGGCTCTCGCGCAGGAACTGGACGTTCGACACGCCGGGAATCTCGACGGGGTACTGGAAGCCGAGGAACAGCCCGGCCGCCGCGCGCGCGTGCGGATCCATGTCGAGCAGATCCTGCCCTTCGAAGGTCGCCGACCCTTCCGTGACCTCATAGCCGGGGCGCCCGCCGAGGACATAGGACAGCGTCGACTTGCCCGCGCCATTGGGGCCCATGATCGCATGGATCTCACCCGCGTTGATGGCCAGCGAGAGGCCTTTGAGGATCGGCTTGTCGGCGACGGTGGCGTGGAGGTTGTCAATTTTGAGCATCATGATTCTTCAAAGAGTGGTTTAAAATTCGATTGGCGAGAAAGGTGCCGGCTATCGGACCCACCAGTGCGAGCCACTGAAGACCGACAAACCAAGTCTGCCCGGCCAAACCATGTTCGCCGGACGGATCAAAATACGCTTCGCCGATCAGGAAGAAGCCTAGGCAAGCAAGACTCCACGCAATCACGGCGATTACGGTCAAGCGTTCCTTCATCCAACGGACCCCTCAAGGCTGATCCCCAGCAATTTCTGCGCCTCGACCGCGAACTCCATCGGCAGTTGCTGCAGCACTTCCTTGGCAAAGCCGTTGACGATCAGCGCCACCGCCTCTTCCTGCCCCAGCCCGCGCTGCATCGCGTAGAAAAGCTGGTCGTCGCTGATCTTGCTCGTCGTCGCTTCATGCTCGACGGTCGCCGTGGGATTGCGGACTTCGATGTAAGGGACGGTGTGCGCGCCGCACGTGCTGCCCAGCAGCAGGCTGTCGCACTGGGTGAAGTTGCGCACGCCCTCGGCATTGGGCGCCACCCGCACGATGCCGCGATAGGTGTTGTTCGACTGGCCCGCGCTGATCCCCTTGGAAACGATGGTCGAGCGCGTGCGCTTGCCATTGTGGATCATCTTCGTGCCGGTGTCGGCCTGCTGGAAATTGTTGGTGACCGCGACCGAATAGAATTCGCCGACGCTGTCGTCGCCGTTCAGCACGCAGCTCGGATATTTCCAGGTGATCGCCGAGCCGGTCTCGACCTGCGTCCACGACACCTTGCTGCGCTTGCCTTGGCAGAGCGCGCGCTTGGTCACGAAATTATAGATGCCGCCGAGGCCCTCGGCGTTGCCGGGGTACCAGTTCTGGACGGTCGAATATTTGATCTCGGCATCGTCCAATGCGACCAGTTCGACCACCGCGGCGTGAAGCTGGTTCTCGTCGCGCATCGGCGCGGTGCAGCCTTCGAGGTAGGAGACGTAGGCGCCCCTGTCGGCGATGATCAAGGTCCGCTCGAACTGCCCCGTATTCTCGGCATTGATGCGGAAATAGGTGGAAAGCTCCATCGGGCAGCGCACGCCCTCGGGTACATAGACGAACGTCCCGTCCGAGAAGACCGCGCAGTTCAATGTCGCAAAATAATTGTCGTGCATCGGCACGACCTTGCCGAGCCACTTCTTCACCAGCTCGGGATATTCGCGGATCGCCTCGCTGATCGAGAGGAAGATCACGCCGGCGCGCTTCAATTCCTCGCGGAAGGTCGTCGCGACGCTGACGCTGTCGAACACCGCGTCGACCGCGACCTTGCGCGCGCCCTCGACGCCCGCGAGCACCTTCTGCTCCTCGATCGGGATGCCGAGCTTTTTGTAGACCTCGAGGATTTCGGCGTCGACCTCGTCGAGCGACGACAGTTTCGGCTTCGCCTTGGGCGCCGCATAATAATAGGCGTCCTGATAGTCGATCGGCGGGACGTTGAGCTTCGCCCAATCGGGGGTCTCCATCGTCTGCCAGTGGCGGAACGCCTTCAGCCGCCAGTCGAGCATCCATTCGGGCTCGTTCTTCTTTGCCGAGATGAAGCGGACCGTATCCTCGGTCAGCCCTTTGGGTGCGAAGTCGGTCTCGATCGCCGAAGACCAGCCATGCTCATAATCGGCGACTTTCGCCGCGGCGTCGTGCGCGGCCTGATCCTTGACGGGGGTATCGGTGCTGTCGGTCATATTCTGATCTCGTCGCCGGCCATTGCGGGTGCGGGCTTGGTGAATGTCGGTTTCGGCGCCGCGGCGAGGCTCGCCAAGCTGATCTCCGCCAGCGCTCCGCGCACCGCGCCGTTCACGACGCCCCAGTGCGGCTGCACCTTGCAGCTTCCTTCGAGCGAGCAATCATGGCGGCCTTCGGCGACGCAGGCGGTGAGGGCGATCGGTCCTTCGACCGCTTCGATGATATCGGCGACGCTGATCGCCGCCGCGGGCCGTGCAAGCCGGACTCCGCCGCCGCTGCCGCGCGAGGCAACGAGCAGGCCCGCGCGCGCGAGCCCGCTCACCAGCTTTTGCGCGGTCGGCCCCGGGATGCCCGTCTGCTCGGCGAGCATGCCGGCGTGAATCGGCACCGACCCGCACTGGCGGGCGGCGGCGCTCATCAGCACCACGGCATAATCGGCAAGGTTCGACAGGCGCATATAATTTTCCGTCGCAATTGCGAACGATTCTTAACTGGAGTAAATTACTCCACTTACATAGGGGGTCGGCCCATGCGGTGCAAGATCGAAGCCGCCCGCATAGCTTTGCGGCCAAAAAAAAGGCACCCATCCGGCCGAAGCCAAATGAGTGCCAAGATGAAGGTCTCAAGTCCTCGTCAGAGGATGAGCTCTTCTGGGTCGCAGGGGTGAATTATGCCCCCGCGATGATTCGCGATTGGATGAAAACGCCAAAACGACGGGACAGATAATTTTCGAAGGTTAACGGCGGCTCAGGTCTCGGAGACGAGCGGGCTGACCTTGCCGGCAAGCTGCTTGCGGCCCTTGGTCGTCGCCTCGGTATAGCTTGTCGGCTTGCCGAGCTGGCCGGGAGTCGCTCCCGCGAAGCGCTTGATCTCGCGGATCAGGTGCGACTGGTCGTAAAAGGCATCGCCGAGCTGCGTCGCGTCCAGCCCTTCGCCGCGGGCCAGCGCCGAGGCGGCGCGCACCGCGCGATATTTGCGCGCGAGCATGCGCGGCGACAGGCCGTAATAATGCTTCGTCATCCGCTCGACCGAGCGGATCGACATGCCGGTCGCCTCGACCAGTTCGGGTACTTGCGGCGAGGGCGACGCGGTCAGCCAGCCGTCGACGGTACGGATGAACCACATCGGGGCGGGCTCGTTCCGCTTGAGCACCTCGCGCGCGAAATTATTGCCGATGACCAGCTTTTCCTCGACCGTCGCGGCCCTTTCGAGCGCGGCCGCGACCTCGTCGATCCACGGCCCGAACAGGTCGGCGGCGTCCATCGCGCGATCGGTCAGCTTGTCGGCGTCGTCGCCCATCAGCGCCGCCCAGCCCGCGGGCAGCATGCCAAAGCCGAACAATTGCGCCGGGCAGTTGCTGATCGCGCGGACGCGCGCGCTGGTCGGGCCGATGATGTTCGCGCGGCAGACGGTCGAGCTGTGGCCGTCCTCGAACATATATTCGCCGTCGGCATTCGTCACGAAACGGAATTGCGGGCGGTCGGCTCGTTCATATTCGTCGAAACGCGGCATGTTGAGCCGCGCGAAATAAAAGCTCGACACCATCTCCGCCAGATCGGGATCGGGCGGGAAATAATGCAGCTCGAACGGCGCACTGCCGTCCACGCCTGCCGGCGAGGAAGTAGTTTGCGACATGGACCCAGACCCCGACAGCCTTTTGCAGCTGCCTTCTTATGCGACCAGTCATTTGCCTTTCGGCAGCGCCCGTCAAGCGGGAATCGTCAATTTGCTTAACCCTTTTGCGCGGCAATCCACGCATCGACGCGCCGTTCGAGCACGTCGAGGGGTACCGGCCCCGATTCGAGCACGACGTCATGAAAGGTACGGAAGTCGAACCTGTCGCCGAGCGCGGTCTGCGCACGGCCGCGCAGCTCCATGATCTTGAGCTTGCCGATGAGGTAGGCGGTCGCCTGTCCCGGATAGACGATGTAGCGTTCGATTGCCTTTTCGATGTCGCCGTCGGGGTTGGGCGTATTGTCCTTCAGATACCGGATCGCCTGTTCCCGGCTCCACCTCTTGTCGTGGATGCCGGTATCGACGACGAGGCGGCACGCGCGCCACAGCTCCATGCCCAGCCGGCCGAAATCGCTGTAGGGATCGGTATAGAAGCCCATGTCCTTGGCGAGTTCCTCGGTATAGAGGCCCCAGCCCTCGGTATAGGCGGTGAAGCCGCCGAAGCGGCGGAACGGCGGCAGCCCGGTCAGCTCGGTCTGAACCGCGCGCTGGAGATGATGGCCCGGAATGCCCTCATGATAGGCGAGCGCCTCGAGTTCGGTCTTCGACATGTCGCGCAGGTCGTAAAGGTTCACATAATAGGTGCCCGGGCGCGATCCGTCGGGCGACGGTGACTGGTAAAAGGCCTTGCCCGCCGACTTCTCGCGGAACGCCTCGACCGCCTTCACCTGCAGATGCGCCTTGGGCAGCGTGTTGAAGAAGGCGGGCAGCCGCGCTTCCATCGCCTTCACTTTGGCATCGACGTCCGCGAGATAGGCCTCGCGGGTCGTGTAATAATATTGCGGGCTTGTCCGCAGGTGCGCGAAAAACTCCTGGAGCGTGCCCTTGAAGCCGACCTTCGCCATGATCGCCTTCATCTCGCCATGGATGCGCGCGACTTCGGCGAGGCCCAGATCGTGGATTTGCGCCGCGGTCATGTCGGTCGTCGTGTAATTGGCGAGCAGCGCCTCATAATAGGCCTTGCCGTCAGGCAGGCGCCAGATGCCGTCCTGCGTCGGTGCGCTGGCCTGCTGGCGCTTCATCTCGGTGAGCAGGCGGCCATAGGCGGGACCCGCGCTTTCGGCCCAAGCGGCTTTCGCCGACGCGATCAGCCGCGCCTTTTCCGTCGCATCGATATCGAGCTTGCCAACCTTTGCCGTGATATCCTCGATCACGGCATTGTCGGGTTTCCGAAGGTTCTCGATGTCGGAGACCAGATAGGCATAGACCCATTTCGGGGGCTGGACGCCGTTCTTCGCACGCTCTGCCGATTGCGCCGACAGCGCATCGAGCACGGAACCCAGGCCGCGGATTCGTTCGACATAGGCCTCGGCCTCGGCGGCGTTCGCGACGCGGTGGATATTGATCAGAAAGGCCGGCAGCTGGCTCTGCGCGCCGTTCATCTGGTCGAAGACATAGCCATGGTTGCGGTAGGGGAACAGGCGCGCGGCGCGCGCCGCCTGCGCATTGAACAGCTCGAACGAAAGCGCGTCATCGGCCGACATGGTTTTCGGATCGAAGCTACCGCGCATGGCTTCCGCCGTGGCCTGCTGCAGCTTCTGGCTCGCGACGGCGGCCTCGTCGCTGACGTCGTTCCATTTGCCATAATCGGCGTCGCGGATGCCGCGATAGGCCTTGCCCTGCGGGCTGAGCGAAAGCTGCGCTGCGTCGTAATTTTCGAAGAATTGCGCGAGATCGGCCCCGGCGGGCGCGGCTTCGGGGGCGGGAGCCGGTGTGATGGTGGCGGGCGCATCCTGCACGGCGGCCGGGGCGCAACCCGCGACGGCGAGCAGCGCGAGGCCGGTGGACAGGCGAGCGAGGATGCGAAGGTGCGACACGATTTTCTCCCGGTTTTTCCGATGCGCCGGGGCTTGCCATAGGCCTCCGCTCGGCGCAATGGCGTGCGCCATGTCGCTCTTCGCATCGCTCGCCGATACCGCCTATGCGCTCGTTCGCCCGGTCGTTCACGCCACCGACGGCGAAGCCGCGCATAACCTCACGCTCAGCGCGCTCCAGCCGCTTCCCCGCGCGCGCCGCGCGCTGACCAGCCTGGCGCTTGCGACCGAACTCGCGGGCCTGAAATTCCCGAACCCCGTCGGTCTCGCCCCGGGCTTCGACAAGGATGCGCGCGTCGCGCATGCGATGCCGCATTTCGGCTTCGGCTTCGTCGAGGTCGGCACGCTGACCCCGCTGCCGCAGGAGGGCAATCCGCGTCCGCGGCTGTTCCGGCTGGTCGAGGATGGCGCGGTGATCAACCGCATGGGGTTCAACAATGGCGGACAGGCGAGGGCGGCCGAACGCATCGCGTGCCTTCGGCGCTATGGGCTGCCGGTGCCGCTCGGCATCAATATCGGCGCGAACAAGGACAGCGCCGACCGCATCGCCGACTATGCGAAGGGTACCGCCGCGATGGCGCCGCTCGCCGATTATCTGACGGTGAATATCTCGTCGCCGAACACGCCCGGCCTCCGCGCCTTGCAGGACAAGGGCGCGCTCGAAGCGTTGCTCGACGGGGTCGCCGCGGCGCAGCCTGCGGGCGGCGCCAAGCCGGTGTTCCTGAAGGTCGCGCCCGACCTCGAACCCGCCGACATCGACGATATCGTCGCCGTTGCGTTCGACAAGGGACTGGCGGCGGTCATCGTCTCGAACACCACGATCGTGCGGCCCGCGCTCGCATCGCGCCACGCTGGCGAAGCCGGCGGCCTCTCGGGCGCACCGCTCGCCGGACTGGCGCTGCAACGCGTCCGCGATTTCCACGGCGCCAGCGGTGGCAAGCTCCCGCTCGTCGCGGCGGGCGGCATCGCGTCGGCCGAACAGGCGTGGGATCGCATCCGCGCGGGCGCCAGCCTTGTCCAGATCTATTCGGCGATGGTCTATGAGGGCCCCGGCCTCGCGGGCCGGATCGCGCACGGCCTCGAAACGCTCGCCGCGCGCGATGGCTTCGCGCGCGTGGCCGATGCGGTGGGCACGGCGCACTGACGGGGTTGCGCTGACCCGAGGCGCGCGCCAATGTCGCGCCCATGCTGAAAAGATTCCTCCCGCTCGCCGCCCTTCTTTCCCTCACCGTCTCCTCGCCCGCGCTCGCGCAGGGCGTCACCTCGTCCGCCGATCCGCGCGCGACCGAGGCGGGACGCGAGATTTTGCACGAAGGCGGGACCGCCGCCGACGCCGCGATCGCGATGGTCGCGGTGCTGACGCTGGTCGAACCGCAGTCGAGCGGGATCGGCGGCGGCGGCTTCATGGTGCATCATAACGCCAAGGACGGCAGCATCTCGACGATCGACGGCCGCGAAATGGCGCCTGCGGCGGCAAAACCCGATCGTTTCCTCGGCCCCGACGGCAAGGCGCGCGGCTATATGGACGTCATCCCCGGCGGGCTGTCGGTCGGCGTCCCCGGCAATGTGCGGCTGATGGAAATGGCGCACAAAAAATGGGGCAAGCTCGAATGGAAGGCGCTGTTCCAGCCCGCGATCAAGCTCGCCGAGGAAGGCTTCATCGTCACCCCCGCGCTCAACAACTGGCTCGTCGAGTTCGAACCGATGTGGAAGGAATTCCCGGCACCGCAGGCGATCTACTATGTCGACGGCAAGCCGGCCCCGGTCGGCACGCGGATCAGGAATCCCGCCTATGCCAGGCTGCTGCGCGAGATCGCGGCGCGCGGCCCCGACGCTTTCTACACCGGCGCCAATGCCAAGGCGATCAGCGATGCCGTCGCCAATGCCCCGCGCCACCCGAGCCAGCTCACGGTCAAGGACATCGCCGCCTATAAGGCGAAGGAGCGCCCGGCGGTCTGCACCACCTACCGCATCTACAAGGTGTGCGGCATGGGGCCGCCCTCGTCGGGTGCGACCACCGTCTTCGGCATCCTCGGCATGATCGAAGGCTGGGACATGAAGGCGATGGGCAAGGATAATCCGATGAGCTGGCACCTGCTCTCGGAGGCGATGCAGCTCGCCTATGCCGACCGCGCCGCCTATCTCGGCGACGGCGATTTCGTCGACGTTCCGGTGAAGGGCCTGCTCGACAAGAGCTATCTCGGTCAGCGCCGCCAGCTGATCTCGCCCTATCGCGCCGCCGGCACCTACGAACCCGGCACACCGCCGGGCGCAAAGCCGCGCACCGCCGCGCCGCCGGTCGAGGAGCAGGGGACGACGCATTTCGTCACCGCCGACAAGGACGGCAACCTCGTCTCGATGACCTCGACGATCGAGAGCATCTTCGGCAGCCAGCTGATGGCGAACGGCTATTTCCTCAACAACGAACTCACCGATTTCGATCTCGCGCCGACCGAGGGCGGGCTGCCGACCGCGAACCGCGTCGAAGCGGGCAAGCGCCCGCTCTCCTCGATGTCGCCGACGGTCGTCTACGGTCCCGACGGCAAGGTCGTGCTCGCGGTCGGCTCGGCGGGCGGCAAGCGGATCATCATGCATGTGACCAAGGTGCTGGTCGGCGTGCTCGACTGGGGTCTCGATGCCAAGCAGGCGATGGAGCTTCCGAACCTCTTCTTCGGCCGCGACGGCGTGCTGATCGAGAATAACGAGGAGGGCAAGGCGATCGCCGCGAAGATGAAACCTTTCGGCTACAGCTTCACCGCGACCAGCCTCGGCTCGAAGCTCAACGCGGTCGAGCGCACCGCTGCGGGCTGGCGCGGCGCCGCCGATCCGCGCGGTCCCGGCAGCTCGTCGATCGACGGCGCGCCGGCGCAGAATTGAACCAACGATAACAGAACAGAAACAACGAAATCTCCCTGGAGAGAGGCAGAATGAAGCTCGTAAACCCCCAGCTCGATCATTTTCCGAGTCTGGTCGCGATGTTTTTCGACCGTGCGGGGCGCGGCGGCGAAGACCCGTTCCTGTGGCGCAAGGCCGATCGCGCCTGGCAGCCGCTGAGCTGGCGGCAGGTCGCCAATCAGGTATCGGCGCTTGCGCACAATCTGCGCGAGCTGGGCCTGAAGGAAGGCGACCGCGTCGTGCTGGTCAGCGAGAACCGCCCCGAATGGTGCATCGCCGACCTCGGTATCATGGCCGCGGGCTGCATCACCGTGCCGACCTACACGACCAACACCGAACGCGACCACCAGCATATCCTCGACAACAGCGGCGCGAAGGCGGTGATCGTCTCGACCGCGAAGCTCGCGCGGACGCTGATGCCGGCGGTGATGCGCTCCGAGGCGCATATCGTCATCACGATGGAAAGCCTGCGCGTCGGCCAGCAGGGCGAAGTGTCGATCCACGACTGGGCGCCGCTCGTCGAGGGCGGCGAGGCGTGGGTCGAGGAGACCAAGGCGCGCGGCCTTGGCGTCAAGCGCGAGGACACCGCCTGCCTCATCTACACCAGCGGCACCGGCGGTGCGCCGCGCGGGGTGATGCAGCATCATGGCGCCATCCTGCACAATGCGGCGGGTGCCGCCGAAGTGCTCGTCAACGATTTCGGGATCGGCGACGAGGAAGTGTTCCTCTCGTTCCTGCCCCTCAGCCACGCCTATGAACATTCGGGCGGCCAGTTCCTGCCGATCATGGTCGGCGCGCAAATCTATTACAGCGAAGGGCTCGAAAAGCTCGTCTCGAATATCGAGGAAACGCGCCCGACGATCATGGTCGTCGTGCCGCGCCTGTTCGAGGTGATCCGCGCGCGGATGATCAAGTCGGTCGAGAAGCAGGGCAAGCTCGCCAACTGGATGCTGAACCAGGCGCTGCGCATCGGCGAAAAGGATTATGAGCGCCGCATGGGGGTGCTCGATCGGCCGGTCGACCTCATCCTCGACAAATTGTTCCGCCCCAGGATCGGCAAGCGTTTCGGCGGACGGATGAAGGCGCTGGTGTCGGGCGGCGCGCCGCTCAATCCCGAGATCGGCGTATTCTTCCACTCGATCGGACTGACCCTGCTCCAGGGCTATGGCCAGACCGAGGCGGGGCCGGTGATCAGCTGCAACCGCCCCAGCGCCGGGATCAAGATGGACACGGTCGGCCCGCCGCTGATGAACACCGAAGTGCGCATCGCCGACGATGGCGAAATCCTCGTGCGCGGCGAACTCGTCATGAAGGGATACTGGCGCAACAAGGCGGAGACCGAGCGCGTACTGATCCCCGACGCTTCCGATCCGGAGGCGGGCCCCTGGCTCCACACCGGCGATATCGGGCATATCGACGGGCAAGGCCGCATCGTCATCACCGACCGCAAGAAGGATCTGATCGTCAACGACAAGGGCGACAATGTCTCGCCGCAGCGCGTCGAGGGCATGCTGACGCTCCAGCCCGAGATTTTGCAGGCGATGGTCTATGGCGACAAGCGTCCGCACCTCGTCGGCATCCTCGTTCCCGATCCCGAATGGGCGGCCGAATGGGCCGAGGCCGAGGGATTGCCCAAGGATCTGAAGCTGCTGCGCGAGCACGAGAAATTCCGCGCCGCGCTGCGCGCCGCGGTCGACCGCGTCAATGGCCAGCTTTCGGTGATCGAGAAGGTGCGCAAGTTCGACTTCGCCGACGAAGCCTTCACGATCGAGAACGAGCAGATGACGCCGTCGATGAAGATTCGCCGCCACATCCTGAAACAGGTGTACGGGGACAAGATCGCGGCGCTCTACAAGACGTGACCATCGCCCGCATCAGCGGGGCGGGCATTTCATCCGGTGCAGGCGGGGTTGCGACCCGAAGAGCTCGGCGCAAACCGGGCCCCGCCTGCGGCTGAACCCTCGGGTCAGCCCGCGTCCCCCTCCGGTTTGCGATAGGGGACGAATTCGCCAAAAACACATGTCGGCCCGCGAATTCCGCTCGACCGGTCGACCAGGTGGAAGAAATCGCCTTCGCAGGTCGACGACCCGAACTGGCGTACTACCATGATATCGCTGTCGCGCGCGAGTCCGGGACAACTGCCCTTGAGATCATTGCGATACACGAGGTTGCTGCCCGAACGATAGAGCAGGATACTGTCCGAAACGCGGATCGTTTCGTTGGTGCGATAGCTCGGCAAGCACTTCATCGGTTCGCCCGGAACCTTGCCCGCGAGTTGCTTGTCGAGCCGCTCGGCCTGTTTCGGTGTCAGCGCGGCCGCGCCCGGCTCGCCCGATCCGGCGGGCGCACAGCTGGCAACCAGCGGCACGGCCGCGGTCAACAGCGCGGCGGCCATCGGGTTCAGCTTCGCCATCAAATTGCTCCTTGTGATCGGCCATGATGGCCCTTGCAGATGAATAGGGGCTGAAGCGGCGTCATGCCGCGTCCTTGAGCGCGCGGATCCGGCCCAGTTCGGCGGCATCGGGCGCGCGCAGGAAAGGGTTGGTGGCGCGCTCCTCGCCGATGCTCGTCGGCACGGTGGCCTCGCCTGCCGCGCGTGCCGCCTCGACCGCCGCGAGCCGCGCGGCGAGGGCTTCATTGTCGGGCTCGACCGTCACCGCGAAGCGCGCGTTCGACAGCGTATATTCGTGCGCGCAATAGACTCGCGTCGCATCGTCGAGCGTGCCGAGTTTCTGCATGTTGGCGAACATCTGCTCGGCGGTGCCTTCGAACAACCGGCCGCAACCCATCGCGAACATCGTGTCGCCGACGAAGATCGCTGCGTCCTCCGCGAAATGATACGCGATATGCCCGGCGGTGTGTGCGGGTACGTCCCAGACGTCGGCGACATGATTGCCGAGCCGAACCCGGTCGCCGCCCTTCACCTGCACGTCGAGCGTCGGGATGCGCGCATATTCGGCCGCCGGCCCGGTGATCGTGCAGCCGCCCCATTCCTTGGCTGCTTCCTTGATCGCCGCGTTGCCGCCGGTGTGGTCGGGGTGCCAGTGGGTGTTCCAGATATCGGTGATCGTCCAGCCGCGCTCTGCGGCGGCGGCAAGCACGGGATCGGCAACCGCAGGGTCGACGACCATCGTCGTGCTGCTTTCGGGATCATGGACCAGCCACACATAATTGTCGCTGAGGACGGGAATACGGACGATGTCCAGCGCAGCCATATGATCTCCTTTCCAGCGTCTCGCCCCTTCAAGACGGAGCGGCGGCGCCGGGGCCTTGGTTCGCCTGTTCAGGTCAGAAGGGCGTCATAACCCTGCGCGTTGAACTCGATCAGGCAGAATCCGTTGCCGAAGGGATCGGCGAACATCGCCTGTCTGCCATAGGGCAGGTCCAATGTCTCGCCTTCCTGCACGGCGCCGGCGGCCAAGGCCTGCGCGATCGCGCTATCGAGCTCGTCGACGGAAAAGTCGGGATGCACCGGCGTCCAGTGCCGGTTGTAGCGGCGGAAATCGCCGCCGTCGGGGCCGATCATCGATCCCGCGGGTTTCGCGACGAGATAGATGGGCGCCTCGCACCCGGTCAGTTCGACGATATCGTCGTCGAACCGCCGGGCGGCGGTCAGCCCCAGCGCATCGGTGTAGAAACGCTCACCGGCAGCGAGGTCGGGCACGTCGATATTGATCAACAGGCCCGGCATCGCGCGGCTCCTACCAGGCGCCTGTGTTGGGCATCGAGGCCCAAGGCTCTTGCGGCGGCAGGTGGCCTTCCTGCAGCAGCTCGACCGAAATGCCGTCGGGCGACCGCACGAACGCCATATGGCCGTCGCGCGGCGGGCGGTTGATCGTGACCCCTGCGTCCATCAGCCGCTGGCACGTCGCATAGATGTCGTCGACACGATATGCCAGATGCCCGAAATTGCGGCCGCCGCTATATTCTTCGGGTGCGCTGCCGTCCGCCGGAGGCCAGTTATAGGTCAGCTCGACCTCGGCCAAATCGCCCTGTCCGGGCGCGGCGAGGAAGATGAGGGTGAAGCGACCACCCTCATTGTCGAAACGCCGCGTTTCCTCGAGCCCGATCAGCTTGAAGAATTCGACGGTGGCGTCGGGATCCGACACGCGGATCATCGTGTGAAGATATCTGGTCATGCGCCTATATTAGGCGCGAAGGGGGCGATCTTCAAACGCTTCGAACAGGGATACGAATGCATCGGGCACCGGAGCCGGCGCGCCCTGCGCCTCGGCGACGTGGACGTTGATGAGCTGTCCGCTCGCGCGCAGGTCGTCCTTGCCCGCGCCGTGCAGCTCGAACAGGAAGGTCATCGAACTTTTGCCGACGCGCGAAGCGTGCACGCAAATGTCGATTTCCTCGTCGAGCAGGATCGGCACCTTGTAATCGACCTCGGCGCGCGCGACGTGAAACTCTGGGCTGCTATTGGCGGGCCACTGGTCGTAAACTCCGGCGGCGCGCCAGTATTCGGTGATCCCGATATCGAAATATTCGAGGTAACGGCTGTTGAATACAACGGCTTGGGCATCGATTTCCGCATAGCGGACGCGCTTCCTGACGCTGAATTTGAAATCGCTGCGAGCCATGATGTTCCTCTAGTTTGTTGCGAGCCGCTCGACCGTGTCGACCAGCAGCGCGATGTCGGTATCGCGCGACAGCCGGTGGTCGCCGCCCTTGACCAGCGTTACCTGCACATCGTCGCTCGCGAGCGCGGCCGACAGGCGCAGGCTGATTGCGGACGGCACATCGCCATCTTCTTCGCCGTGAAGCAGGCGCACGGGGCAGGCGAGGGGGATTTCACTATCGAGCAGCCGGTTGGCTTCGCCCGACTGAAAGAAACCGCGCGTCGTCACATAGGGCTGGTCGCTGTACGGTGTTTCCTCGACCAGCGCCCCCTCGGCAAGGATGATCGCCTTCTCGGCGTCGCTGAAACCCCAGTCGGTGAAATCGGGCGCCGCCGCAATGCCGACGAGCCCCGCCACCCGGCCCGGTCCGTCGCGCTGCACCAGCGCCAAGGCGGTGAGCAGCATCAGCCATCCGCCCATCGAAGACCCGACGATGACGACCGGTCCCTCGGCCTTCGCATCGATCAGGTCGAGAACGTCGCCGCGCCAGTCGAGCAAGGTCTGGTCGGCGAACAGTCCGTCCGACAGCCCGCAGCCGGCATAGTCGAGCAGCAGGCAGGCGTGACCCTCGGCTGCGGCCCAGTCGAACAGCGCGGTCGCCTTGCCGCCGGCCATGTCGGACATATAGCCCGGCAGGAAGACGATCGTCGGGCCAGTGCCCGGCATGTGACGAAAGGCGAGCCGCGGGCGGCCCGGACGGTCGAGATAATCGGGGGCGATGTCCACCGGGATCAGATGACCCAGTCGATCGTGCTCATCTGCATCACGGCCTGCCCCTTGGCGCGCCGCTGTTCGACCATGATCTTGTTGAGTCGCTGGATCGTGTCGCTGCCCGTCGTGATGCACCAGCCGGGAACGACGGCATGAACCAGCGCGCACAGGCCGCCATAGATCATCGTCACGCCGAATTTCGACGCGACGCCGAAATGCTCGATGTAATTCTCATCGACGCTCTTCGGGTGGTCGACGAACAGGCGCTTGAACATGGATGGGCTCCTTTCCGGCTGTCGCCGCCCTAGCGGCGGCGGGCGAGTCCCGCAAGGTCGGCGCGGCGCTCAGCCGATCAACCGGCTCGGCCAGCCGATGCGGACCAGCGTCTCGTCGGGGTCGGACAGCGCGAACTCGTACATGCCCCACGGTTTGTGCGTCGGTGCTTTCACCGGACCGAGGATCGCATCGCGAACGCGCTCGGCCAGTTCGTCGACGCGCTCGCTATAGAGATACAGGCCAAAGGGATTCTGGTCGCGCTCGGGCCAGGTCGGACCCGATTCATTGGTCAGGTGAAGCTGCCACCCCTTGCCGTCTTCGAGCAGGCGATAGCTGCCATGATCGCTGACCACCGACAGGCCGAGCCTTTCATAGAAGGCGGTGCTGGCGTCGAGGTCGCTGCACGGCAGGATCGCGGCGATATGATGGCGGGGTGCGTCGGTCATTCGGGCAGCTTATGCCAGCCGGCACGGTGGCGCCAGCGCCAGTTGACGAGATGGGCAGCGGCAAGCGCGAGCGCACCGGCCGAGGTCAGCAGCCGGTCGGCCATCCCGGGATCGGCGGCGGCGATCCAGCCTTCATGTGCCGACAGCCCGAGCGCGAGCAGGCCGAGCCCCGCGACCGCCAGCATCGCGGGTGCTACCCGCCGATGCCGCCTCCAACCATCGCGCATCGCGATCACCGCCGCGGGAAGCGCCAGCAGCAGGATCGCCGCATGAACCCCCTCGGGCAGCGCGATCCAGCGGCTGAGCGCGGGCGCGAGCAGCAGGGCGAGCGGCAGCGTGAGGCAATGGATCAGGCAGGTCAGCGACAGGACGAGTCCGGTCAGGTCGGCAAGGCGCGGGCGCGCGGCGGGAAGGCACATCGGGTTTCTTTCGCGGGAGGGGTTCGCGCACCCAGATAATGATACATTATCTCATTGCAAGTCTGTTGTGAATCCGCCCCTTGCCGCCCATATCGCATGCTGGCAAAGGAGCCCGGCAATTTTGCGCAGAAAGGCTATAGTTTCGATGTCCCAGATGATCCGTGTCACCCTTCCCGATGGCTCTGCCCGTGAAGTCGTGCGCGGCACTACCGCGGCCGAGATCGCGGCCGACATCGGACCCGGCCTCGCCAAGGCCGCGCTCGCTGCCAGGATCGACGGCGAATTGCGCGATATCATGCGCCCACTGGAGGAAGACACGAACCTTGCGCTGGTGACGAGCCGCGACGAGGCCGACGCGCTCGAACTCTTCCGCCACGACTATGCCCACGTCCTCGCCGAGGCGGTGCAGAACCTCTTTCCCGGCACGCAGATCACGTTCGGCCCCTCGACGGGCGACGGCTTCTATTACGACTTCGCGCCGACTGCCGAGCATGGCCCGTTCCGCGACGACGAACTGCCGCTGATCGAGGAGGAGATGCGCAAGATCATCGCCGCCGACCTCCCGCTCACGCGCGAAGTGTGGGAACGCGACAAGCTGATCGCCAAGTGGCAGGCCGAGGGCGAGACGTTCAAGGCCGAATGGGCCGCCGAACTGCCGCAAGGCGAGGAACTCACCGTCTATCGCAGCGGTGAGGGCTGGATGGACATGTGCCGCGGCCCGCACCTCGCCTCGACGGGCAAGCTCGACCCGACGGCGTTCAAGCTGACGCGCGTATCGGGCGCCTATTGGCGCGGCGACCAGAAGAATGCGCAGCTTTCGCGCATCTACGGCACCGGCTGGCTCAACAGGAAGCAGCTTGCCGAGCATCTCGTCCGGCTGGAGGAGGCCGCCAAGCGCGACCACCGCAAGATCGGCCGCGAGATGGACCTCTTCCACCTGCAGGAGGAAGCGCATGGCAGCGTCTTCTGGCACCCCAAGGGCTATCGCATCTACCGCGAGCTCGAGGCCTATATGCGCCGCGCGATCGACGGCGCCGCCTATCAGGAGGTCAAGACCCCGCAGGTGATGGACGCCCGGCAGTGGGAACAGTCGGGCCACTGGGGCAAATATCGCGAGAATATGTTCGTCATTCCCGACGAGGTGCCGAATATCGAGGATGATGGCCCGATCGTCTCCGACGATGCCGAGTGGATGGCGCTCAAGCCGATGAACTGTCCCGCGCATGTGCTGATCTTCCGTCAGGGCATGAAGTCCTATCGCGACCTGCCGCTGCGCATGGCCGAAATGGGCTGCTGCCACCGCAACGAGCCGCATGGCGCGCTGCACGGCATCATGCGCGTGCGCCAGTTCACGCAGGACGATGGCCATATCTTCTGCCGCGAGGACCAGATCGTCGAGGAAGTGCGCGCCTTCTGCCAACTGCTCGACCGCGTCTACCGCGAGCTCGGGTTCGAAAAATATGCGGTGAAGCTCGCGCTGCGCCCCGAAAAGCGCTTCGGCACCGAAGAGATGTGGGACAAGGCCGAAGCCGAGCTTCGCGAAGCCGTCGCACGCGCGGGCATGGCGAACGACGATTATGGCTGGGAAGAATTGCCGGGCGAGGGCGCTTTCTATGCACCCAAGCTCGAATTCCACCTGACCGACGCGATCGGCCGGACGTGGCAGTGCGGGACGATCCAGTCCGACCGCGTGATGCCCGAGCGCCTCGACGCGTCCTATATCGGCGAGGATGGCGAGCGCCACCGCCCGGTGATGCTCCACCGCGCGATCCTCGGCACCTATGAGCGTTTCATCGGTATCCTGATCGAGCATTTCGCCGGCCGCTTCCCGACCTGGCTCGCCCCGGTCCAGGCGGTGGTCGCCACGATCGTCAGCGACGCCGACGATTATGCGAAGGATGCGGTGGCGCGGCTCACCGCGGCGGGCATCCGCGTCGACAGCGACCTGCGCAACGAGAAGATCAACTACAAGGTGCGCGAACACAGCCTCGCCAAGGTCCCCTATCTCCTCGTCGTCGGCAAACGCGAGGCGGAGGAAGGCACTGTCGCGATCCGCACGCTCGGGCAGGACGGCCAGCGCGTCATGCCGCTCGCCGACGCGATCGCGATGCTGAAGGCTGAGGCGACCCCGCCCGACCTGCGCGATTGAGCGTGAAAGAGAAGCGTCGCGCGCACCGGCGCCTGCGCTGGCTGTTCCTGCTGGCGCTCGTCGGCGCGGCGCTTCTTGCCCGGGGCTATTGGAACGCGACGCGCGATCCGGTGATCCGGACCGCGAGCGTGGAGGTTGGTGACTGGCCGGCGGGGCAGCCGCCGCTCAGGATTCTGCTGATCTCGGACACGCATGTCGCGGGTCCCGATATGCCGCCCGCGCGGCTGGCGCGGATCGTCGGCGAGCTAAACCGGCTGAAACCCGATCTCGTGCTGATCGCGGGCGACCTCGTCAGCGAAAGACGCGGGGCGACGCATATCTACACGCCTGCCGAGGTGGTCGCGCCACTGGGCGGATTGCGCGCACCGCTGGGTGTCGTCGTCGCGCCCGGCAATCACGACCATTGGTTCAGGCCCGATGCCTTGCGCGGCGAACTCGAAAAGCGCGGATTGCACGTCCTCCAGAATGAAGCCGTCAAGCTCGGCCCGCTGATCGTCGGCGGGGTCGATGACGATTATTCGGGGCACGACGATGTGCCCGCGACGTTCGCCGCGATGGACCGGCTGGGTCCCGGGGTGCCGCTGCTGCTGACGCACAGCCCCGACATCGTCCCCGACCTGCCGCGCCCCATTGCCGCGGTTTTCGCGGGGCATACGCATTGCGGCCAGATCCGCTTTCCCTTCATCGGTGCGCTGACCTATGTCTCGCGTTATGGCGACCGTTTCGCGTGCGGCGACATCGACGACGATGGCCAGCGCGTCTTCGTCGGTGCGGGGCTGGGGACCAGCCTCCTGCCGCTTCGTTACCTCACACCGCCCGACGCGTGGATGATCACGCTGAAACCGAAAGAGTCGCGCCCATGATCGATATCCAGCACCTCGTCGGCGTCGCCCCGCTGACGCTCGCCGGCGCGGCCGCCATGACCTTCGGCGCCGCCTATGTGCGCGGGCTGACCGGGTTCGGCATGGCGATCATCCTCGTGCCGCTGCTCGGCCTCCTGATTCCGCCGGGCGAGGCGGTGGTGATGGGGATATTGCTGCAACTGCTGATCGGGCCCGTCGGCATCGGGCATATCATGGCCGACGCCGACCGCGAGACCGCGCTTCCGATCGGTCTCGCGGCGATGGCGACGACGCCGGTCGGAATGTATGCGCTCGACCTGACGCCCGCCGATATCGCGCGATTATTGATCACGCTCGCCGCCGTCGGTGCCTTCGTTGCGGTCCTCCTGCCCAAAAAGCCCGAGGGGCATCGCCCAGGGAGGCTCGCCGTTGCGGGGACGGGCATAACGTCGGGCATTCTCACCGGCTTTGCCGCGATGCCCGGGCCTCCCGTCGTGCCCTTTTACCTGCGACGCCGCATCGACCCGAAAGTGGCGCGCGCGTCGATGCTGATGATCTTCTTCATGACCGCCATCGCCGGGACGCTCGCTTCCTTGTGGCTGGGCATCGCCACCTGGCGGCTGTTCCTGATGGCGATCATCCTCTTCCTCCCCATGTGGTTCGGAAATTATTTCGGCGCGCGCGCTTTCGGCCGCGTCCCGCAGCACATCTGGCAGGCGATGGTTGCGGTCGTGCTCGGCGTTGCGGCGGTGTCGGCGGTGGTGCGCCTGTTGAACTAGAGGCTGCGCAGCGCCTGCGCGGGTTTCGCCGACAGCAAGGGCCAGCTTCCCGCGATCCCGATCAGGAACGACAGGCCCGCGCCGCCGAGCAAAGTCAGCCCGACGATCAGCGGGTCGGGCGCGAAGTCGAAGTCGAACAATTGGGTCACGACATACCAGGCGCCCGCGAGGCCGAGACCGAGCGCGAGTAGCGCGAGGATCGCCGCGAGCACCGCATATTCCATCCCCTGCGCGCCGAGAATCTGGCCGCGCGTGGCGCCGAGCAGTTTCAGGATGACGCTGTCATAGACGCGCCGTTCGCGGCTCGCGGCGATCGCGCCGATCAGCACCGCGATGCCGGCGAGGATCGCGATGCTTGCCGCCGCGGCAATCGCCTGGCTCATCTGCGTGAGCAGGGTCGTGACCTGCGACACGACATCGCGCACCGCGATCAGCGAGGCCGAAGGGAAGGCGCGCGGGATGCTGCGCGACAGGTCTGTCTCGGCTTCGGGCCCGACCGCGACCGTCGCGACCATGTTGTGCGGCGCCGCATCGAAGGTGCCGGGCGAGAAGACGAGCACATAATTGAGTCCGAAATTGTCCCAGTTGACGGTGCGGAACGATGCGACCTTCGCCTGCACCTCGACCCCCAGCACATTGACCGACAGCGTATCTCCGATCTTGAGCCCGAGCGAGGCCGCAACCTCCTGTTCGACGCTGACCAGCGGCGGCCCCTTGTAATCGGCCGCCCACCACTGGCCGTCGACGAGCTCGCTGCCGTTGGGCAGCACGGGACTGTAGGTCAGCCCGCGGTCGCCGCGCAGCACCCACGCGCCCTCGGGCAGTTCAGCGAGTTCGTCGACGCGCTGGCCGGCGAACTCGGTGACGCTGCCGCGCAGCGCCGGGATCATGTTGATCTCGGCCTTGGGATCGGCCGCCGTGACCATCGTCCGGAAGCGCGCGGTCTCCGTGCGCGGCACGTCGAGCACGAAGAAGCTCGGCGCGCGCTGCGGCACGGTCGACCGGATTTCGGCGGTGATGCTCGTCTGGATCGCCGCGAGCGTCACGAACAGCGTGAGGCCCAGCCCGAGCGCGACGACCAGCGCGCCGGTCGCGGCGCCGGGGCGGTGCAGGTTCGCGAGCGCGAGGCGGAAGAGCGGGCGTTTGGGACGCGGCAGGCGGCTCGCGGTCCGGCGCACCAGCCAGCCAAGCCCGACGAGGATAAGCAGCAGCCCGATCGCGGCGCCGATAAAACCGATTGCGAAGAGCGGCTCACGCGCGGTGCCGACCGCGAGGGCGATGATCGCGGCAAGCGCCGCGGCGACCGCGATGATCGTCTGCCGGTCGATCCGCGCCGCGCCGCTCACCGTCGCACGATAGAGCCCGGCGGCGGGGACGTGCCGGGTCGCCGCAAGCGGGGGCAGGGCAAAGGCGATCGCGATGAGCAAGCCATAGGCGGCGCTGACCGCGAGCGGCAGCGGGTAGATGGCGACTCCGGGTTTGACCGGCAGCACGTCGCCCGCAACCCAGCCGATGACGCCCGGCGCCAGCGCGCCGACGATCAGGCCCGCAATAATCGAGACCGCCGCGACCGCGAGGATTTGCAAGCCATAGATGCGGGCGACCGTAGCGCTGTCGGCGCCGAGCACCTTCAGTGTCGCAAGGCCGGGACGCTTGCCCGCGAGGTAGCTCGCGACGCCGTTGCCGACGCCGATGCCCGCGATCACCAGCGCCGCCAGCCCGACGAGCGACAGGAACTGCCCCATACGCTCGATGAAGCGCCGCGTGCCGGGTGCGCCGTTGCTGCTGTCGGTGATGTCCCAGCCCGCGTCGGGGAACTCGGCGGTCAGCGCCTTGCCGACCGCTTCGGGGTTCGCGCTGTCCGGAAGGCGGACGCGATATTTGCTTTCGTACAGGCTGCCGGGCTGGATGAGCTGCGTCGCGGGCAGGTCGGCCAGTCCGATGATCGCGACGGGGCCGAGCGTGAAGCCTTCGCCCAGCCGGTCGGGCTCCTCGGCGATCACGCCGTCGATCAGGAAGCCTTTTTCGCCGAACTTCACGCGCTCGCCGACCTTCAGGTCGAGCCGCGAGGCGAGATCCTTGCCGATCCAGATGCCGCCCGGCGGCGGCGGGCCCTGGCGCGCGCCGCTCTCCAGCCGCATCGTGCCATAGAGCGGGTAGGCGCTATCGACCGCCTTCAGCTCGGACAGCAAGGCCTCGCCATCGGGATCGTTCGCCATCGCGCGCAGCCGCACGGTGGCGGACGGCGTGCCGGCGCGGCGGAAACCCGCCATTTCCTCGGCCGTCGCTTCGCGCTGCGGCAGGCTGAATTCGACATCGCCGCCAAGGATCGTCTGCCCGCGCACTTCGAGTTCGGAGGTGATGCCGCGCGTCAGGCTGCCGATCGCCGCGAGCGTCGCGACGCCGAGGAACAGGCAGACGGCGAGGAGACGAAGCCCGCGGATGCGCGTTGCAAGGTCGCGGCGCGCGATCCGCCAGAGCGTGGCGAGCGGGAGCATTCAGGCGGCCCGCTCTTCGATCTTGCCGTCGTGCATCACGACGACGCGGTCGCAATGCTCGGCGAGTTCGGGGTCGTGGGTAATGATCAAAAGGGTGGCGCCGAGCGCGGCGCGGCGCGCGAAGATCAGTTCGATGATCGCTTGCCCGGTCGCGGTGTCGAGATTGCCCGTCGGTTCGTCGGCAAAGATGATTGCGGGCGAACTCGCCATCGCGCGTGCGATCGCGACGCGCTGCTGCTCGCCGCCCGAAAGCTGCGCGGGATAATGCGTCAGCCGGTGGCCGAGCCCGACGGCTTCGAGTTCGGCGGCGGCGCGGCCGAAGGGATCGGCGATGCCCGCCAGTTCGAGCGGCACCGCGACATTCTCGAGCGCGGTCATCGTCGGGAGAAGGTGGAAGGCCTGCAATACAATCCCGATCCGCCCGCGCCGCGCGCGCGCCAGATCATCCTCGTCCATCGTCGCAAAATCGAGCCCGGCGACGTTGATGCTGCCGCCATTCGCGCGTTCGAGCCCGGCCAGAACCGCCATCAGCGAGCTTTTTCCCGATCCCGACGGCCCCAGCAGCGCGACCGATGTGCCAGCGTCGACTTCCAGATCGACGCCGTGCAAAATTTCGACGGGGGCCTTGTCGCTTCCGAGCGTGAGCGTCACATTACGGGCGGCGATCGCCACGTCCGGCGATTGTCGTTGGGCGTCGGGCAAGGAGAGGACCCTTTGAAATGAGAACGGCCGGATGGCGCTCTTTGCTGATATATGGTTGCGCGATCGCGCTTTGCCAACCGCTCGCCGCGTGCGGATCGGCGGAAAACCCGCCGGCTTCGACCAACGACAAGGTCGCGGCGAAGGCGGCGCCCGCAATCCCCGCCGACGCACCGCTCGTCATCGCCTTCGGTGACAGCCTCTACGCCGGCTACCAGCTCGGCCCGAAGGAAGGTCTTGCGCCGCAACTCCAGGCCGCGCTGACCGACGACGGCGTCGTCGCGCGTGTCCAGAATGCCGGCGTCTCGGGCGACACCACCGCCGCGGGGCGGCAGCGGCTGACCTATGTGCTCGACAATGCGAAGGCGAAGCCCGCGCTCGTCGTGCTGGGGCTCGGCGGCAACGACATGCTCCGCGGGATCGGCCCCGACCAGACGCGCGCCAATCTCGACGCGATGCTCGCCGAATTGAAGAAACGCGGGATTCCCGTGCTGCTTACCGGCATGATGGCGGCGCCGAACCTCGGCAGCGACTATGCGGGCAAGTTCAACCCCATCTATCCCGAGCTCGCGTCGAAATATGATGTCAGCTTCTACCCCTTCATCCTCGACAATGTCGTCACCGACAAGGCGCTGATGCTCGGCGACAATATGCATCCCAATGCCAAGGGGGTGAAGGTGGTAGCCGAAGGTTTGGCGCCGCTCGTCGAACAGGCGCTGCCCAACGCAGGCTAGCTCCCCCGCGGCCCGAACAATATGATCGCCGCGCCGCCGAAGCACACGGCGGCGCCGATCAGATCCCAGCGGTCGGGCTTCGCGCCCTCCACCGCCCACAGCCAGATCAGCGCCGAGACGATATAGACCCCCCCATAGGCGGCGTAGGTCCGCCCCGCATGCTCGGCATCGACCAGCGTCAGCAGCCACGCGAACAGCGCCAGCGAGGCCATTCCGGGCACCACCCACCAGACCGGCTTGTCCAGCCGCAGCCACGCCCAGAAGGCGAAGCAGCCCGCGATTTCCGCAAGCGCCGCGCCGATATATGCGAATGCCGTCATCGGCATACCGTGGCCGGATCGCGCACAAATGAAAAGGGGCGACCCGCGGGCCGCCCCTCTCTTTTCGTTTCGCTGTTCCGAACGGATCAGAAAGCGAAGCCGACGCCGACCGCGAAGGTGTCGAAATCGTCGAAGTTCTCGATGAACTGGTGACGATATTCGGCCTTGGCATAGACATTCTGGGTCAGCTTGTGCTGGTAGCCGGCACCGACATAGGGATCGTCGATCTGGCCGAAGGTGTAGCCGCCGTTGACATAAGCCTTGCCGTTGGCGCCGACCTTGGCACCCAGGCGGGCACCCGACGAGAACTGGACCTTGGCGCCGTCGACCAGCACCTTGTCGCCCGCGATTTCGGCGCCGGCGAACGCCGTCGAGCCGAGGTCGAAATCATAGCCGGCCGCGGCGCCAAGCGTGGCGTCGTCGAGGCCGCTGCCGGTGACATAGCCGCCGCGCACTTCGACGCGGGCTTCGCCCTGGGCCATGGCGGGGGTTGCAACGATGGCCGTCAGGAGAGCGGCTGCAACTGCGAATTTCTTCATGTTATTTTCCTTCTGCTTCTGGTCGGACAACGCCCTTTGGGTCGCGGCCCGGCCCCTAAATGGCGTTCGCGCCTGTCGCTTCAATGAATGGATCGTTCAGAATGTGACAATTTTCTTACCTGTGTTATTTTTACCACACGGTATAGAATAGCTATGCGAAATCACATCCGCGGAACCGCGGATTTCCGACGATAATTGTGGAAGGAGAAATCGGTGCGCGAGGGCGATCAGCCCAGCGCCGCCTGTTTTTCCTCGGCGATGCGGTCGAGTTCGGCGCGCGTCGGCTTGGTTGCGGCGCTCTTCAATTGCCCACACGCGGCCATGATGTCGCGCCCGCGCGGCGTGCGCACCGGGGCCGAGATGCCGGCCTTGAAAATCAGGTTGCTGAACGCGCGCACCCGCTCGGGGGTCGAGCATTCATAGGGCGCGCCGGGCCAGGGATTGAAGGGGATCAGATTGACCTTGGCGGGCAGACCATATTGCTTGATCAGCCGGACGAGCTCGCGCGCATCCGCATCGCTGTCATTCTTGTCCTTGAGCATCACATATTCGAAGGTGATGCGCCGGGCATTGTTCGCACCCGGATAATCCGCGCACGCCTGCAGCAGTTCCTCGATGCCATATTTGCGGTTGAGCGGCACGATCTCGTCGCGGATTTCCTTGGTCACCGCGTGGAGCGAGACCGCGAGATTGACCCCGATCTCGTCGCCCGCGCGCGCCATCATCGGCACGACGCCGCTGGTCGACAGCGTAATCCGGCGCTTGGACAAGGCGAGCCCGTCGCCGTCCATCACGATCTTCAGCGCGCCCTTGACCTCGTCGAAATTATAGAGCGGCTCGCCCATGCCCATCATCACGATGTTGGTGAGCATCCGGCCGTCGGCGGTATAATGCCCGGCCTCATCGTCAAAATCCTCGTCCTCGGGATCGGCGCCGAAGCCCGCCATCGTTCCCTTCGGCCATTCGCCGAGCGCATCGCGCGCGAGCAGTACCTGCCCGACGATCTCGCCTGCGCCGAGATTGCGGACGAGCCGCATCGTCCCGGTGTGGCAGAAGCGGCAATTGAGCGTACAGCCGACCTGGCTGGAAACACATAATGTCCCCCGATCGGCATCGGGAATGAACACCATCTCATATTCCTGGCCGTCGGCGGCGGCGAGCAGCCATTTGCGCGTGCCGT
>NZ_JAEMQX010000165.1 GCF_016463645.1 Sphingopyxis sp. | reverse complement strand
CGCCCGCCATCATGCCGAGCCCGAAGCTGCCGACCGCGAAGGGCATCATATAGCCGTGGCTGAGCACGCCCGAGACGAGCGTGATCAGCGCAAAGCCGATCGCGACGATCAGCCCGATCTCGTGGAACAGGTGGTTTTCGAGAAATACCCCGCCGACCGAGGCGATCGAGGCGAAGAAGATCGTCGTCGCGAGACAATGGACGAGGCAGAGGCCCGACAGGCCCATCGCGAGCTGATCGCCGCTGAGCGATGTCAGCGGCCGCGAATCGCGCGCAGCCCGAACGAGCGCGCCGAAGCGCGTCAGGACAGGGACAGTGCTGGCGACGTGCGTCACCCGATTCTCCGTTCAACGACTATGGCCCCTGATATGGCATAACATGACAAAGGTTACAACATCACATGCGCGAATCTTTTTGACTTGGCCCGAGGGCAGGATCAGTCCGATTCGCATGAAAATCCGGTGGGGAGGGTGTGCATGAGCCTGTTGTCGGCGCCGCTGAAATTGCCGTGCGGGGCGATCCTGCCGAACCGGATCGCAAAGGCGGCGATGACGGAGGGGATGGCGACCCCCGACGGCCGGCCGACACCCGAACTCGACCGGCTCTATGGCCTGTGGTCCGATGGCGGCGCGGGGCTGCTCATCGGCGGCAATCTGGTGATCGACCGCGACCATCTCGAACGCCCGGGCAATGTCGTGATCGACCGGACGCCCGACACCGACATGATGGCACGGCTGGCGCGCTGGGCCGCGGCCGGGACGCGCGGCGGCAATCATTTCTGGCCGCAGATCAGCCATAGCGGGCGGCAGACGCCCGCGATCGTCAACCGACATCCCAAATCGGCGTCGGACGTCCGGCTCGGGCTTCCCGGCGGGCAGTTCGGACAGCCCGAACCGCTGACTGGCGAGGAGATCGCCGGGCTGGTCGAACGCTGGGCGGTGGCGGCGAAGGCGTGCCGCGATGCCGGCTTTACCGGGGTACAGGTGCACGCGGCGCACGGCTATCTCATGTCGCAATTCCTGAGCCCGCTGTCGAACCGGCGCACCGACGACCATGGCGGCAGCCTTGAAAACCGGGCGCGCTTGCTGCTCGACGTGATCGCGGCGATCCGCGCCGCGACGGGGCCCGCGTTCGCGATCTCGGTCAAGCTCAACAGCGCCGACTTCCAGAAGGGCGGCTTCGCCTTCGAGGACAGCCTGACGGTCGCGGGTTGGCTGGAGGCGGCGGGCGTCGACCTGATCGAGATTTCGGGCGGCACCTATGAACAGCCCAGACTGCTCGGGATCGAAGGCATGGAGGAAAGCGCGGCGCAGAATGTCGCGCCCTCGACGATTGCGCGCGAGGCCTATTTCGTCGACTTCGCCCTCGCGATGCAGGCACGCCTCTCGGTGCCGCTGATGGTAACCGGCGGTTTCCGGACGCGCGCCGCAATGGAGCAGACGCTTGAGCGTGGCGCGGCGGACGTGATCGGGCTCGGCCGCCCGATGTGCCTGATGACCGACGCGCCGAAGCAATTGCTCGCGGGTGCCGGGACCCTGCCGCGTTATGAGGACGGGCTGGGGCTCGTTCCGCGCTGGCTGGGCTTTCTGAAACGCTTCCGGATCGTCAGGGCGCTCGACGGCTTTGCCGGCATCTACTGGTTCTACCAGCAGCTCTGGCTGCTCGGTCACAAGGGACGCGCCGACAAGCGCCTGAGCGTTTTTTCGGCCTTCCGCACGCTCGAGGCGCGCAACAAGGCCATCATGAAGGCGCGGGGTTAGCGGGTCGCTTCTTCCGCGCGCAGTGCCTTGCGGTCGAGCTTGCCGATCATCGTCTTGGGCAGGTTCAGTCGCACCTCGACCGCGTTCACCCGCTCGTGCTTGCCGAGCTGGGGATTGAGCCATGCCGCGAGCGCCTCGCCGCTGACGTTGAAACCGTCTTCGAGCGTGACGAAGGCCTTGGGCGCCTCGCCGCGATAGGCGTCGGGAACGCCGAGCACGATCGCTTCCTTGACCGCGGGATGCTCGTGGAGATGCGCCTCGATCACGCTGGGATAGACCTTGAAGCCGCCGACCGCGATCATGTCCTTCAGCCGGTCGACGATACGGATATAGCCGCCCTCCTCGACCACCGCGACGTCGCCGGTGCGCAGCCAGCCGTCGTCGGTGAAGCTGTCCCGGTCCGCGTCGGGGCGGTTCCAGTAACCCTGCATGATCTGCGGTCCCCGGACCGCGAGTTCGCCGGGCTCGCCGCCCTGCGCGTCTTTCGACGGATCTTCCTTGTCGAGCAGGCGGATATGCGTCGCGGGGATCGGCTGACCGATCGTGCCGGGCCGGACCGGGCCGTCATAGGGATTGGTCGCGACGACGCCCGAGCTTTCGGTGAGGCCATAGCCTTCGACGAGCGATGCGCCGGTGGCGGCGACGAATTTCTCGCGCAGTTCGGCGGGCATCGGCGCGCCGCCCGAGATGCAGACGCGCAAGCTCGAGAAGTCGGTCTTTGCGAGGTCGGGATGGTCGAGCAGTGCCCGGTACATCGTCGGCACGCCGGGCAGCGCCGTCGTCTTCGTCCGCGTGATCGCCTCGAGCGCCTGTTTCGCGTCGAAGCGCGGCAGCATCGTGATCGTGCCGCCGTTCAGCACAGTGCGGTTGAGCACGCAGGTGTTCGCGAAGACGTGGAAGAACGGGAGCACGCCGAGAATGCGGTCCTCGGCATCATGATCGGGGTCGATCGCATTCACCTGCCGCGCATTGGCGGTGAGGTTCTGGTGCGTCAGCTTCGCGCCCTTTGGCGTGCCCGTGGTGCCGCCGGTGTACTGGATCAGCGCGATATCCTTTTCGGGATCGATCGCGACGGGATCGGGACGGCCGTCGTTTTCGGCGAGCGCCGAAAAGCGGATGACGCGCGGGTCTTCGGGAAGCGGCGCGACTTCGGTCCGCTTGAACAGGCGGTAGAGCACCGATTTCGCGGCCGGCAATCCGCCCGCGACCGACCCGACGACGAGCTGCTTGAGGCTCGACCCGTCGAGAACCCTGAGCGCGGTCGGCAGCAGCGCGGCGGCGCTGATCGTGAACAGCATCTCGGTGCCCGAATCCTCGACCTGCGCTTCCAGTTCGGCGACGGTATAGAGCGGCGAGAAATTGACCACCGTCGCGCCGGCGGCGAGCGCGCCATAATAGGCCGCGACATAGTGCGGGACGTTGGGGAGGAAGAGGCCGACGCGGCTGCCCTTGCCGATCCCGCGTTGCTGCAATCCGCGCGCGACGCGTGCGGCGCCGCGGGCGACCTCGGCATAGCCGAACTGGCGTCCCATGAAATCGAGCATCGGCGCATCGCCGCGGCGGGCGACGCTGGCGGCGAGCATGTCGGGCAGCGACAGCGGGGCGAAGGCCTGATCCCAGTCGGTGGGGTGATTATAGCCGGTCGACCAGGAAAAGTGGCTGTCCATGGGGGGCTGGAATCCTCTCGAATGTTGTTCGGCTTCCTGACACTAGGGTCAGTAAGCGCCTATCGCAACCGGGCTCGCTTGCCGGGCGCCTTTCGTGACGCTAGGCAGCGCATATCGTTATCGCCAGGGGTTTTGCCATGCAGCAGCTGTCATCGCGTGTCGCCGCGCCGCTCGTCCTTTTCGCCTGCGCTGTCGCGGTCCCGGCGTCCGCCAGGGACAAGCTGCCGACGGGCGTTCCGACACAGATCAAGGAGCTTTACGCGTGCCGCGACATCGCCGATCCCACGGCGCGCCTCGCCTGCTTCGATCGCGAGGTCGGCGAGCTGTCGGCGGCCGACCAGGCGCGCGAAATCACCTTCACCGACCGTGAGACCGCGAAGAAGGCGCGGCGCGGGCTGTTCGGATTTTCCTTTCCGAAGCTCGGCGGAATTTTCGGCGGCGACGAGGACGAGGTCAAGGAGATCGAAACGACGATCCGCTCGGTGAGCATGGACCGGTCGGGCAAATATACGCTGGCGATGGATGACGACGCGGTGTGGGTGCAGATCGACACGACGAAGCTGCCGCGCCAGCCGAAACCGGGGCAGAAGGTGAAGATCAAGGTCGCGACGATGGGCAGCTATTTCGCGACGATCGATGGCGGCCGGACGATCCGCATGAAGCGCGACCGCTGATCGCCAGCGCGCGATCGGTACCATGACTTCGCAATGACGACCGGCGACGCGATCCCGCTTCCGGGGCCGGACTGTGCGCCCTTTGTGCTCCTCGACGATGCGCGCGCCGAGGGCGCGGCGCCGGCGCGGCTGTTCGTCCGCCCGGTCGAGGTGCTGACGGCCCGGTCGCCGGCCGACGTGCCGGCGCTGTTCGCGGCGCTCGAAGCGGCCGCGGCGCGCGGACTCCATGCTGCCGGATATCTGACCTATGAAGCGGGGATGGGATTGGCGCCGGCATGGCGCGGCGCGATCGACGCCGACGCGAGTGAAGCGCCGGTGGGCTGGTTCGGGCTGTTCGAGCGTGTCGAAAGGATCGACGCCGACAGGGTGGCGGACCTGCTCCCCGATCCGGCATCGGCGTGGGTCGGCAAGGTCGCGCCGCGCGTGGCGCGTGCCGACTATATCGCCGCGGTCGAGGCGGTGCTGGAGCTGATCCGCGCCGGCGACATCTATCAGGCGAATTTCACCTTTCGCGCCGACGTGCCCGTGATCGGCAACCCGCTCGCGGTGCATGCGCGGCTGCGACGGACCGCGCAGGCGGGCTATGGCGGGGTGGTCTGGACGGGCGACCGGACGATCGTGTCGCACTCGCCCGAGCTGTTCTTCGCGCTGCGCGGACGGCAGGTGATGGCGCGCCCGATGAAGGGGACCGCGGCGCGTCTCGCCGATCGCGAAGCCGACGCTGCGCGCACGCGCGGCCTTGCCGAAGACCCGAAGCAACGCGCCGAAAATCTGATGATAGTCGACCTCATCCGCAACGACCTGTCGCGCGTCGCGGTGCCTGGGTCGGTTGCGGTGCCCGACCTGTTTCGCGTCGAAAGCTTTCCGACGATTCACCAGCTCGTGTCCGACGTCAGCGCGCGGTTGCCCGAGGGTGCCGGCGCGGTGGACGTGCTGCGCGCGGCCTTTCCGTGCGGCTCGATCACCGGCGCGCCCAAGGTGCGCGCGATGGAAATCATCGACGAACTGGAGACGGACGTGCGCGGGCTCTACACCGGGTCGATCGGCTTTATCGAGGCGGGGGGCGACGCGGCGTTCAATGTCGCGATCCGGACTTTGGTGTTACCGCAAAGCGGCTTGCAGGACGGGGTCCCATACGCCACGCTGGGATTGGGGTCCGGAATCGTCGCCGACAGCGTGCCGGCCGAAGAATGGCGCGAATGTCTGGCCAAGGGGGAATTTGTGGGCGCAGCGGGCGAAAGCTTCGACCTGATTGAAACGATGCTGTTCGACCCGGTCGAGGGCGTCCAGCGGCTCGAGGGGCATCTCGCGCGAATGAAGGCCAGCGCCGCGGCGCTGGACTTTATCTTCGACCGCCATGGCGCGCGCAACAGCCTGCAGTCGGCGACCTTCCGCCTGCGCAGCGCCGCGCGCGTGCGGATGCGGCTTGCGCCGTCGGGCGCGCTCGCGATCGAGGTGTCGCCGTTGCCGCGGCTTGCCGAACTGCCGGTGCCCGTCGCGGTACGCCCAGCGCCGATGGCGGCGGGTGATTTTCGCATCGTCCACAAGACCAGCCTCCGCGCCGCCTATGATGCCGCACGGCACGAAAGCGGCGCGGCCGAGGTCGTGTTCGTCGACGAGCCCGGCTTCGTCACCGAAGGGAGCTGGAGCAATGTCTTCGTCGAACGCGATGGCCAGCTGCTCACCCCGCCGCTCGCGCTCGGGCTGCTGCCGGGGGTGCTGCGTGCCGAGCTGATCGAGAAGGGACGCGCGGTCGAATCGCATCTGCGGATCGCCGATCTGGAGAGCGGATTCTTCATCGGCAACAGCCTGCGTGGACTAGTGCCGGCGCGGCTCGCGGACGGCGCGGCATCCCCGATTAGGATGACCTGAGGTCCGCATAGGTAAATTATCAAGCTGCGCGCTTGCGAATATCGGTCAGAGGCTTTAGGCGCGGCCGCGCGCAATTTCCTGTCCTTTTGCAGCCCGACCGCGCAAGCCACGGAAGATATCGTCATGTCGCTGAAGCCCCATGTCTCCGCCGCCCTCAACCGTATCCAGCCGTCGGCGACGCTCGCGATGACCGCGCGCGTGACGGCGCTGAAAGCGGCGGGCGTCGACGTCATCGGCCTCAGCGCGGGCGAGCCCGATTTCGACACCCCTGATTTCGTCAAGGAGGCGGCGATCGAGGCGATCCGCAACGGACAGACCAAATATACGCTTGTCGACGGCACGGTGGCGCTCAAGGAAGCGATCCGCGGCAAGTTTCGCCGTGACAACGGGCTCGACTACGGGCTCGATCAGATCTCGGTGAACGTCGGCGGCAAGCACACCCTGTTCAACGCGCTGGTCGCGACGGTCGACAAGGGCGACGAGGTGATCATCCCCGCGCCCTATTGGGTGAGCTACCCCGACATCGTCGCCTTTGCGGGCGGCACACCGGTGATCATCGAGGGAACCGCCGCGCAGAACTACAAGATCACGCCGGCGCAGCTCGACGCCGCGATCACGGCGAAGACGCGCTGGGTGATGTTCAACTCGCCGTCGAACCCGTCGGGCGCCGCCTATTCGGGCGAGGAACTCGACGCGCTCGGCGAAGTCATCCGCCGTCACCCGCATGTGATGGTGATGACCGACGATATGTACGAGCATGTCTGGTACGCCGATTTCG
>NZ_JAEMQX010000164.1 GCF_016463645.1 Sphingopyxis sp. | reverse complement strand
AGGCGTCGATCGGCGTCGTGCGCGTGCCCTTGCCCTTCACCGCGATGGGCCGCGGTGCGAAAGGGCGCGCCTTTCTGGTCGACTATTTCGGCAAGATGGTCCCCGAACGCCGCGAAGGGACGGGCGAGGACATGTTCAGCCAGATCTGCCGCACGCGCGACGACGACGGCGATTATATGTCGGTCGAGGCGATCGTCGATCATATGAACTTCCTGATGATGGCGGCGCACGACACGATCACCAGCTCGATCACCACGCTCGTCTGGGAACTCGCGCGCCATCCCGAATGGCAGGACAAGCTCCGCGAGGAGATGCTTGCCGTCGCCCCGGCGGGCGAGGGGGTCGGCCACAACAGCCTCGGCCAGCTCGAGATGACCGAATGGGCGTTCAAGGAAGCGCTGCGGCTCGTGCCCCCCGTGCCGAGCTTTCCGCGCCGCGCGCTCAGGGATTTCGAATATGGCGGCTATCATATCCCCGCGGGCACGTCGGTCGGGGTCAGCCCCGCCTATACGCATATGATGGAGGAGCATTGGCCCGAGCCCCACAAGTTCGACCCGATGCGCTTCTCGCCCGAAGTCGCGCGCGAGCGCCACAAATATGCGTGGGTGCCGTTCGGCGGCGGCGCGCATATGTGCCTCGGGCTGCACTTCGCTTATATGCAGGCGAAAATCTTCTTTCACCATGTCGTCACGACGCATCGCATCGTCGTGGCGGACGGCTACGCCCCCGAGTGGCAGGTGCTGCCGATCCCGCGGCCCAGGGACGGGCTGACGGTGACCTTCGTTCCGCTGTAAGCCGAGCCGGGCGCCCGCTTGTTTGCGGGCGATCGCGTCCTATCTTCCGACTCCGGGGGCCGGGGAGGGGCGACGATGGTTTTTGCATTGTTCTTGGCGGGGCTGCTCGCGGTGATGCTGTTGGCGCCCGAAACCGATGCGGCGCGCTGGCTGCACCATAGCATGGTGGAACGGCCGATCGACCTTTGCGGGCGGTTCGAACGCAAGCACATCCTGTTCCTGATCGTGGGCCTGTTTGCCATCCAGGCTTATGCCGCGGTGCTGCCGGCCGAACTCGCGATGGCATTGGCATGGGACATGACGGCCTATGTCGACGCGATGATCGCCACATGGGCCCTGTCGACCTTCGCGCGTTTCAATTCGATGAAGGCATGGGCGGCCGTCCGGATGGCGGCGATGCTGGCCCCGTTCAGGCGCCTTCGCCCGCGCACGCGGCGGAGCCGTCCTGTCCGGCCCGATGCGCGCAAGCCCGCCGCCAACGACGACGACCCGTTGCGGTTCGGGGTTGCGGCCTGAGCGCAGGACACGAACGAGGTTCTGGGAGTGAACCCCGGAAAGGGGAAAGAAGAACGGCTGATTCCCGTCGAAAGCGGCCGTTCCCGTCGGTTACTGCCCTCGGATAAACGCCCGCACGTCGGCTGACAATTTATGCCGGTCCTCGTCGCGGATATACATCATATGACCTGCGCCATAATAGGTATACTGGATGCGATCCTGCGGGATGCCGGTGCGCGACAGCGCATATTCGGCGGCGAAAAAGGGCGTCGCGAAATCATAATATCCCTGCGCGACGAGAACCTTCAGCCCGCTATTCTCGCGCAACGCCTGCCCGATATAAGGCGCGACGTTGAGATAGGCATTGCTGTCGCGGCCGCCGATCCGCCAGTCCCACTGACCGCCGATCCGGCCGATCGACTGATATTCGCGGTCGGTCCTGAACCCCAGTCCGTCGCGGCTCCAGCTGTTGATCGCAGCGGTATAGCTCGCGTCGATGCCATAGAAGCTGGGGTCGTTGTCGGGGCCTTCGCCCGCATTGTCATAATCCTTGCCCGTATAGCGGCTGTCGAGCCGGCCGACGGTGAGCCCGCGGTCGCGCAGCAGTTCCTTGTAGAAACGGTTCGGCGTGACGCGCAGGTCGGCGCTTTCGAGATAGGTTTCCGAAAGGCCGGTGAAACGCGAAAGCTCGCGGCGGATCGCGGCGCGCTCCTCGCCCTGCAGCTTCTGGCCCTTGAGCAGCGCGGAGGCGTATGGGCCGATCGCCCATTGGCGCGCTTCCTCGACGAAGGCCTCGACCGACGGTGCGGTCGCCTTGCCATGATAGAGCGCGGTTGCCGCCATCGAGGGCAGATTGGTGATCGGCGACAGCTCGTTGCCCGGCGTGTCGGCGCCCGCCGCGAAATCGAGCACGGTCGAGATCAGGATGATGCCGTTCAATCCGACGTCGTTGTACGTCTCGTTCATCAACTGGTTCGCGACGGCGGCCGAGCGCGTCGTGCCATAGCTTTCGCCGCCGAGATATTTGGGGCTGTTCCAGCGGCCATTGTCGTTCAGCCACCGGCGGATCACCTCGGCAACCAGCTTCGCGTCCTGCGTGACGCCGTAATAATCCTCGGGGTCGGCCTTGCCGATCAAATGCGAAAAGCCGGTGCCCGGCGGATCGATGAACACGACGTCGGTGACGTCGAGCAGCGCATCGGGATTGTCGACGATCGGATAGGGCGGGGCGCCGTCATCGACGCCGGTGCCGGGAATCGCGACGCGCTTCGGTCCGAATGCACCCATCATCAGCCAGACGGTGCCCGACCCCGGGCCGCCGTTGAACAGGAAGGTGATCGGGCGGTTCGGGTCGCGCGGTTCCCTGACATAGGAGGTGGTGACGACCGCGACTTCGGGCACGCCGTCCTTGTTCCTGATGACCGTCTCGCCGATCGTCGCGGCATAGTTGATCCGCTGGCCGCCGAAGGTGCCGCTGAGCTTCGTGGTGCGAACCTGCGGTTCGTAGTCGGCGGCGGGTTTTTCGGCCTTCGCCTTGTCGTCGACCTTGTCCTGCGCATGAAGCGCGACGGGCGCGGTGAAGGCGAGCGCCAAGGCGATAAGCGACAGACCCGATTTCATATATGTATCTCCCCGATTGCGAGGCGACCCTATGCAGCACCTGCCGGGGCGGCAAGGTTACTTGTCGGTTACAGGCGGGGTTTCGTCGAAGCGTTTGGGGATGTTTCGCCTCATCGGCGCGACAGGATCCGGTCCATGACCCACGCGGTGTGTGCCCCGCTCTCGCCGGTCGAGGGATGCGGTCCGTGCCCCGCCAGATGGTCGCGCATCGCTTCGACGTGGAAATACTGGATCGTCGGCGGATGGGCGATGGCCATCTCGATGTGTTCGGTACCGCGCGACAGCCGCAACGGCTCTTCGTCGAAGATCGAAAAGACGATGCGGCCGGTGCTGCCGGTGATCTCGACGCGATCCAGCCGGTCGGCGGCGCCGAAATTCCAGCTTCCCGATCCGGTGACGCCCCTTGCGTGCAGCCAGCATCCCGTCACGGCGTCCGCCGCGCTGTAGCGGCCCTGCTGGTTGACAGCGAAGCCGGCGACGTCCGCCACGTCGCCGAACAGCCAGCAGAAGAGGTCGAGGCCATGGCTCGCGAGATCGTCGAAATAGCCGCCCGGCGCGATCGCGGCGTCGACGCGCCAGTTCGTGCCGGACAGATCGACAGGGCTCGCGGGCTTGGTCAGCGCCCAGTGGACGTGGCGAACCTGTCCGATCGCGCCTTCGTCGAGCCACGCCCTGACCTGCCGGAAGCGGGGGAGGGCGCGGCGATAATAGGCGATGAAGAGCGGCAGTGCCCGGTCGGCGAACGCATCGCGGATGCGCACGCAGGCTTCATGGTCTGGTGCCATCGGCTTTTCGATGCAGCAGGGCTTGCCGGCGCGCGCGACGTCGAGTGCATAGGCTTCGTGGCTGTCGGGCGGCGTCGCGATATACACGGCATCGATATCTGGATCGTCGATCAGTGCGGCCGCGCTGTCGAAGACGCGCGCGACGCCGTGGCGCGCGGCATAATCCTCGGCCTTCGCGCGGGTGCGATTGAAGACGCCGTGCAGCGTGAAGCCCTCGACCTGCTGATAGGCGGGGGCGCTCTTGCGCTCGGTCACGCTGCCGCAACCGATCATGCCCCAGCGAATGGCCGTCATCGGACCGTCAACGTCCCCATTTCGTCTTGCTCTGCTTGCCGAAGCGGCCCTTGCGTGTCCCCGGCTTGCCCTCGTTCGAGCGGCCGACGCGTGGTGCGACCTGTTCGTCCGCAGGCAATCCCAGTTCGTCGGCCTCGAGCTTGCGGATCTCGTCGCGCAGACGTCCGGCCTCCTCGAACTCGAGGTCGGCGGCGGCGTCGCGCATCTTCTTTTCGAGTTCCTGGATATAGGCGCGCAGATTGTGGCCGACCATGTGCGCGGGCTTGTCCTCGCCGATGTCGATCGTCACCTGATCCTTCGACGCGACATGCGCGATGATGTCGCCGATGTTGCGGCGGATCGTCGTCGGGGTGATGCCGTGCTCGGCGTTGTACGCCTCCTGTTTTTCGCGGCGGCGGTCGGTCTCGCGCATCGCGCGTTCCATGCTGCCGGTGATGCGGTCGGCGTAGAGGATCACGCGGCCATCGACGTTGCGTGCGGCGCGGCCGATCGTCTGGACGAGGCTCGTTTCGCTGCGCAGGAAACCTTCCTTGTCGGCATCGAGGATCGCGACGAGCCCGCATTCGGGAATGTCGAGCCCTTCGCGCAGCAGGTTGATCCCGACGAGCACGTCGAACACGCCGAGGCGGAGGTCGCGGATGATCTCGATGCGCTCCAACGTCTCGACGTCGGAGTGCATGTAGCGGACCTTGAGCCCGGCTTCGTGCAGGAATTCGGTGAGATCCTCGGCCATGCGTTTGGTGAGCGTGGTGACGAGCGTGCGATATCCCGCCGCGGCGGTCTTTTTCGCCTCGGCGATCAGGTCGTCGACCTGCTCCTCGACGGGCTTGATCTCGACCGGCGGGTCGATCAGCCCGGTTGGGCGGATCACTTGCTCGGCGAAGACGCCCTGCGTGCGGTCCATTTCCCATGTACCCGGCGTTGCCGATACGCTCACCGTCTGCGGGCGCATCAGGTCCCATTCGGAAAAGCGCAGCGGCCGGTTGTCGATGCAGCTCGGCAGTCGGAAGCCATACTCGGCGAGCGTGATCTTGCGGCGATGGTCGCCCTTTGACATTGCGCCGATCTGCGGGATCGTCTGGTGGCTCTCGTCGACGAAGAGCAGCGCGTTGTCGGGCAAATATTCGAACAGGGTCGGCGGCGGCTCGCCGGGAAGGCGACCGGTCAGAAAGCGGCTGTAATTCTCGATCCCCGCGCAGCTGCCGGTGGCGGCGATCATCTCGAGGTCGAAATTGGTGCGCTGTTCGAGCCGCTGGGCCTCGAGCAGCCGGCCTTCGGCTTCGAGTTCCTTCAGCCGTTCGGCGAGCTCGTGCCGAATCGCCTCGGTCGCCTGCTTGAGGGTCGGTCCGGGCGTCACATAGTGGCTGTTCGCATATACGCGGACGTAATTGAGGTTCGCGATCTTCTTGCCGGTCAGCGGGTCGAACTCGGTGATCTCCTCGATCTCGTCGCCGAAGAAACTGACGCGCCACGCCATATCCTCATAGTGCGAGGGGAAGATTTCGAGGCTGTCGCCGCGCACGCGGAAATTGCCGCGCGCGAAGGCCTGGTCGTTGCGCTTGTACTGGAGCGCGACGAGCTTGCGGATGATTTCGCGACTGTCGGCGACCTGGCCTTTCTTGAGGTCGAAGATCATCGCCGAGTAGGTCTCGACCGACCCGATGCCGTAGAGGCACGATACCGAGGCGACGATGATCACATCGTCGCGTTCGAGCAGCGCGCGCGTCGCCGAGTGGCGCATGCGGTCGATCGCCTCGTTTACCGAGCTTTCCTTCTCGATATAGGTGTCCGACCGCGGGACATAGGCTTCGGGCTGGTAATAGTCGTAATAGCTGACGAAATATTCGACCGCGTTATTCGGAAAGAAGCTCTTGAACTCGCCGTAGAGCTGCGCCGCGAGGATCTTGTTGGGCGCGAGGATGAGGGCGGGGCGCTGCAACTCGTCGATGACTTTTGCCATCGTGAAGGTCTTGCCCGAACCGGTTACCCCCAAAAGCACCTGATCGCGCTCGCCGTCGAGCGCTGTCGAGACGAGTTCCCTGATCGCGGTCGGCTGGTCGCCCGCGGGTTCATAGTCGCTAACCAGTTCAAATCGCTTGCCGCCTTCGGCCTTGTCGGGGCGCGCTGCGCGGTGCGGGACATAACCCTCCGCCGTGTCGATTTCATCGAGCGATGTACGAATCTGAATTGCCATCGCTGCCAATATGGTATCGATGGGGTGGGCGCACAATCGAATGAATCAGAATAATCCCCCAAGCAGTCACAGGAGACAGGGTATGAAGAAATTTCTGACGGTAGCCGCCATTGGCGCGCTGATCGCGGTGGCAGGTTGCAGCGGCAAGGGCGAAAATGCCGGCGGCACGGTGAAGCGCGAAGCGGGCAACTGGAAGACCGACGTCAAGCTGGTGAAGTTCGAAGTCCCCGGCATGCCGGCCGAAATGAAGGACGGCATGGCGAAGATGATGGAAGGCGCCAGCGGCATGGACCAGTGCTTCACGCAGGAGCAGGTCGACAAGGAAGATATCGCGGCCGAACTCGCCAAGGGTCCGGGCAACGGCGGCGAGTGCAAATGGTCGAAGAAGGACGTTGCGGGCGGCAAGATCGACGTTGCGGGCACCTGCACCGCGAACGGCCAGACCGTCGACATGGCGATGGCCGGCACGATGGAAGCCAAGAAGACCGACGTCACCATCACGACCAAGGGCAAGGTCCCGACCGGCGGCGACATGGAAATGGTCATGCAGATGACCAGCACCCACACCGG
>NZ_JAEMQX010000264.1 GCF_016463645.1 Sphingopyxis sp. | reverse complement strand
ATGACCGAATTCACCTCGTTCATATCGGCGGCGACGAGCGCCATCATCGGATCGAGCGAAGGCGGCCGGTCGCCGTGGAGCTGATGGATTTCGGCAGTCATGACGCGGCGACCCTTGGCCGGAGGGCCATAAATTTGCAACGACTTTCGGCTTGCATGACGCCCCCGCCCGGTGCCAAGCGTGCCGGGCATCAGAGGAGCCGCGCATGGACGATCAGCTTAGCCGTTACCGCCAGAGCATCGACAATATCGATGCGGCGCTCGTCTATATGCTCGCCGAGCGGTTCAAGGTCACCAAGGCGGTCGGCGAACTCAAGGCGCGCGAGGGCCTGCCTCCCGCCGATCCCGGCCGCGAGGAACGCCAGATCGGACGGCTGCGCGAGCTGGCCCGCGACGCCGATCTCGACCCCGATTTCACCGAGAAGTTCCTGCGCTTCATCATCGACGAGGTGATCCGCCATCATCAGCAAGCCAAGCGGGAGCAAAGCGCATGAGCCTCGATCATCCGATTTTCGCACGCTGGCCCGCACAGCACCCCGACCGCATCCAGCTTTTCTCCGCGCCGACGCCGAACGGGGTGAAGGCGGGCATCATGCTCGAGGAAACCGGCCTCGCCTATGAGCCGCACCGGATCGACATCATGGCGAACGAAAGCCATGATCCGGCGTTCCTCGCGCTCAATCCCAACGGCAAGATCCCCGCGATCTACGATCCGGACGGACCGGGCGGAAAGCCGCTCGCACTCTTCGAATCGGGTGCGATTCTGATCTACCTTGCCGACAAGAGCGGACTGTTCCTGTCGGCCGATCCGGGCACGCGTTACGAGACGATCCAATGGGTGATGTGGCAGATGGGCGGCGTCGGCCCGATGTTCGGCCAGCTCGGCTTCTTCCACAAATTCGCGGGGCGCGAATATGAGGACAAGCGCCCGCGCGACCGCTACGCCGCCGAATCCGCGCGCCTGCTGGGGGTGCTCGACGAGCGGCTGGCGACGCGCGAATGGGTGATGGGCGCCGATTACAGCATCGCGGACATCTCGCTGCTCGGCTGGGTGCGCAACCTGATCGGATTTTACGAGGCGCGCGAGATCGTCGGCTTCGACCGCTTTGCCCATGTCCAGGCGTGGCTCGATCGCGGCCTTGCCCGCCCCGCGGTCCAGCGCGGGCTGGAAGTCACCGCGGCGTAGACGCTAACGACGGGTTTCGGACGATAGCGCCCCTGTCTTTCATCGCCGTCCCGGGATGACGAATGAAAGCGATGTAACGTCGGCTTTCTCCCGTAAAGCCGTCATTCGCCCTATCCCGCCGGCAGCCTCAACCGTACCAGCACGCCGCCGAGATCCTCGCTCTCCTCGAGCGTGACGCTGCCGCCGTAGATTTCGGCGACGTCGCGGACGATCGCGAGACCAAGGCCGGTTCCGGGCTTGCCGCTGTCAAGCCGCACGCCGCGATCGATCACGCGAACGCGGTCATCGGGCGAGATGCCGGGGCCGTCGTCCTCGACCAGTATTTCGGCCATATTCCCGTCGCGCTGGACCGTGACGAAGACGCTGCCGCCGCCATATTTGGCGGCATTCTCGAGCAGGTTGCCGACGAGTTCGTCAAGGTCCTGCCGCTCGACGCGCACGACAAGCGTCTTGTCGCCCGCCGCATCGAGCCGCGCGTCGGGATAGAGTGCCGCGACCGCGCGCGACACGCTGCCCACACTGTCCCATAC
>NZ_JAEMQX010000263.1 GCF_016463645.1 Sphingopyxis sp. | reverse complement strand
AAGCTCTATTCGTCGGCGCCCGACGGCTATCCGGGCGACGAGGATAATGGCCAGACTTCGGCCTGGTACGTCTTCTCGGCATTGGGCTTCTATCCGGTCGCGCCGGCGACGGGCGAGTATGCGATCGGCAGCCCGCTGTTCCGGAAGGCGGTGCTGACGATGCCGGGCGGCAAGACGCTGACGATCAACGCCGCGAACAACAGCAATGCGAACGTCTATCTCCAGTCGGTCGCGCTCGACGGCAAGCCGCAATCGAAGACCTATTTCACTCATGGCGCGCTGTCGCAGGGCGGCACGGTCGATTTCGTGATGGGCGCCAGACCCAACAAGCAATGGGGCAGCGCCCCCGCCGATGCGCCCTTCTCGATCAGCCGTGGAAAGTAGGATGAGCATGACCCCCAACCGCCGCGAGATCATGGCCGGCGCCGGCGTACTCGCGCTGGCGGCCGCGATGCCCGCCGCCGCACGCGCCGCCGCGGGCAGCTTCGCCAGCAAGCGTCCCGCGCCTGCGCAGCGCGCTTTCACCAGCCCCGCGATCGAGGCCGAGATTTCGCGCGTGAAAGCGAAGATCGCCGACCCCGAACTCGCGTGGCTGTTCGAGAATTGCTACCCGAACACGCTCGACACGACGGTCCAGACGGGGACGATCGACGGCCGCCCCGACACTTTCGTCATCACCGGCGATATCGAGGCGATGTGGCTGCGCGACAGCTCGGCGCAGGTGCAGCCCTATATCCACCTCGTCGCGAAGGACGCAAAGCTCAAGCGGCTGTTCCAGGGGCTGATCCAGCGCCAGGCGCGCTGCATCCTGATCGATCCCTATGCCAATGCCTTCGACAAGGATCCGACCGCGCCGTCAAAGCTCGAATGGTCGCAGACCGACAAGACCGAGATGAAGCCCGGCGTCGCCGAGCGGAAATGGGAAATCGACTCGCTCTGCTACGCGATGCGCCTCAGCCATGAATATTGGACGCGCACGAAGGACAAGGCGCCGTTCGACGAGACATGGTCGCGCGCGATGAAGCTCGCGGTGGCGACCTTCCGCGAACAGCAGCGGAAGGACGGCCCGGGGCCGTACAGCTTCCAGCGCCCCGCGCTTCAGCCGACCGACAGCCTGATGCTCGGCGGTTACGGCGCGCCGACGCGGAAGGTCGGGCTGATCCATTCGATGTTCCGCCCGTCGGACGATGCGTGCCTCTATCCCTTCCTGATCCCGTCGAACCTGTTCGCGGTATCGGTGCTGCGCAAGATCGCCACCGTCCACCGCGAAGCGCGCGGCGACAATGCAGCGGCGACCGATGCCGAGACGCTCGCCGCCGAGGTCGAGGCAGCGTTGAAAGCGCATGCGCTGATCGACGACGGCAAGGGCGGTCAGGTCTGGGCCTATGAGATCGACGGCTTCGGCAACTACGTCTTCATGGACGATGCGAATGTGCCGAGCCTGTCGGGATTGCCGCTGATCGACGTCGTCGACAAGAAGGACCCGCTCTTCCTCCGCACCGCGGCGCTCGCGTGGTCGGAGCGCAACCCCTATTTCTTCCGGGGCACGGCGGCCGAGGGGATCGGCGGCCCGCATATCGGCCTCGACATGATCTGGCCGATGTCGATCATCACCCGCGCGATGAACGCCGACGATGACGCGACGATCCTGCAATGCCTCCGCTGGCTGAAGACGACGCATGGCGGCACCGGCTTCATGCACGAAAGCTTCCACAAGGACGATCCGAAGAACTTCA
>NZ_JAEMQX010000047.1 GCF_016463645.1 Sphingopyxis sp. | reverse complement strand
TGCATCGTGAAGCCCGACGAATCGCCGAGGCCGCGCACGGCGCCGGGGACGAGCGCGAAGATCTGCGCGTCGCGCAGGCCGCTCAGCGCCTTGCGTGCCCGCTCGACGATTGCATCGGCCGTATTTTCCTTGCCCGGCCGGTCGTCCCAATGGGTGAGGTTCACGAAGCCTTGGCCGGTGTTCTGGCCCGCCGCCGCGCCGCCGCCGCCGCCCGCGATCAGGAACAGCGTCTGCGTGTTCGCTTTCTCATGCGTCAGCAGATATTTCTCGATTTCGTCGCGCACTTCGAGCGTGCGTGCCTGCGTGGCACCGGCGGGCAGGCGGAACTGGACCGAAACGCGCCCCTGATCCTCGTTGGGCAGGAAGCCGCTGGGCAGGCGCAGGAACAGGAAAACGAGCGCGCCGAGCAGCACGAGATAGATGCCGAGGAAGAGCCATTTGCGGTCGACGACCTTGGTCACGCTGCCGACATAACGTTCGACCGAGTGGTCGAAGCGCGTGTTGAAGCCGTTCTTCGCGCGTTCGAGGAAGGCATGGACGCGTGGAAAGCGCCCGCCACCGGACGTCGCGTCATGGTCCTTCGGCTTGAGGAGGGTCGAAGTGAGCGCGGGGCTCAGGATCAGCGCGACGAGCACTGACAGCATCATCGCCGAGATGATGGTGGCCGAGAATTGCCGGTAGATGACGCCGGTCGACCCGCCGAAAAAGGCCATCGGCAGGAACACCGCCGACAGCACGAGCGCGATCGCGATCAGCGCGACCTGCAATTCCTGCATCGACTGGATCGTCGCCTCGCGCGCCGACATGCCGGGGTTTTCTTCCATCAATCGCTCGACATTCTCGACGACGACGATCGCGTCGTCGACGAGCAGGCCGATCGCGAGCGTCAGCCCGAACAGGGTCAGCGTGTTGATGCTGAAGCCCAGTATATAGAAGATGCCGAAGGTGCCGAGCAGCACGACGGGTACCGCGATCGCGGGGATCAGCACCGCGCGCCAGCTTTGCAGGAAGACGAACATCACGAGGATCACGAGCAGGATCGCCTCGAACAGCGATTTCTGCACCTCGCTGACCGACAGCTTGATGAAGGCGGTCGCATCATTGGCGTAAGAATAGGTGAGGCCATCGGGGAAATCGGCGGCGAGTTCCTCCATCCGGGCCTTGACCCGGTCGGCGGTTTCGAGCGCGTCCGATCCCGGCGACAGCGAGATCGACATCCCGGCGCCCGGATGCCCGTTGATACGGACGATCGCGCTGTAGCTCTCGGCGCCGATCTCCACGCGCGCGACATCCTTGATGCGCACCGTCGATCCGTCGGGCAGCGTCTTCAGGACGATATTCTCGAACTCTTCGACCGTCTGCATCCGCGACTGGGCGGTCACCGTCGCATTGAGCATCTGCCCTTCGGGCGATGGCAGGCCGCCGACGTCGCCCGCCGCGACTTCGCTGTTCTGTGCGGTAATCGCCGAGATCACGTCGCTCGGCATCAGCGACACGGCGGTGAGACGTTGTGGATCCAGCCAGATGCGCATCGCGTGCGGCGATCCGAACACATTGACCTCGCCGACACCGTCAACGCGCGACAAGGGATCCTGGATGTTCGACGACAGGAAATCGGCGACATCGGGGAAGGATCGGGTGTTGGTGGTATCATAGACGCCGACGAGCAGCAGCGTATCCGAGTTCGATTTGGTGACGCGCACGCCCTGCGCCTGCACTTGTTGCGGCAGGCGCGAGATCGCCGACTGGATCTGGTTCTGGACCTGCACCTGCGCGATGTCGGGATCGGTGCCCTTCTCGAAGATCGCGGTGATATCGGCGCGCCCGCGCGAACTCGACTGCGAGCTGAAATAAAGGAGGCCGTCGATCCCGGTCAGTTGCTGTTCAAGCACCTGCGTGACGCTGTTCTCGATCGTTTCGGCCGACGCGCCCGGATAGCTCGCGCGGATATTGACCTGCGCAGGCGCGATGTCCGGATATTGCTCGATCGGCAGCGAAAAGAGCGCGCCCACACCGCCGAGCATGACGATGATCGCCAGCACCCACGCGAAGATCGGGCGGTTGATGAAAAGGCGCGACATGGCGTGCTACTTGCCCTTCGCCTCGGGGGCAGAGCCCTTCGGAGCCCCCACGCGTTGCGCGCTGCTCGCGGGCACCGGGCGGATCGGCGCGCCCTGTCGCAGATTGCCGATCCCCTGGGTGATCACGCGCTCGCCGGGCTTGAGCCCGTCGGTCACGACCCAGTTCGCGCCTGCGGTGCGGTCCGCGACGATCTTGCGCCGCGCCGCCTTGTTGTCCTTGCCGACGAGATAGACGAAGGCCGATCCGTCGAAGTCGCGCTGGACCGCGGCCTGCGGCAGCAGGATTGCCGACGGGTTCACCGCCTGGTCGAACATCGCGGTGACGAACATGCCGGGCAGCAGGACGCCCCTGGGATTGGGGAAACGCGCGCGGAGCGTCACCGTCCCCGTCGCTTCGTTGACGGTGACGTCCGAAAACTGGACCGTCCCCGCAAAGGGATAGGCGCTGCCATCCTCCATACGCAGCCGGACCGAGGTGCTGCCCGCAGTCACCCCGCCGCTTTCGATCGCCTGACGCAGCGTGGTGAGATCGGCGCTCGACTGCTGCATGTCGACATACATCGGGTCGGTCTGCTGGATCACCGCGAGCGGCGTCGCCTGGCTCGCGCTGACCAGTCCGCCCGGCGTGACGAGCGAGCGGCCGATGCGGCCGCTGATCGGCGCGGTGATCGTGGCGAAACGCAAGTTTATCCGCGCGGTTTCGAGCGCCGCGCCATTCTGCGCCACCGCGGCGCGCGCCATCCGTGCCTGCGCGAGCGCATCGGTATAGTCCTGCTCGGCGACCGCCTGCATCTTGGCGAGCGGTTCGAGCCGGCGCGCGCGCTCGTCGGCGGCCTGCGCGCTCGCGCGTGCGCTCGCCAGGTTGGCGGCCGCCTGATCGACCCCGGCCTGATAGAGACTCGCGTCGATCTGGTAGAGCGGCTGGCCCGCGCGCACGAAGCCGCCCTCGGTGAACAGCCGGCGCCGGATCAGGCCGTTCACCTGCGGCCGGACTTCGCTTGTTTCATAGGCGACGGCACGGCCGCCGAGCGATGTCGTAACCGGCACAGGTTCGACCTTGACGGTGACAAAGCCGACTTCGGGCGCGCCGCGGCCGTTCTTGCTGTCGTTCTGACCCGAGCAGGCGCCGAGCGACAGGCTCGCGGCACACAGCGCTCCGGCCAGCAACAGCGACCTTTTTTCCAGCATATTGGTTGTCTCGTATCGGTTCGCCGGAAGGCGGGGAGGAATTCGGCCCTATTCAACCGATCGGATAGCCGCATGCAAGCGCAATGCGGGCGTTGCGACAAATTACGACAATTTTCCGCTGCGGCGGATTTGCGGCCCAAGCCCGGGGTTACGGCGCGGCAGTTGTCCTACAATTAAACGCTTGACACCGGTGTATCAATTTTGGATAGTCTATGACACCGGTTACCTAAGCCGGGGACATAATGATAACAAGTGAGGGGGATGCTTCGGTCGGCCTCGGGGCCGCAGCGCCATGCACTCCTTCGGAAATTTCTGAAAAAGCGGTTCGCAATGGACCGGTGTTTTCGACGTGGGAGGATGACAATGGCTATTCGGACGAAGCGGGGTGCGTGCGCGTTGGCGAGGCTGGCAGGCGGGGTATCGCTCGCGATATTGGCGGCCGCGCCTGCTTATGCGCAGGATGCGGCGCCGCCCGCCGAGGAAGACGCGATCATCGTTACCGGCATCCGGGCGTCGCTCGAACAGGCCGCTGACATCAAGCGCGAGGCCGAGCAGGTGATGGACGTCATCACCGCCGAGGATGTCGGCAAGCTCCCCGACGCCAACGTAGCCGAGGCGCTCCAGCGCGTCACCGGTGTCCAGATCACCCGCGTTTTCGGCGAAGGCCAGTCGGTGTCGGTTCGCGGCCTCCAGCAGGTGCGCGTCGAGGTCGACGGTCGCACCCTGCTCGGCTGGTCGGCGCGCCTGTCGCCGCCCGAGAACGATCAGCTCGGCCGTTCGTCGGGCCTCGATTCGGTGCCGTCGAGCCTGTTCGGCCGGTTGGAAGTGCGCAAGTCGCCGCTCGCGAGCCAGGCCGAGGGCGGCCTCGGCGGAACGGTCAATCTCGTCACGCCGAAGCCCCTGTCGTTCAAGGAGCCGACGATCTCGGTCCGTGCGCAGGGTGTCTATTCGGAAAATTCGGACAAGTTCGAGCCGGCGATCACCGGCTTCGCAACGACCAAATTCGCGGACGGGCGCATCGGCGTCATGCTTGCCGGCGAATATCAGAAGCGCACCTCGGTGACGCAGACCTTCGAGCGCAACAATTTCCTGGGCCGCAATTATACCGGCACGGGGGGCGGGGCGATCCCGACCCCGGCCCTGCTGCAATATGAGCAGTTCACGGTCGACCGCTCGCGCCTCGGGCTCAACGGAGCGATCCAGTTCGAGGTGACGCCCGAATTCACGATCACCGCCGACGCACTCTATTCGAAGCTCAAGACCGGCCGCCGGCAGGATTTCTTCGCCTTCCGCCTGCCGACCGGCAGCAACCCGGTCACCAACCGCGTGGTGGAGGACGGCATGGTCGTCGCGGGCAATGCCAACGGTACCGTCACCACCGCGGGCCAGATCCGCAACGAGCCGACCGAAAGCTTCCTCTATGGTCTCAACGGCAAATATGAAGGCGATAACGGGCTGACGATCGAGGCCGACGGCTATTACAGCAAGGGCACGATCGATCAGACGATCCAGATCATCACGCTGCAGGCGACCGCGCCCGTCCCCGGCGCATTCGATTTCCGCGATAATACCATCCCGTCGCTGACGCTGAGCGGGCCGTTCGATCCGACCAGCTACGCCTCCTACAACCCCGCGAACAACGGCGTGCGCAGCAACCGCCTGCTCGGGTTGCTCGAGGAATGGACGGGCAAGCTCGACGTCAGCTACGAGACCGGCGGCGGCGTAACGATCGCGGCGGGGGTGCGCTATACCGACCTTCACGCGCGTTCGAATGCCTTTCGCAGCCAGGTCACGCCGACGCGCGCCGAGATCGAGCCGTACCTCAAGCTCGTCGATGCGGGCGATTTCCTGTCGGATATTCCGGGAACCTTCCCGCGCAGTTTCCTGAGCACCGCGCCGACCTTCGACTATGTCTTCGACCGCGCGCAGGCGGCAGAGCCCAACCCCGACCCGAACGGGCGTTCGACCCTGCTTCCCAATCTCCAGCGCGACTATGACTTCAGCGAAAAGACGCTCGCCGGCTATCTGATGGTGTCGGGCGAGGGCGAAATCGCCGGCATTCCCTACAAGGCGAACGCTGGCGTGCGCATCGCGTCGACGCGGCTGTCGGTCGACTCCTATGTCAACGTCGGCACCGTCAGCACGCTCCGCAACGACAAGAATCGCTATACCAACGTGCTGCCGAGCGCGAACATCGCGTTCAACGTCACCGACGATTTCCTGATCCGCGTGTCGGGGTCGCAGACGATGCAGCGTGCGTCGATCGCCGACCTTGCGCCGTCGACCTTCTTCAACGCGACGAACCTGTCGGTCACCGGCGGCAACGTCGACCTCGAACCGCCGATCTCGACGCAGGCCGATGTCAGCTTCGAATATTATACGGGCAAAAGCTCGCTGATCTCGGGCGCGGTCTTCTACAAGGACGTCAAGAATTTCATCGCGAGCTTCGTGACCACCGGCATCGACACCACGCTCGACCCGCAAGGCCGCGAGCTGACCTTCTCGCGCCCCGAGAACCTCTCGAGCGCGAAGATCAAGGGCTTCGAGATCGGTATCCAGCAGTTCATGGACTTCCTGCCGTCGCCGCTCGACGGCTTCGGGGTGATTGCGAACTATACCTATTCGGATTCGGAGGACAGCGCCGGCTTCCCGCTCGTCGCGGTGTCGAAGAACAGCTACAATCTCGTCGGGCTGTATGAGAAGGGCCCCTTCTCGGCGCGCATCGCGTATAACTATCGCGACGAGGCGGTGTTCGAATTCTCCGAGGGACGGCCGAGCTTCGTCGGCTCGCGCTCGCAGCTCGATGCGCAGGTCGGGGTCGACATTACCAAGAATATCGCGCTGTCGTTGCAGGCGCAGAATCTGATGCCGAAAAAATCGGCGACGACCGAGTATAGCAATTTCAACACGACCGCGCTCAACAGCTATGCCTTGTCCGAGCGGCGTTTCTCGGTCGGCGTGCGCGCGAAGTTCTGAAAAACCGTCCCGGCATGGCGGTGCGGGTCGCGCGCCGCCATGCCACCGGGTCGCAGGGAGTTATCGGATCATGATTTCGGGTAATCGGCGCGCGCGCCTTGTTTCGGTTCTGGCGCTGGGTGCGACGCTGGCGCTCCCTGTTCAGGCCCGGCCCGCGGAGTTGCCGGCGATCCTCTCCGACCCCGCGACCACGGCCGCCAATCCGCTGCCCGATTTTTCCTATGCCGGCTATGGTTTCGGCCTCGCGACGATCCCCGCCGATGCGGGCACTATCATCGACGTGACCGATCATGGCGCGATCCCCGACGACGGGCTCGACGACACGAAAGCGGTGCTCCGCGCGCTCGCGGCCGCCAATGCGGTGAAGGGCAAGGTGACGCTGCGTTTCCCAAGGGGGCGCACGCAGATCACCGAGGTGCTGCGAATCACGCGCAGCGACATCGTCCTCGACGGCGCGGGCAATGGGCCGGGCGGTAGCGAACTCTGGTTCCCGCGCCCGCTGAAGCTCATCGACAAGAGCCACGATTATGACGAGCTGCGCGAATATCTGGTGCGCGAGAAAAAGCAGCAGGTCGAGCCCGAGAATAATATCGACTATCTGTTCACCGAATATACCTGGTCGGGCGGGATGATCTATGTTGCGCCCGAGGGCAGCCGCCCGGTCTCCTACGACGGGACGAAGGATGTCCGCGATCCGGTGCTCGCGACCGGCGTGTCGGGCAAGCAGTTCGGCCGGACGCTGACGCTCGACAATGCGGCGAAGCTCAAGGCCGGCGACGTCGTGCAAGTGCAATGGTTCTCTGGCGACGGGCCGAAGAGCCGGATATTGAAATCGCTCTATGGCGACACCGATCTCTCGATCGGCTCGCACCACTGGACTTTCCCGAACCGGCCGGTGGTCGCGCAGGCGACGCGCATCGTGGCGGTACGCGGCAAGACGGTGACGCTCGGCGACCCGTTGCTGCACGACGTTCGCGCCGACCAGCCCGCGGTGGTCGCCGACTGGCAGCATCTGACGAACGTCGGCATCCAGAATCTGCGGCTGCAGTTCCCCGAGGCGCCGGCCTTCGGCCATCATCTCGAGCAGGGCTATAATGGTATCTATATGACCGGCGTGTTCGACGGCTGGGTCAGGAAGCTGACGATCGACCGCGCGGACAGCGGCGTCCTCACCGACAATGCCGCGAGCCTGACGATCGCCGACGTCACGACGACGGGCGATCGTCGCGCGCATTATTCGGTCCATGTCGGCGCGGTGCACAATGTGCTGGTCAAGGATCTGAAGGTCGAGAATCCGGTCGTCCACCCGGTCAGCATCAACACGCGCTCGACGCGATCGGTGTTCCTGCGTTCGGTCGTCGACAAGGATGCGATCATCGACCAGCACAGCGGGTCGAATCACCAGAATCTGTTCGACGCGATCGAGATGCATATCGATCCGAAACAGGGCAAGGACGGCTGGCAATATCAACTGTGGGTCGGCGGTGGCGCGCCTTACTGGAAGCCTGGACACGGGCTCTACAACACGCTCTGGAACGCGAAGCTCGTGATGCCCGACAGCGTGCCCGCCGATGCGACGGTTACGATCACCAGCGGGCTCGAAGGCCCCGGCGAGCGGATCGTCGGGCTGCACGCGAACCGCAGGATCGCGGTCCGCTACAATCCCGCGCCCTATATCGAGGGCACGGGGCAGGCGGTCGATGCCGCGCCGTCGCTCTACGAATATCAGCTCGCGCGCCGGCGGCGCTGAGGATCAGCGTCCCGGCGGCGGCGCGACCGACTGCCGCTCGACGAAAGTCGAGGCGAGAACATTGCTGTCGTCGTCGTCCTTGGCGCCCGGGCTCAGGAAGTCGGGAACGAGAGTCTGCGCGGCGCGGATGCCCATCTCGCGGATCGGCCAGCGTACGGTGCTGAGCGCGGGCCAGATGTGCGTCGCGGTCGGGCTGTCGTCGAAGCCGATGATCGACAATTCGCCGGGCACCCTGATGCCCTTGCCGTGCGCGACGCTCATCAGGCCCGCCGCCATCTCGTCGTTCGAACAGAAGACCGCGGTCGGCGGCGCGCTCAGCGAGAGCAACGCTTCGCCCGCTTCGATCCCGGCGGTGTAGCGATAATTGCCCGGCGCGTAGAGTTCGGCGGGGAGGTCGAGCCCCGCTTCGGCAAGCGCCGCGCGGAAACCCTCTTCGCGCTCGGCGGCGGACCGGAAGCCGACAGGGCCGCGGACGAAACCGATGCGGCGGTGGCCGAGCGCGACGAGCCCGCGCACCGCCTCGGCGACGACCTCGCGGTCGTTCGACGAGATGCAATGTTTCGCATCGTCGATCCGCGCCGATCCGATGCGGATATAACGCACCCCCAGATCCTCGCAGAGCTTGGCGAGATCGTCATTCTCCGAGATCGGCGGCAGCAGCATCGCACCGATCGGTCGCTGCTTTTCGAGGAAGGTGCGGACGTCCTCGAGCATCTTGTCCGACCCGCGGTCGACGGGGCGAACCAGCAGCGCGAGGTCGCTGTCCTTGATCGCGTCGAGTACGCCGCGCTGGAAATTGAGCACCGTCTGCGCGTTCGGATTGTCGTGGAGCAGCGCGATCAGGAAGTTGCGGCGAAACGCGAGCGCGCGCGCCTGCGGGTTGGGGACGAAGCCGAGCTGCTCGATCGCCTTTTCGACCGCGGTGCGTGTCTTGTCGGTCAGGAATTCGGAGCGGTTGATCACCCGGCTCACGGTCTTTTTCGACACCCCCGCAAGTGCCGCCACATCGTTGATCGTCGGCTGCTTGCTCCCCGGCCCCTTATTTTGTGCCGCCATATTCTGTCTTTCCCCTGCAAGCCTCTGGTCAGACCCGCGCTTTTCATGCTGATGGGCGCTCGAAAGCGTAAAATCAACCGCCCGGCGGGGGCATGAACATCACTTGACACCGGTTACCATTAAATCTAGCAAGGCGGCAAGCCAGAAATCTCGAGCGAGGAAGCGATCCCATGTTTTCCAAAACCTATTACGCCACCCATCCCGTCATGATGGAGGAGGTGTCGAATGCCGAGCTTCGCGATCGCTATCTGATCCAGGACCTGTTCCGCGAGGGCGAATGCGTCCTCAACTACACCCATGCCGACCGCTTCGTGATCGGCGGTGTCGCCGTGGGCGGCGCGCCGGTCAGGCTGCCGGCGCAGACCGAGCCGCCGTCGGCGGCGGGGCATCCGTTCCTCGAGCGCCGCGAGCTCGCGATCGTCAACGTCTCGTCGGTGGAAGGCATCGTCACCGTCGATGGCGAGAGCTTCACGCTCGGCAACAAGGATTGCCTCTATGTGACGATGGGCGCGAAGGACGTCGAATTCGCAGGGGCCGGCGCGCGCTATTATCTGGCGTCGTGCCCGGCGCACAAGGCGTTCACGACGCGCAAGCTCGGCATCGCCGACGCCAATGCCCTCGACCGTGGCAGCCTCGCCGAATCGAACGAGCGCACGATCTACCAGCTCGTCATCCCGGGCGTGTGCGACAGCGCGCAACTCGTCATGGGGCTGACCGTGCTCAAGGAAGGCAGCGTGTGGAACACGATGCCGCCGCACATCCACGAGCGCCGCAGCGAGATCTATTTCTACTTCGAGCTCGACAATGTCGACACCGACCGCGTGATGCACTTCATGGGCGAGGGCGAAGCGACGCGCCACATCGTGATGCAGAATGAGGAAGCGGTGATTTCGCCGCCCTGGTCGATCCACATGGGCGCGGGCACGAAATCCTATGCGTTCATCTGGGCGATGGCGGGCGAGAATCAGGATTATACCGACATGAACGTCCTCGACATCTGTCAGCTTAGCTAAGAGGTCATCCCTGACGAAAGAGGGAAGAAGGAATCACGGAATGCTATTCGACCTCTCGGGAAAAGTCGCGCTCGTCACCGGCGCCAACACCGGCATCGGACAGGGAATCGCGCTCGCGCTCGCCGAAGCCGGCGCCGACATCGCCGCCGCGGGCCGCTCGCCTGCGGACGAGACCGTCGGCAAGGTGCGCGGGCTGGGGCGGAAGGGCGAGAATTTCGCCGCCGACCTCTCGAGCGTCGGTGCGGTCCAGCCGCTCGTCGACGCAGTGCTCGCCGAGTTCGGCCGCATCGATATCCTCGTCAACAATGCCGGAATCATCCGCCGCGCCGATGCGGTCGACTTCACCGAAGCCGACTGGGACGCGGTGATGGACACCAATCTGAAGACGCTCTTCTTCCTCTGCCAGGCGGCCGGGCGTCACATGATCGCGCGCGGGTCGGGCAAGATCATCAACATCGCCTCGATGCTGACCTTCCAGGGCGGTATCCGCGTACCGAGCTACACGGCGTCGAAATCGGGCGTCGGCGGGCTCACCAAGCTGCTTGCGAACGAATGGGCGGCGAAGGGCGTGCAGGTCAATGCGATCGCGCCCGGCTATATCGCGACGAACAACACCGCCGCGCTGCAGGGCGACGAGACGCGCAACCGCCAGATCATGGAACGCATCCCCGCGGGCCGCTGGGGCGATCCCGCCGACATCGGCGGCGCCGCGGTGTTCCTCGCCTCGTCGGCGTCGGATTATGTGCAGGGCCATATCCTCGCCGTCGACGGCGGCTGGCTCGCGCGCTAGCATCGCGTGATGTCCGGCCGCCTTGTCTTTTTCGGCGAACTGCTGATCCGCCTGACCGCGCCGGGCAACGAACTGCTGATGCAGTCGCCCTCGCTGTCGCTCCACGTCGGCGGCGCCGAGGCGAATGTCGCGATCGGGCTCGCGCATCTCGGCCACGACTGCGCGATGGTCAGCAAGGTTCCCTCGAACGCACTGGGTCGCGGTGCGGTGGCGGCGGTGCGCGGCGCGGGCGTCGATTGCGCCGCCGTCACGCTTCATCCGGGGCGCATGGGTCTCTATTTCCTCAGCGTCGGCGCGGGGCTCCGTGCTTCGGAGATCGTCTACGACCGCGCGGGGTCGTGCTTCGCGGCGACAGGGCCCGAAGATTATGATTTCGACGGCCTGCTCGCGGATGCGGGGCTGCTCCATCTGTCGGGCATCACGCCCGCACTCGGGCCGCGCTCGGCCGAGGCGGCGCTCGGCGCGGCGCGCGCGGCGAAGCGGCTCGGAGTCCCGGTCAGCTTCGACGGCAATTACCGCGCGATGCTGTGGGAAGCGTGGGACAGCGACCCGCGCGCGATCCTTTCCGAACTGATCGGCACCGCCGACATATTGTTCGGCAACCACCGCGACCTCTCGCTCGTGCTCGGCCGCGAATTCAGCGGCGATGGCGAGGATCGGCGCCGCGAGGCGGCCGAAGCGGGCTTCGCTGCCTTCCCGGGGCTTCGGCTGATCGCCTCGACCGCGCGCCATACGGTCACTGCCGACCATCACCGCATCGCGGCGCGCGTCGACCTTCGTGACCATGGGCACCAGACCGAAGAGGTTGACGTCACCGGCATCGTCGACCGCATCGGTGCCGGCGATGCCTTCGCCGCCGGGGTGCTCCACGCGCATCTGTCGGGCGGCGATGCGCGGGCGATGGCTGAATCGGGTCTCGCGCTCACTTGCCTCAAGCACTCGCTTCCGGGCGATGCGAGCCGCTTCGGGCAGGCCGATATCGACGCCTTTCACGGCGGCGGACTCGACGTCCGGCGCTAAGCCGGCGGTTTCCCCTTCATTCGGCATCGAAACCGCAAACCCGCACCCAATCCGTTATTCGCTTGCCTTTGACACCGGTGTCTCTTAGACGCTTTCAGGGAAGAGGGAAAAGACAAATATGCCGGCTAGCCCCGAACAGGAAAAAGTGGCCCGCGCCTTTCTGGCAGCGCGCGCGCAGAAGACACCGCTTACCGCATATCCCGGCGCGCTGCCGCAAACGATGGCGGACGCCTATGCGATACAGGATGCCGCGATCGCACTCGACGGGCGGCAGGTCGGCGGCTGGAAGGTCGGGCGCATCGCGGCGGACCTTGTCGACCGTTATGGCGACAATCGGCTGACGGGCCCGATTTTCAGCGACGAGATTGTCGATGGCAGCGTCGGGCAGGTGCCTGCGATGCCCGTTTATGCCGCGGGGTTCGCGGCGGCCGAGGCCGAGGTTCTGCTCTGTTTCGGCGAGGTCGGCACGCGCGACCATGACATCGCTTCGGTCCGCGATTGCATTGCCGATGTGCGCACGGGAATCGAGGTCGCGAGTTCGCCCTTCGCCGGGATCAACGGGCACGGTCCCGCCGTCACGGCGTCGGATTATGGCAACAACAAGGGCCTCATCCTTGGTCCGTCGATTCCCGACTGGCGCGACATCGACCTCGTCCGGATGCCCGTCGAAATGGCGATCGATGGCGAGGCCGTCGGCGCCGCCACGATGACGACGATGCTCGACGGCCCGTTCGGCTCGGCGCTATTCCTGATTCGTACGCTCCGTGCGCGTGGCATAGCTATTCCTCCCGGAACATGGGTGTCCGCCGGTGCGATCACCGGTATTCACGAAATAGGACCCGGCCAGCGCGCCGACGCAGTGTTCGACGGAAAGATCCGCGTCAGCTGTTCCATCACCGGCTAACAGGCCAAACGGGAGAGAGAAATGGCACAGGCAATCGCGGACGGAGGTGCGGCGTCGCCGGTGCCCAGGTCCGGTCGTTACCGCTGGCTGATCGTCGCGGTGCTGTTCGCCGCGACCACGGTCAACTATATCGACCGCACCATGCTCGGCCTGCTCGCGCCGACGCTCGGCGACGAGCTCAAGTGGACCGAGAACGACTATGGCAACATAGTCACCGCCTTCCAATTCGCCTATGCGCTGGGCTTTCTGCTCATGGGCTGGCTGATCGACCGTTTCGGTCCCAAGGTCGGCTATGCGATCGCGATCGGCATCTGGACCGTCGGCCATGTCGCCCACGGCTTCGCCTCGTCGATCGTCTCCTTCATGCTCGCGCGTGTCATTCTCGGGGTCGGCGAGGCGGGGCATTTTCCTTCGGTCGTCCGCGCGTCGAGTGAATGGTTTCCCCAGAAAGAGCGCTCCTATGCGATCGGCTGGGTGAACAGCGCGACGACGATCGGTGTCATCCTGACCGCCCCGACGATCGCGTTCTTCATGCGCATCCTCGGCTTCGACTGGCGTGAAACCTTCATCTATACCGGCGCCTTCGGTGTCATCCTGCTGCTACTCTGGCTCTGGCTCTACAGCAACCCGCGCGAAAGCGGGAAGGTCAGCGAAGCCGAACTCGCGTGGATCGAACATGACCCGCCCGAAAAGGTCGAGCGGCTCGGCTGGGGCGCGATCGTCAGCAAGCGCGAGGCCTGGGCCTTTGCGGTCGCGAAATTCCTGACCGATCCGGTCTGGTTCCTGATGCTCTTCTGGCTGCCCAAATATTTCAGCACCACCTACGACGTCGATCTCAAGATCGTGCTGCTGCCGATGATCATCATGTATCTCCTGTCCGATGCTGGCAGCATCCTCGGCGGCTGGGTATCGTCGAAGCTGATCCAGTCGGGCCATAGCGTCAATTTCGCGCGCAAGGCGACGATGATCGGCGCGGGCTGCTGTGTCCTGCCGCTGCTGTTCGTCACCGGGCTCGACAATATGTGGCTCGCGGTCGTGCTGATCGGCATCGCTCTCGCGGGGCATCAGGCTTTCTCGTCGACGATCCTGTCGATCCCGCCCGACATGTTCCCGAAGCGCGCGGTCGGTTCGGTGATCGGGCTCGGCGGTTTCGCGGGCGGCGTCGGCGGGATGATCATGGCGAAATCGACGGGGCTCGTGCTCGATGCGACGGGGGGCAATTACACGATCATCTTCGCCGCCTGCACCATCGTCTATTTCCTCGCGGTGTTCGCGGTCCATCTGTTGAGCCCGCGCCTCGCGCCGGTAACCGTGAAAAGCGCGTGACCCGTCCGCTGACCCTGCATCCCGACCGCCTCTTGCCGTCCGACCCGGCGCAGCGCGACATCGCGCGCCGGCTCTACGGGCAAGTGGCGGGCCTGCCGATCATCAGCCCGCACGGACATACCGATCCAGGCTGGTTTGCGGGCAACGCGCCCTTCGGCAATGCCGCGGAGTTGCTCCTCCACCCCGACCATTATGTGTTCCGGATGCTCTATTCGCAGGGCATTTCGCTCGATGCGCTCGGGATCCGGAACCCCGACGCCGATCCGCGCGCGAGCTGGCGGCTGTTCGCGGAGAATTATCATCTCTTCCGCGGCACCCCGTCTCGGATGTGGATGGACTGGGTATTCGCCGAGGCGTTCGGCTTCGATGTGCAATTTTCGGCCGAGACGTCGGACCTTTATTACGACCGCATCACCGACGCGCTGGCGACCGATGCCTTTCGCCCGCGCGCGCTGTTCGACCGCTACCGCATCGAGGTGATCGCGACGACAGAAAGCCCGATCGACACGCTCGAGCATCATGCAGTGATCCGCGCCGCCAACGAAAGCGGCGAGTGGCGCGGCCGCGTGGTCACCGCCTATCGTCCCGATCCTGTGGTCGACCCGGAGTTCGAGGGCTTTCGCGACAATCTCCGGCGTTTTTCCGAGCTGTCGGGCGAGGATGCGTTCAGCTATGCGGGCTATCTCGCCGCGCATCGCAACCGCCGCGCCTTCTTCGCCGAAATGGGCGCGACCTCGACCGATCACGGCCACCCGACCGCGGCGACCGCCGACCTGTCGGACGCGGAGGCCGAAACCCTGTTCGCGCGCGTTACCGCGGGCAACGTCAGCGCCGAAGACGCCGAGCTGTTCCGCGCGCATATGCTGACCGTGATGGCGGGCATGAGCCTCGATGACGGGCTGGTGATGCAGATACACCCGGGCGCCTTCCGCAATCATAACCCGTGGCTCTTTGAACATTATGGGCGCGACAAGGGTGCCGATATCCCGACAAACACCGACTATGTCCACGCGTTGCGCCCGCTGCTCGGCCGCTACGGGAACGAGGCCGACCTCACGATCATCCTCTTCACGCTCGACGAGACGAGCTACGCGCGTGAACTCGCGCCGCTCGCGGGCCATTATCCGGCGCTGAAGCTCGGCCCCGCCTGGTGGTTCCACGACAGTCCCGAAGGGATGCGGCGTTTCCGCGGGGCAATGACCGAGACCGCTGGCTTCTACAACACGGTCGGCTTCAACGACGACACGCGCGCATTCCTGTCGATCCCCGCGCGCCACGATGTCGCGCGGCGCATCGATTGCGGCTTCCTCGCCGGGCTCGTCGCCGAGCACCGGATGGAGGAATGGGAGGCGGCCGAACTCGCGACCGACCTCAGCTACAATCTCGCCAAGGCGGCATACAGGCTGTGAGGCTGTCGCCGCAAACCACGCTCCCGGCTTCGATACAGATGCCGGGCTACGACCGGGCGGCGCAGGCGGCGGGCATCGTCCACATCGGCATCGGCGCGTTCCACCGCGCGCATCAGGCGGTCTACACCGACGATGCGATGGCTGCGGGCGACCGCAACTGGGGCATCGTCGGCGTGTCGTTGCGTTCGGGTGACGTCGCGGCGCAGCTCAATCCGCAGGGCGGCCTTTATACGGTCAGCAAGCGGAGCGCGACGGGCAGCGAAATGCGGTTGATCGGTGCGGTACAAAAGGTCCTCGTCGCGGCCGACGATCCGCAGACCGTCATCGATGCCATCGCCGCGCCGACGACCCATATCGTGAGCTTCACCGTCACCGAGAAGGGCTATCTGCGCCGTCCCGACGGGGCGCTCGACCTCGCTGCGGCGATCGGCGGATCAAGCCTCTATCGTTTCGTGGCCGCGGGCCTCGCCGCGCGAAAGGCCGCGGGACTTGGCGGGCTCACGCTGCTCAGCTGCGATAATCTGCCGGGCAATGGCGCGGTGCTGCGCCGGTTGATGCGCGAATATCTTGCCGCCTATCACCCTGGCCTCTCGGCGTGGTTCGACGGCGAGTGCACCTGTCCGGCCACGATGATCGACCGCATCGTGCCCGCGACGACCGATGCCGACCGCGCCAGGGTCGAAGCCGAACTCGGCGCGCGCGACGAGGGCGCTCTCGTCACCGAAGCCTTCAGCCAGTGGGTGATCGAGGATGATTTCGCCGGTCCGCGCCCGCGTTGGGAGGCGGTGGGGGCCGAACTCGTCGCCGACGTCGCGCCCTACGAGACCGCAAAGCTCCGAATGCTCAACGGCGCGCATTCGGCGCTTGCATACATCGGCCTCGGGAGGGGGCATGAATTCGTGCATCAGGCGATTGCCGACCCCGCGATCCGACCCCTGATCGACCGGCTGATGCGCGACGAGGCCGCGCCGACGATCGAGGTGGCGCCGGGGCAGGATCTTTCCGCCTATGCCGATGCGCTGCTGGACCGCTTCACCAATCCGGCGCTCCATCACCGGCTGATCCAGATCGCGATGGACGGCAGCCAGAAGATTCCGCAGCGTTGGCTCGAAACGCTGGCGTGGCATCAGGCGCGTGGGGCTTGCTGCCCCTCGATCGAGGCCGCGATCGCGGCGTGGCTCGCCTTCCTGCGCAGCGACCATCCGCTCGACGACCCGCTGGCAGTCGGGCTGCGCGAAGCAGCGGCGAGTCCCCATGCGGTCGAAAGGATATTCGGCGAGGGCGGTCTGATCGCCTCCGGATGGAAACCGGCCTAGGCCGGTACCAGCAGCCCTCGGCTCTCGCGCACCTCCGCGTCGAGCCAGTCGATGAACGCCCGGATGCGCGGCTGCGGCGCGACGTCGCGGTGGAGCGCGAGCCAGAAGGCGCGCGCGATCACCTGATCGGGCCGTGCGCGCACCAGTCCGGGATCGCCCGCTGCAAGAAAGCATGGCAGCACGCCGACCCCCGCGCCGCCGGCGATCATCCGACGCTGCGCGAGGATCGACGAGGAACGCACCTTGGCGCGTAGTCCCGGTTCGATCTCTCCCAGATAATCGAGCTCGGGCGCATAGAGGATGTCGGGCATATAGCCGATCACCGGAATTCCGGCGCGCGACAGCGGGGTCGTGGCAACCGTGTCCAGCCAGTCGGCGCGGTCGGCGGGGGCGTAGAGGCCGAGGCTGTAGTCGGCGAGCTTGCGCGTGATCAGCGGGCCTTTCCTGGGCCGCGCGAGAAGCACCGCCATATCGGCCTCGCGCCGCGAGGGGTTCAAAAAGCCCGACGAGGCGACGAGGTCGATCTCCAGCTCGGGATGCGCCGCGACGAAATTGCCCAACCGGGGGGCGATGAAACTGTTGCCGAAGCCTTCCGATACGCTGACGCGGAGTTGTCCCGACAGGCCCGAGCCGCCTTCGCGTTCGGAATGGATGCGCGCCGCCGCCGCCGCCATCGCTTCGGCATGCGGAACGAGCGCCCGGCCCGCCGCCGTCAGAACGAAACCTGTCGGCGCGCGTTCGAAGAGCGTCCGGCCCAGCGCGGCTTCGAGCGCACTCACCTGCCGGCTGACCGTAGTGGCATCGACGTGCAGCGCCGCGCCGGCGCGCGCGAGCGTGCCATGGCGTGCGACGAACAGGAAATATTGCAGCTTGTCCCAGTCCATGAACTGCAAATATGCAGGATGATCCTGCAAGTCTATCCCTTGCAATCGCTCCGTAACTGGTCTGTGGCAGCGTCAGCCAATCACGGGAGACTCAGGACATGCGACAGATCGACCATCACATCGTCGGCGGCGCCGGCGGCAGCAGCCGCTTCGGCGATGTCCTCGACCCCAACAACGGCGGCGTGCAGGCGCAGGTCGCGCTTGGCGACCGCGCCGTTCTCGATCGCGCGGTGGCTGCCGCGAAGGCGGCGCAGCCGGCGTGGGCCGCGACGAACCCGCAGCGCCGCGCGCGCGTGATGTTCGAATTCAAGCGCCTCGTCGAAGCGAACATGAACCAGCTCGCCGAAATGCTCTCGTCGGAACATGGCAAGGTGATCGCCGACTCGAAGGGCGACATTCAACGTGGTCTGGAAGTCATCGAATTCTGTTGCGGCATCCCCCATGTGCTGAAGGGCGAATATACGCAGGGCGCCGGGCCCGGCATCGACGTCTATTCGATGCGCCAGCCGATCGGCATCGGCGCGGGCATTACCCCGTTCAACTTTCCCGCGATGATCCCGCTGTGGATGGGCGGCGTCGCGACTGCGGTCGGCAACGCCTTCATCCTCAAGCCCAGCGAGCGCGATCCGTCGGTTCCCGTCCGCCTGTCGGAGCTGTTCCTCGAGGCGGGCATGCCCGCGGGCATCTTCCAGACCGTCCATGGCGACAAGGAAATGGTCGACGCGATCCTCGACCATCCCGACATCGGCGCGGTCAGCTTCGTCGGCTCGTCGGACATCGCGCATTATGTCTACAACCGCGGCGTGTCGGCCGGGAAGCGCGTGCAGGCGATGGGCGGCGCGAAGAACCACGGCATCGTCATGCCCGACGCCGACCTCGATCAGGTGGTGAACGACCTCACCGGCGCGGCCTTCGGCTCGGCGGGCGAGCGCTGCATGGCGCTGCCGGTCGTCGTTCCGGTCGGCGAGGACACCGCGAACCGGCTCCGCGAGAAACTGGTCCCCGCGATCGAGGCGCTGCGCGTCGGCGTGTCGACCGATGCCGAGGCGCATTACGGCCCCGTCGTCACGCAGGCGCACAAGGACAAGGTCGAGGGCTGGATCGCCAAATGTGCGGACGAGGGCGCCGAGCTCGTCGTCGACGGCCGCGGCTTCGCCTTGCAGGGGCACGAGAAGGGCTTCTTCGTCGGCCCGACGCTGTTCGACCATGTCACGACCGACATGGAATCGTACAAGGAGGAAATCTTCGGCCCCGTACTGCAGATCGTCCGCGCGCCCGATTTCGAAACCGCGCTGGAACTGCCCTCAAAGCACCAGTACGGCAACGGCGTCGCCATCTTCACGCGCAACGGCCACGCCGCGCGCGAATTCGCTGCGCGCGTCAACGTCGGCATGGTCGGCATCAACGTGCCGATCCCGGTGCCCGTCGCCTATCACACGTTCGGCGGCTGGAAGCGCTCGGCGTTCGGCGACACCAACCAGCACGGCATGGAAGGCGTCAAATTCTGGACCAAGGTCAAGACCGTCACCGCGCGCTGGCCCGACGGGTCGCCCGACGGCGGCAATGCCTTCGTGATTCCGACGATGGGCTGACGCCGCTTGTTGCGGCGCCTGCTCCTTCCTCTTCTGGCCCTGTTGCTGCTGCCGGTTCCGGCGGCGGCGCAGAAGATGATCGCGCTGTCGTTCGACGATGTGCCGCGCGGGCGCGGCGCCTTCTTCACGCCCGACGAGCGCACGCAGCGGATCATCGCCGAACTGAAGAAGGCGAAGGCGCCGCAGGCGGTTTTCTTCGTCAATCCCGGTGCGATCGGGCAGGGCGACGGCGTCGGCGGCGAGCAGCGCATCGCCGCCTACGTCGCCGCGGGTCATGTCATCGCCAACCACGGCAACAGCCACAAGCGCCTGAGTGCGACCGATACCGCCGCCTATCTCGCCGATATCGACGCGGCCGAAGCCTGGCTCAAGGGGCGGCCCGGCTATCGCCCCTGGTTCCGCTTTCCGTTCCTCGACGAGGGCGGGAAGGACAAGGTCAGGCGCGACGCGTTGCGCGCCGGACTCGCCGCGCGCGGGCTCCGCAACGGCTATGTCACCGCCGAATCCTCCGATTGGCACCTCGAAAATCTGACGCGCGAGGCGGTACAGGCAGGAAGGAGGATCGACCGCAAGGCGCTCGGCGACCTCTATGTCAGCTGGCACGTCGAGGCGGCCGATTTCGCCGACGCGATGCTGCGCCGCGTTACCGGTCGTCAGCCGGTGCAGGTGATGCTGCTCCACGAAACCGATCTCGCCGCGCTCCATATCGGCGACCTTGTCCGCGCGCTCCGCAAGGCGGGCTGGACGGTGGTCAGTGCCGACCGGGCCTATGCCGATCCGCTGGGCGAGGAGATGCCCGACGTCCCGGCCGCGCAGGGAACGCTGACCGAGGCGCTCGCCTGGGCGGCGGGCGTCCCCGCGCCGCGCTGGTATCGCTACAACCAGACCGATCTCGCGACCGCGGTGTTCCGCGACAAGGTGCTCGGCGAAAGCGCCGCCGAATGATGCCTTGCAGCATGAAACCCGCCGGCCGCGCCGGGCATTCTCCTCTCGAAGGAGACGAGAGATGACCCGCTTTACGCTTCCCGCCGCTTTGCTGCTGCTTGCCGCGTGCAGCGGCGGCAAGGACGAGGAAACCGGCCCCGAGGCCACTGCGACGATCGGCCCGCTGCAAAAGGCGGAACCCCCTGCGCCCGTCGAGCCGCCCGGGGCGGCGGTGGACGCCGATTTGCCCGAAGCCGCCGACGAGGCGCCGGCGAAGCCCGAAACAGGGGCCGCCGTCGATGGCAAGACGATCCCCGCCGCGATCCGCGGGCGCTGGGCGCTCAAGGTCGCCGATTGCAAGGCGAGGAAGGGCACCGACCTCACCGCGCTGACGATCGATGCGACGAACCTGCGCTTCTACGAATCGCACGGCGAACTCGCCCGCGTCCGCGAGAGCGACGCGACCCGCATCGTCGCCGACTATAAATTCAGCGGCGAAGGCGTCGAATGGGATCGCCGGATGCGGCTCGATCTCGCCGATGGCGGCAAGACGCTCGTCCGCCGCGATTCGGGCGAGGGTGCCGCGGCGGGCGCGATGCGCTATACGCGCTGCGCCGGATGACGGCTTTTTGAAAGGGAGACGAAAGATGGACATTCGCATTCTGGCAATTGCCGCCGTTCTGCCGCTCGCCGCCTGCGCGAGCAGCGAAACCCCCGTCGAATCGACCCCGACCCCGCCGGCCGAAGCCGAAATGACGTGCAAGGCCGATGCGGTGCAAAGCTATGTCGGCCAGACCGCGACCCCCGACCTCGGTGGCGCGATCCTGAAGGCCGCAGGTGCGCGCACGCTGCGCTGGGGCCCGCCGCGTTCGGCGATGACGATGGATTACCGTGTCGACCGCGTGAACGTCATGTACGACGACGCCTACAAGATCACGCAGGTCACCTGTGGCTGACGGCCAACCGAAAAACGGGGGGCGCCGCAATCACAGCTCGGCGTCCCCGTTCGAACCCGTCTACGGCTACAGCCGCGCGGTTCGGGTGGGGAACCGCATCGACGTCGCGGGCTGTGCGCCGATCGAGCCCGATGGCACGTCGACCCCCGGTGATGCCGGGGCACAGGCGGCGCGGTGCATCGCGATCATCGGCGAGGCGCTCGAGGCGCTCGGCGGCAGCTATGCCGATGTCGTGCGCACCCGCATGTACATCACCGATGCCGCCGACGCCGACCTCGTCGGACACGCGCACGGATCGGCATTCAAAAATGTCCGACCGGCATCGACAATGCTGGTTGTGCCCGGACTGATCCGCCCCGAGTGGAAGGTCGAAATCGAAGCCGAAGCCATTTTAGAGAAATGACCATGACCGACCAGTTCCAGCTTACCGACGATCAGCTCGCCATCCAGGATATGGCGCGCAAGTTCACCGCCGACCGCATCACGCCCTTCGCGGCCGAATGGGACGAGAAAAGCCACTACCCCGTCGACGTGTGGAAGGCGGCGGGCGAGCTCGGCTTCGGCGCGATCTACGTCGCCGAGGAATCGGGCGGCATCGGGCTCGGCCGATTGGAAGCCGCGCTGATCATGGAGGCGATGGCCTATGGCTGCCCGGCGACCAGCGCCTATGTCTCGATCCATAATATGGCGACGTGGATGATCGATCGCTTCGGCGGCGCCGGGATCAAGGCGCGCTTCCTGCCCGACCTCGTGAGCATGGAGAAGATCGCGAGCTATTGCCTGACCGAACCCGGCTCGGGGTCCGACGCCGCCGCGCTCAAGACGACCGCGAAGAAGGACGGCGACCATTATGTGCTGAACGGCACCAAGCAGTTCATCTCGGGCGCGGGCACCAACGACATCTATGTCTGCATGGTGCGCACCGGTGAGGAAAAGTCGAAGGGCATCTCCTGCCTCGTCGTCGAAAAAGATACGCCGGGGCTGAGCTTTGGCGCCCCCGAGAAGAAGCTCGGCTGGAACGCATCCCCCACCGCGCAGGTGATTTTCGAGGATTGCCGCGTGCCCGCCGAAAATCTGGTCGGCGCCGAGGGCGACGGCTTCCGTTTCGCGATGGCGGGGCTCGACGGCGGCCGGCTCAACATCGGTGCCTGCTCGCTCGGCGGCGCGCAGCGCTGCCTCGACGAGGCGATCGCCTATACGAAGGATCGCCAGCAGTTCGGGTCCCCGATCGCCGATTTCCAGAACACCCAGTTCATGCTCGCCGACATGGCGACCGACCTCGAAGCCTCGCGCGCGCTGCTCTATATGGCGGCGGCAAAGGTCACCGCGAACGCCCCCGACAAGTCGCGCTTCTCGGCGATGGCGAAGCGGCTCGCGACCGACAATGGCAGCAAGATCGTCAACGACGCGCTCCAGCTCTTCGGCGGCTACGGCTATTTGCGCGACTATCCGATCGAGCGTTTCTGGCGCGACCTGCGCGTCCACTCGATCCTCGAAGGCACCAACCAGGTGATGCGGATGATCGTAGGAAGGGACCTGCTGCGCCAATGACCGACGATGTTCTGATTTCGACCGACGTCCGCGCCGGTCGCATCTCGCTCAACCGCCCCAAGGCGATCCACGCGCTCAACCTGCCGATGTGTCAGGCGATGATCGACGCGCTGCTTAAGTGGCGCGATGACGACGCGGTCGAGGCGGTGATCATCGACCATAGCGAGGGCCGCGGCTTCTGCGCCGGCGGCGATATCCGCATGCTCGCGGAGAGCGGCGCGCGGGACGGCAAGGAGGCGCGCCTCTTCTTCCACAGCGAATATCGCCTCAACCATCTGCTCTTCACTTATCCGAAGCCCGTCGCCGCCTTCATGGACGGTATCACCATGGGCGGCGGGGTCGGCATTTCGCAGCCCGCCAAATACCGCATCGCGACCGAACATACGCGCTTCGCGATGCCCGAAACCGGGATCGGCCTCTTCCCCGACGTCGGCGGCGGCTGGTATCTGCCGCGCCTCGAAGGGCGGGTCGGCGTCTATCTCGCGCTCACCGGGGCGCGGCTTGACGGGGCGGAATGCCTCGCGCTCGGCCTCGCGACACATTATCTGCCGTCGGAGAAGCTCGCCGAGGCGAAGGCGCGCATCGCGGTCGACCCCGACCGCATCGGCGGCATATTGGGCGAACTCTCGGTCACCGCGCCGCCCGCCGCGATCACCGGCCAGATCGAACGGATCAACCGTCTGTTCGCGAGCGACACCTATGAGGATATCCTGACCGCGCTTGCGGCCGACGGCGGCGAATGGGCCGAAAAGGAACTCGCGACGCTCCGCGGCAAATCGCCGCAAACCTGCAAGGTCGCGCTGCGCCAGCTCAAGGAAGGCGGCGAGATGCACGACTTTGCGGATCAGATGCGTCAGGAATATGCGATCGGCAGTCGCGTCGTCCGGATGCACGACTTCATCGAGGGTGTGCGGGCGCTGATCATCGACAAGGACAACAGCCCCAAATGGGATCCGCCGACCCCCGAGGCGGTCACCGACGACTGGATCGACGCGATCTTCGCGCCGCTTCCCGACAATGAGAAATGGACCCCGCTCAGCTAACCTCGTCACCCCGGACTTGATCCGGGGTCCACGCGGCCATGGACGCCGGATCAAGTCCGGCATGACGAAATCCGGAGATGATGTGAATGACCTACGAAACCCTCCTCGTCGAAGCGCGCGGCGCCGTCACGCTGGTGACGTTGAACCGCCCGCAGGCCTTGAACGCGCTGAACTCCCGCGTCCTCGATGACCTGATCGCGGCTTTCGCGGCGTTCGAAGCCGATCCCGGCCAGCGCTGCGCCGTCCTCACCGGCTCGGGTGACAAGGCGTTCGCCGCGGGCGCCGACATCAAGGAAATGGCCGACAAGCCCGCCGCCGACTTCTATCTCGAGGACTTCTTCTCGAAATGGACGAGCGACTTCGTGAAAAAGGTCCGCAAGCCGTGGATCGCCGCGGTGGGCGGTTTCGCGCTCGGCGGCGGCTGCGAGCTTGCGATGATGGCCGACTTCATCATTGCATCGGACAAGGCGAAATTCGGCCAGCCTGAAATCAAGCTCGGCGTCGCGCCCGGCATGGGCGGGTCGCAGCGGCTGACACGCGCGGTCGGCAAGGCGAAGGCGATGGAAATGTGCCTCACCGGCCGGATGATGGACGCCGCCGAGGCCGAGCGCTCGGGGCTCGTCGCGCGCGTCGTCGCGCATGAAACGCTGGTCGACGAAGCGGTGAAGACCGCGACCACGATCGCGGCCATGCCGCCGATGGCCGCGATGGTGAACAAGGACATGGTCAACGCCGCGTTCGAGACCACGCTCGATCAGGGGCTGATCTACGAACGCCGCCTGTTCCAGATACTCGCGGCGACCGAGGACAAGGCCGAAGGTATGGCCGCCTTCATCGAAAAGCGCGAAGGCGCGTGGAAAGGTCGCTGACATGAAAATCGCTTTTATCGGACTCGGAAATATGGGCGGCGGGATGGCCGCGAATCTTGCGAAGGCGGGGCACGAGGTACGTGCTTTCGACCTAAGTGAAGAGGCGCTCACGCGTGCCGTCGAGGCGGGGTGCACGCGCGCAGTATCGGCCGCCGAAGCCGTCACCGGCGCCGAGGCGGTGGTGACGATGCTTCCCGCGGGCAAGCATGTCGCCTCGGTCTACGAAACCGATGTCTTCCCGAATGCCGCGCCGGGCACCTTGCTCCTCGATTGCTCGACGATCGACGTCGCGACCGCGCGCGCCAATATCGAGGCGGCAACGGCGAAAGGTCTCGTCGCGGTCGACGCGCCCGTCTCGGGCGGTATCGCCGCCGCCAATGCGGGAACCTTGACCTTCATGGTCGGCGGCACCGGCGAAGGCTTCGCACGCGCCGAACCGATCCTCGCCAAAATGGGCAAGGCGGTGATCCACGCCGGCGACGCGGGCGCCGGACAGGGCGCGAAGATCTGCAACAACATGCTGCTCGGCGCGTCGATGGTCGCGACGTGCGAAACGCTCGCGCTCGCGCAGAAGCTCGGACTCGATCCGCAGAAATTCTTCGATATCGCGAGCGTCTCGTCGGGTCAGTGCTGGTCGTTGACCTCTTACGCGCCGCTTCCCGGCGTCGGCCCGACCACCCCGGCCGACAACGACTACAAGGGCGGGTTCGCCGCGGCGCTGATGCTCAAGGACCTCCGTCTCGCGATGGAAGCGGCCGCGAGCGTCGACGCCGACGTCCCGATGGGCACCAAAGCGCGCGAACTCTACGAAGCCTTTGTCGAGGCCGACAGGGACGGCCGCGACTTCTCGGCGATCATCAGGACGCTTCAGTAAAAGTCCGCGGTCTCGCCGCCGTCGCGGCGGTCGGTACGATGCACCTGTGTCGGCGCCTTGCGATCGCCGGTGCGGACCTCGATCCGTCCGTCGACCCGCCGTATCTCGGCGGGCGCCAGTATCCGCGCGCGCGCGACGGCAATGGCAGTGACCTGCGGAGCCGCCACGGGTGCCGCGAGCGGGGCGCTGCCGGCGAGCAGGAGGACGGCAAGGGCGGACATGACGTTCATGCTCTGCCCTGACGGCAGATCCTGCCAGCGCTTTAACCCTGAATCACAGGTTTTTGCTCATGCCCGCGGCGCCCGCGGGGCAAAAGAAAGGCCGCCTGCCCCACCGCGGGACAGACGGCCTGATCTTCGTAAGCGGAGAAGAGCCTAGAAGCCCGCCTTCGCCTCGGCCTTTTCCTTGAGCAGCGGCGCGATCTCGAAACCATGTTTTTCGAGCGCCGCAACGATCTTGTCGGTGCCTTCGAGCCCGGCCCAGAACATCGGGCCGCCGCGATAGACCGGCCAGCCATAGCCATAGATCCACACGACATCGATATCCGACGCGCGTTGCGCCTTGCCTTCGGCGAGGATCAGCGCACCCTCGTTGACCATCGGATAGAGCGTGCGCTCGATGATCTCCTGATCGGTGATCTCGCGCTTCTCGACCCCCGCCTTCTTGCGGAACTCCTCGATGATCTCGGCGACGCGCGGACTTTCCGACGGATTGCGCTTTTCGTCATAGTCATAGAAGCCCGCCTGCTTCTTCTGGCCCCAGCGGCCCTCGGCGGCGAGCGCGTCGCGGATGCTCTCGATCCGGTTCGGGTCGCGGTGCCAGCCGATGTCGACGCCCGCAAGGTCGCTCATCTGGAACGGTCCCATCGGCATGCCGAATTCGACATGCACCTTGTCGACCTGTGCCGGGGTCGCGCCTTCGAGCAGCAGCTTCATCGCCTCGACCTGCCGCGGCTTCAGCATGCGGTTGCCGATGAAGCCGTCGCACACGCCCGCGACCACCGCGACCTTGCCGATCTTCTTACCCGTAGCCATTGCCGTGGCGAGCGCATCGGGCGCGGTCTTGTCGCCGCGCACCACCTCCAGCAGTTTCATGACATTGGCGGGCGAGAAGAAGTGCATGCCGAGCACGTCGCCGGGGCGGCTCGTCGCGGTCGCGATCTCGTCAACGTCGAGATAGCTTGTGTTCGACGCGAGGATCGCGCCCGACTTGGCGATCTTGTCGAGCTTGCCGAAGATGTCCTTCTTGACGTCCATATTTTCATAGACCGCCTCGATGATCAGGTCGCAGTCGGCGAGGTCGTCGAGGCTGAGGCTCGGCGTCAGCAGCCCCATCATCTGGTCGACCTGTTCGGGCTTGAAGCGACCCTTGGCGGCCGACGCGTCGTAATTCTTGCGGACCACGCCGACGCCGCGATCGAGCGCGTCCTGCGCCATCTCGACGATCGTGACGGGGATACCCTTCTGGAGGAAGTTCATCGAGATGCCGCCGCCCATCGTGCCCGCGCCGATCACGCCGACCTTTTTGATATCGCGCAGCTGCGTGTCCTTGGGCAGGCCGTCGATCTTCGCGGCCTGGCGTTCGGCGAAGAAGATATGACGCTGCGCCGCCGACTGGCTTCCGAACATCAGCTTCATGAACTGTTCGCGTTCGAATGCGAGGCCCTCGTCGAAGGGCAGGCGCGTCGCGGCCTCGACGCAGGCGAGGTTGGCGTAGGGCGCCTCGAAGCCGCGCCAGCGCTTGGCGTTCGCGGCCTTCAGTTGTTCGATCACTGCGACATCACCGAACACCGGGCGCTCGCGTGTCGGGCGGGGGCCGTCGGCGATCTTCGCGCGCGCAAAGGCGATGGCATCCTGGGCAAGGCTGTCCTCGCCCGCGAGTTCGTCGACGAGGCCGAGTTCCTTCGCCTTGGCTGCGGGCAGCGGGTCGCCGGTCGAGGTCATCGTCGCCGCGGCCTCGACGCCGACGACGCGCGGCAGGCGCTGCGTGCCGCCCGCGCCGGGCAGCAGGCCGAGCTTCACTTCGGGCACGCCGAGCTTCGCCGACGGCACCGCGACGCGGTAATGGCAGACGAGCGCGGTTTCGAGCCCGCCGCCGAGCGCTGTCCCGTGAATCGCCGCGACGACGGGTTTCGACGCCGCTTCGATGCTGTTGAGCACCGCGTTGAAATCGGGGCCGCGCGGCGGCTTGCCGAATTCGCTGAT
>NZ_JAEMQX010000262.1:1060-1762 GCF_016463645.1 Sphingopyxis sp. | reverse complement strand
TTTCAGATGGCCGTAAACAGGCACTGGCGTACCGCGGGCGCGCATGGAGCTTGCCTGATGATGCCCAAATCACCTGATCAATTCCGGCCTGGCGCTGGCGTTCCTCGGCGAGCACCGACGATGCTTTACTCAATTGATCGGCGGCGATTCTGAGGCTGCGCTTGCGTCCAAGGGCAACGGCGTCGTTAATTTCCTTGGCAACCTCGCGCGCGGGCGCACGGGCGTTGAGCCCGCGATACACGGCATCCGAGATGCGCCCCTGAATTTGCGCCGACACATCTTTGACCAGCGCCGCATTGCGAGCGATGATCGTTTCCAGCGTCTCGGTCACGTCGCTGGGGCCAAGACGAGTTGAGAGATCAACACTCGTGGCGGAGTAAACCTGCCTGACCCAGCGAGTACGTATGGCTCTCTCGACTTTGAGCGCGAACGATCGCAGCGAGGGAGTGAGGGTGAAGAACAGGCGCTGAAAGGCTTGCTCGGCGCTATCGATCTCGCGCTGCACATCCGCCGGCGCGTCGGTGGTCATTTGACTTAGGGTGCGCGCATATTCGTCGGCGATCGATTTCGATGCCGCAGCCCATAGGTCGATGATCGGCCGATAGCAGGACTGGTAGAGGTCGGTCGCCAGCATCTGCGGGGCCGAGATATCTTTGAGGACGATGAACGACCGGCGGATATTCTTTTGGCGCCGTGCCTCAC
>NZ_JAEMQX010000262.1:0-1050 GCF_016463645.1 Sphingopyxis sp. | reverse complement strand
CCAATCCACATCCAAGGGCTCGAAAATCTCAGGCCCGAACGCCAGCTCGCCGGTGAACGGCTTGATCGCGTCGAGGTCCAATCCCTCGGGCGCCGAATAGGTGATCGTGACGTGCGGCAGATATTCGTCGAAGTCGTGCGACGCCCCGGCGCGAACCATGTCATCATGGCGAGACACCAAAGACCACGACGCGAATTGCAGAACCACGGCACCCTCGCCGAACCGTTCGAGCGCGCGCGGGCCACCAGCCTTGACGATGAGCCCACCGTCCGCTTCCGAACCCCACGTCTCACCCATCTTCATGGGATCGACGGGCTGCTTCGAATAGAGAACGGTGACATGCATGTCCGACTGTTCGAGCGTCGAGGTGAAGCCGTTGGACTTGGCCCAAGCGATCAGCGCCTTCGCCGATGCCGGTTTCAGATCACGGCGCACATAGAGCGGGCGTGGGGTGGCGTCGGTGAACAGCGATCGATAGCTGTCATTCGCAGCACGGGCAGCGGGACGACGAGCCCCGCCCCCGGCAGATGCTGGATCACCTCCCTCCGTGTTGACGATGGCGCTGGGATCGGTTTCGTCCGCCTCATCGGGGTCGGCAGCACCGCCATACCGCTGAGCCTCGGGGATCTTGTCGAGTGCCGCGTCGATGCCCGGAGTCCAGCCGTTTTCGCGCAGGCCGTTCTGATAGGTCTCGTTATAGGCGACCTCAGGAATGGCGCCGGACATGGCAACCTTGTCCATCGCCTCGGTCCACGTCTTGAACCGGGTTGCTTCTTCGTTTTCTGTCGGGATCGAGAGCGCGCCGAACTTCCACCAGATTTCGGGCGGGCGCGATCCGAGCGCCGAAGGGATCAGCGCAACGTCGATCTGGTCGAGGCATGGGCGGGTTTCGAGATTCTGCCCCGTCTCTACCATCTTGTTCCAGTCGCGCTCATCACCCTCGCCGGTGGCGTTCAATCCCTTCGCGGACGTGCCCCAAAAGCGAGTGAACGGGATATCGGCCGCCGCACAGAAGGCTTCGGCATAGACGCGGATCGTAGAATCGATGCC
>NZ_JAEMQX010000261.1 GCF_016463645.1 Sphingopyxis sp. | reverse complement strand
CTCGCTGGACGACTTTACGTCGAGGCTAGCGCCAATCCACGCAGTGGTTCGTGCACCGGCCAAAGATTACGGCTTGTCCTCCTCCAGCCGGACAATCCGCACCACACACCGCGCCGGAATCTCGATGATCCCGCTCAGCCGCACATCCTCGTCGCCGACGAGCATGGCCGATCCGGCGAGGACCTTCACGCAATCGTCGTCGTGGATCAGGCGGCCGACCGACAGGCAGACTTGCGTCTTGCCGGGCTCGAAATTCCCATAGCTGGTCCAGCCGCCGTCGGGTTCGCGCGGCTGGATCCATTCGATGGCTACGGTACGGCCGAAGCGGGCGACGATGCGGTTGGCGCGGGCGTCTTCGAGGAGGCTCATGCTTCGCCTCCGGCCTGTGGCTGGCCCGTGTCGGCGTCGGCGTCGGCGCTCTTCGCCTGCTTCCCCGCCTTCCACGCCGCCCAGCTTTCCTCGCAGTACGCCGCGTTCCATTCGCGTTCGAGTTCGGCGATCGCGCTTTCGATCCTTCGCCGGGTTTCGTCGCGTTCGCGGCCGGTGCCGCCGCCGCTGAGGCGCTTGTCTGCCAGAAAGCCGTGGGGGTGCCGGTACACCGGCTGGCGCGCCTGTTGCCAGCCCTCGGCGCGTTCGCGCAGGCGGTTCGCGGCGGCGCGCATGTCGCCGCGGGTGATCCTGCCGGTCGCGGGGTCGCTCTCGCCGGGCTCGCCCTCGACGATATGCTCCTCGTAGCGTTCGAACCAGATCTCATCCTCTTCGCCGCCCCCGGTCCACGGGACATGGTCGGCGGGGGGCGGGTTCGGGTGCGCGAGGTCGCCGCCTTCTTGCGTCGCCCAGTCGATATTGCCCGCGCCGGCGCCGATCGGCACGATCATGTCGGGGTGGTGCATGTGCCACTCATGCTTTTGCGGATTGAGGTAGGCGTCCTCCTTGCGCACCGCGTCCCAGTCGGTGCCGGGGCCGGTGAGCATGTCCCACGCGGCGCGCTTGACCGGATCGTGCGAGATCCGGCGCTGAAAGGCGGTGCGGATGGTGCGGAGGCGGTCGTCGAGGTCGGTTTCCTGCCGGTGCGCGCGCGCGTCATGTTCGAGCAGCCTGGCCTGACGCTCGGCCTCCCACTCGGCCCGCCATTTCTCGCGCAGGCGGCGGATGCTGTGCGGGACCGCGGTGCCGGGGCCGTCGACGGGGTTGATGCCGCCGAAATTCTCCGGAAAGCGGCTCGCGGCGATATGCTGCATCGCGCGGATGTTGGGGCGGCGGCGTTCGAGAATGACCTGACCGCGCTTCGAGATCGTCTCGGGCACGCCGTAAATCGCATATTCCATGAGCAGGTCGGCGACGCGGCGCGCGCCCGCCTCGACCGCGCGGTCCCATGCCGCGGCGAAGCTCTCCGCACCCGCGCGCTTGCGGAGCTGGTAGAGCGCCGAGCTGCTGTGGCCGATCGCCTTCGCCGCCATGCTGACCGCGCCGGTCGCGGCGAGCTGCGCGATGAAGATGCGCTGTTTCTGCGCGTTGATGCCGGTCCACGGCTTGCTGCGCCGTTCGACCGGGGTGAAGGCCAGTTCTTCGGGAAGGTCGTCGACATCGTCCGCGGCGTCGAGGACGACGGGGAGGGGCGGAAGGATTTCCTGGGTCATGCATGGCTCCTTTGGTTTGCTGTATTTTACCAAACGAACCATATTGGAACATTGTAGGAAAGGGGAATGTTTGGACCGGCGCCGGATGAAGCGACGCGCGGGTCCCCAACGCCGCCCCGTGT
>NZ_JAEMQX010000163.1 GCF_016463645.1 Sphingopyxis sp. | reverse complement strand
AAGGACGATATCGATTCGGGCAATTCGGTCGCGTCGGTGACCGCGAACCTCGCGACGCATATCGACGATCCGGCGACGCGCATGGCGATGATCCAGGAATCGATGAATTCGGCGAAGACACAGCTCCGCGCGATGACCGCGGCGCAGATCCAGCTCTATACCGCGATCACCAGCTTCCCGATGATGCTGACCGCGCTGACGCGCACCGCCGACAAATTTCCCGCCTATTCGGTGACGATATCGAACGTCCCAGGGCCGCGCGAACAGATGTACTGGAACGGCGCGCGATTGGACGGCATGTATCCCGCGAGCATCCCCGTCGACGGCATGGCGATGAACATCACGCAGGTGTCGAATTTCAGGAATATCGATTTCGGCATCACCGCGTGCCGCCGCAGCGTCCCGCATGCGCAGCGGATGATCGACTATCTGGAGGAGGCGCTGGTGGAGCTGGAGGTCGCAGCGGGGATCAGGAAGGGGAAGTAGCTTCTCCGCCATCGTCACTCCGGGCTTGATCCGGGGTGACGAGGATAGCGGTTACCCTTCCTCGCCGCTCTCCAGATCGCGCGCGACCTTGGGATCGCGCAGCAGTTTTTCGATATGGCTCGCCTCGTCGAAGCTTTCGTCGGCGAGAAATTTGAGCTTCGCCGCATATTTCATCCGCACCTTCGATGCGACGGTCTTCTGCAGGTAGGCGGTGTTGGTACGCAGCGCCTTCAGCACGGCTTCCTCGTCCCTGCCGAGCAGCGGTTTAACGAACACCGTCGCGTGGCGGAGATCGGGCGACATGCGCACTTCGGTGATGCTCACCGGGTGCGTCGCGAGCACATCGTCGTGCACGTCGCCGCGCGCGATGATTTCGCTCAGGATATGACGCACCTGCTCGCCGACGCGCAGCACGCGGACCGACGGTCCCTGGTCTTTCTCGCCCTTCTTCACTTCGCCTTCTTCTCTTCGTCCAGTTTTGCGACGATGCGCGCGATCGAGCGCATGTTACGCGCGGTGCCCTTGCAGCCCAAGCGCCTTTCGATGAAGGGCCCGGTGAGCTTGCTGTCGGCGACCCCGTCACCATAGTCGAGGAACAGCATGCGTTGGCCGAGCGCGAGCTTTTCGCCCCCGCGACCCAGATGGTCGCCCAGCAACCGATCGAACTGTTCCCCGCTCGGCTGATCGGTCAGGAACATGGTATGGACGAACCGGTCCTCGTTCGTGCCGGCAAAGGGGTTGTCCGAGACGCCCGAGGCCAGTTCGTCGCGATCACGCACGACCACCGCGCTCGTCATGTCGAAGCGATCGTCGACCATCATCGCGAGTTTTTCCTCGAGCCCGCGCGTCGGCCGCGCCGCATGATCGAACAGCACATTGCCGCTCGCGACCACGGTCTCGACATTGCTGAAACCCTCGGCCTCGAACGCCGAGCGCAGATCGACCATCTTCAGCCGGTTGCCGCCGACGTTGATGCTGCCGAACAGGGCGACGTAGCGCACCATCAGCCGAACGCCATGATCCGCGCGCTCGATGTGGCGCGCGCAAGCAGCTCGCCGCCCTCGTCGAACAGTTCGGCCTCGAGGAAAGCCACCGACCGGCCGCGCCCGACCACGCGGCCCTTGCCGATCACGCGGCCGGGCATGACGGGTTTGAGGAAGCTGACGTTGAGGTCGATCGACGCGGGGACTTCCGCGCCACCGGTCATGCTGACGAGCGCGGGCCCCATGGTGTCGTCGAGCATCGCAGCGACAAAACCGCCCTGCACCGTCCCGCGCGGATTGAGCATCTGCGCGGTCGGATGAAAGGCGATCTCGATCCGGCCCTCGTCCGGATATTCGGCGATCAGCTCCCAGCCCAGCAGCTCGGCGCAGGGCGGGGCCGGAAACCGGCTGAAAAAACTCTCAGCCATGCTCCGGCCCTCCCGTTACAGCGTGCGTTCGCGCAGCTCGACTTCGAAGACTTCGAGATGGTCGCCCGGCTTGATGTCGTTCGTATCGGCCAGCACGACGCCGCATTCGAGGCCCGCGCGCACTTCGGCGACGTCGTCCTTGAAGCGGCGGAGCGACGCGATCGTCGTCGCCGAGACGATGACGTCCTCGCGTGTAAGACGCGCGTGGAGCCCCTTGCGGATCGAGCCTTCGAGCACGAGCAGACCTGCGGCCTTGTCGCGCTTGCCGGCGGGGAAAACCTCCTTGACCTCGGCGCGGCCGACGACGGTTTCGACGCGTTCCGGACCCAGTTCACCCGCCATCTCCTTCGCCACGTCGGCGGTCAGGTGATAGATGACGTCATAATACATGAAGCGCACTTTTTCGCGCGCCGCGATCTCGCGCGCCTTCGCGTTCGGGCGGACGTTGAAACCGATGATCGGCGCGCCGGTCGAGGCCGCGCGCGTTACGTCGCTTTCGGTGATCGCACCGGCGCCCGACAGGAGCACACGGACGCGGATCTCGTCGGTCGACAGCCTGTTGAGCGCATTGACGATCGCCTCGACGCTGCCCTGCACATCGCCTTTGACGATGACCGGATATTCGATGACGTTCGCCTTGTCGGCGAGCGCCGAGAACATGCCTTCGAGGCTGACCGGCGCCTGTTCGGTGCGCTTGCGGGTCGCCTGTTCCTGGCGATAGGCGGCGACCTCGCGCGCGCGCGCCTCATTCTCGACGACCGTCAGCGTGTCGCCCGCCATCGGCACCCCGCCGAGGCCGAGGACCTCGACCGGCATCGACGGCGTCGCCTGCTTGATCTGCTTGCCATGATCATCAACGAGCGCGCGGACACGACCGCTTTCGGCGCCGCAGACGAAGATGTCGCCGACCTTCAGGGTACCACGACGCACGAGGATCGTCGCGACAGGACCGCGGCCCTTGTCGAGCTTCGCCTCGATCACCGTGCCTTCGGCGGCGCGATCGGGGTTGGCCTTGAGCTCCATGATCTCGGCCTGCAGCGCGATCGCGTCGAGCAGCTTGTCGAGACCGGTCTTCTTGAGCGCCGACACTTCGACATTCTGGACGTCGCCACCCATTTCCTCGACCACCAGCTCATGTTCGAGCAGGCGTTCGCGGACGCGCTGCGGATTGGCGCCTTCCTTGTCGACCTTGTTGATCGCGACGATGATCGGCACGCCGGCCGCCTTCGCATGGTTGATCGCCTCGATCGACTGCGGCTTCAGCCCGTCGTCGGCCGCCACCACGAGGATGACGATGTCGGTGACATTGGCACCGCGCTGGCGCATCTCGGTAAAGGCCTCGTGGCCCGGCGTGTCGAGGAAGGTGATGACGCTGCCGTCCTTCGCCTTCACCTGATAGGCGCCGATATGCTGGGTGATGCCGCCGGCTTCGCCCGCCTGCACATTGGCGCCGCGGAGCGCGTCGAGCAGGCTGGTCTTGCCGTGGTCGACGTGACCCATGATCGTCACGACCGGCGCGCGCGGCTTGAGATGCGCGGCGTCGTCGACATCCTCGTCGTGGCGGATATCGACATCGCCTTCGCTGACGCGCTTGATCTCGTGCCCGAACTCGGTGACGAGCAATTCGGCGGTATCCTGATCGATCGCCTGGTTGATCGTGACCGGCATTCCCATCTTGAACAGCGCCTTCACAAGGTCGCTGCCCTTTTCGGCCATGCGGTTCGCGAGTTCCTGCACCGTGATCGATTCCGGCACCACGACTTCGCGGACCTGCTTCTCGCGCGGACCCGAAGAGGTCATGTGCGAACGCTTTTCCTTTTCGCGGGCGCGCTTCAGCGCCGCAAGGCTGCGCGCACGGGCGCCTTCATCCTCGTTGAGCGCGCGCGTGACGGTGAGCTTGCCCGACTGGCGGCGATTGTCGGTGCCGCGGTTCGCCTTCTGCTCCGGGCGCTTGGGTTCGGGGCGTTTCGGCGCTTCGACCGGCGTGAAGCGGCGCGGCGCCGGGGCAGCGCTGGTCGTCGCCGCCGGACGCGGCGCAGCGGTTTCGCCTTCGGGTGCTGCCGCAGCGGCGGGCGCTTCGGCCACGGGTTCGGGCGGAGCCGGTGCCGGCGCGGGTTCGGCGGCCTTGGCGGCGGCCTGTTCCTGACGTGCTTCGGCGCGGGCCTTTTCTTCCTCGGCGGCACGGGCACGCGCGGCTTCGTCGCGGCGGCGATTTTCCTCGAGCGCGGCCATGCGCGCCTCCTCGGCCTCGCGCAGCAGCTGTGCCTGTCGTTCCTGGCGCGTCATCAGGCTGTCGGGCGCTGCCGCCTTCGGCGCGGCGGGCTTCGGAGCGGGCGCAGGCGCGGGGGCCGGCGCAGGGGCCGGAGCGGCCTCGGCCTCCTCGACCTCGGGTGCCGGGGCGGCTTCGCCCGGACGGCCGAGCACGCGGCGACGCTTCACCTCGACCACCACCGTATTGCGGCGGCCGTGGCTGAATTGCTGCTGCACCTGTCCGGCCTCGACCGTCCGCTTCAGCCCGAGCGGCTTGCGGCTAAGGGTCGGCTTGTCCTGTTCGTCACTCATCGAAAACCATCATTCCTTCAAAACGCGTCCGAAACGGCGGAAGCCGCGGACGTATCCCCTGTCCCCGACGTGCGGGAAGCTGTGCTCGAAACGCGATTGGCCGCGTCCCTACTCCATCCGGTGAAAAACTGCCAGCGGCTCAAATGCGCCAGCACCCGGTCGGCGGCGCGGGCATCGACAATCGCCAGATGCACCGCATTCTCGCGCCCCAATGCCATAGATAGGGTGCCGCGGTCCACCGGCAAGACTTGCCCCTCGCGACCCGACCCTTCGTCGTCCTCGCCGACGCGCCATGCCTGCGCCAATTTCTTGAGCCCGTCCTCGCCCGCATCGCTCGCGTGGAGGAGCAGGCGGACCTGCCCGCGCCGCGCCGCCTGCTCGATCTTGTCATTGCCGCTGATCAGTGTGCCTGCACGCGATTCGAGCCCCAGCCGGTCGAGCGTCGCGCGCCGAAGCTGATCCTCGATCCGTTCGCCGAGATCGTCGGGGATGGCGATGTTGCCTTCGTGCAGCGCGCGCGCGAGCCCGCCCTTGAGCTTGCCCTTGGCGTGCGCGGCTTCGAGGGTCGCGCGATCGACGCCGATCCACGCGCCGCGCCCCGGCGCCTTGCCATGAACGTCGGGAGCGATGCTGCCGTCGGGGCCGAGCGCCAGGCGCACGAACTGCTCCGCCGGCGAAACCTCACCGGTCACGACGCAGCGCCGCTCGGGCACATGCTGGCCGCGCCCCTTTGCGCGGTCGGTTTCGGTCAGCTGATCATTGCGCGGGGTCCGCATCGGCGGCCTCCCCGGTTTGCGGCTCCGCCGCGGGCCCGGCCTGCGCCGCCGCTTCCGCAGGCTCGCTCGACTCTTCGTCGTCGAACCAGTGCGCGCGCGCCGCCATGATGATCTCGTTGCCCTGCTCTTCGCTGAGGCCATATTCGCCCAGCACGCCGCCCTTGTCCTCGGCGCGTTCGCTGCGCGCCGGACCGCGACGGTTGTCGGTGCGCTTCTTGGCAATGAGTTCGTCGGTCGCGAGATCGGCAAGGTCGTCGAGCGTCTTGATCCCGGCCTTGCCGAGTACGACGAGCATCGCTTCGGTCAGGTGCGGAATGTCGGCGAGCGCATCCTCGACGCCGAGTTCGCGGCGCTCGACGCGCGAGGCCTCCTCGCGGCGTTCGAGCCCTTCGGCGGCACGGCTCTGCAGCTCCTGCGCCAGTTCCTCGTCGAAGCCTTCGATGCTCGCGAGTTCGTCGAGCGGCACATAGGCGACTTCCTCGAGTTCGCCGAAACCCTCGGCGACGAGCAGCTGCGCGAGCGTCTCGTCGACATCCAGCTCTTCCTGGAACATCGTCGAGCGTTCGACGAATTCGCGCTGGCGCTTCTCGCTCGCGTCGGCCTCGGTCATGATGTCGATCTGGCTGCCGGTCAGCTGGCTGGCGAGGCGGACATTCTGGCCGCGGCGGCCGATGGCGAGACTGAGCTGGTCGTCGGGAACGACGACCTCGATGCGGCTGTCATCCTCGTCGATGACGACGCGCTGGACCGTTGCCGGCTGGAGCGCGTTGACGACGAAGGTCGCCGTGTCTTCGGACCAGGGAATGATGTCGATCTTTTCGCCCTGCATTTCCTGCACAACCGCCTGCACGCGGCTGCCCTTCATGCCGACGCATGCGCCGACGGGATCGATCGAGCCGTCATAGCTGATCACGCCGATCTTCGCGCGCGAACCCGGATCGCGGGCAGCGGCCTTGATCTCGATGATGCCGTCGTAGATTTCGGGCACTTCCTGCGCGAACAGCTTCTTCATGAAGTCGGGGTGTGCGCGGCTCAGGAAAATCTGCGGGCCGCGGTTTTCGCGGCGCACCGACAGGATCAGCGCGCGGACGCGGTCGCCGACGCGCATCAGTTCGCGCGGGATCTGCTGGTCGCGGCGGATCACGCCCTCGGCGCGGCCGAGGTTGACGACGATGTGGCCGAATTCGACCGACTTCACGACGCCGGTGATGATCTCGCCCGCGCGGTCCTTGAATTCCTCATACTGGCGTTCGCGGTCGGCCTCGCGGACCTTCTGGAAGATGACCTGCTTCGCCGACTGGGCGTCAATGCGGCCGAGGTCGACCGCGGGCAGCGGGTCGACGATGAAGTCGCCGATCTTGGCGTCCTTCTGCAGTTTCTGGCCCGAGGCGAGGTCGACCTGCTTGAAATAATCCTCGACCTGCTCGACGACCTCGACGACACGCCACAGACGAAGGTCGCCGGTCTGCGCATCGAGCTTGGCGCGGATGTCGTTCTCGGCGCCGTAGCGCGCGCGCGCTGCGCGCTGGATCGCTTCCTCGATGGCCTCGATGACGATGCCCTTGTCGATCATCTTCTCGCTGGCGACGCTGTTGGCAATCGCGAGCAGCTCGGCCTTGTTGGCGGAAATGGCAGTGGCCATCAGTCCTGTCCTTCTTCTTCCATTTCGTCGGCGCCCTCGATCGAGAGCGGGACGGTTGCGGCAATCAATTTGTCGGTGAGAACGAGCTTCGCCGTGTCGATCGC
>NZ_JAEMQX010000046.1 GCF_016463645.1 Sphingopyxis sp. | reverse complement strand
AGCCGCTCGAAAGCCTGATGGCCGACCGGATGACCGAATGGCTCGAGGAAAATCCGGCACATGCGAAGGCGGTGATCCAGAAGGTCATCGACGCCGCCGCGGCGCGCGAGGCCGCGAAGAAAGCGCGCGAGCTGACGCGGCGCAAGGGCGCGATGGATATCGCGAGCCTGCCGGGTAAGCTCGCCGACTGTCAGGAACGCGACCCCTCGAAGTGCGAACTTTTCCTCGTCGAGGGTGACTCGGCAGGCGGCTCGGCGAAGCAGGGCCGCGACCGGCATGTACAGGCGATCCTGCCGCTGAAGGGCAAGATCTTGAACGTCGAGCGCGCGCGTTTCGACCGCATCATCTCGTCGAAGGAAGTCGGCACACTGATCCAGGCGCTCGGAACCGGCATCCGCGACGAGTTCAACCTCGAAAAGCTGCGCTATCACAAGATCGTGATCATGACCGACGCCGACGTCGACGGCGCGCATATCCGCACCTTGCTGCTCACCTTCTTCTATCGTCAGATGCCCGAGATCATCGAGGGCGGGCACCTCTACATCGCCCAGCCGCCGCTCTACAAGGTCGCGAAGGGGCGAAGCGAGGTCTATCTCAAGGACGATACCGCGCTCGAAAATTACCTCGTCGACGCGGGGATCGATGCGCTGCTGCTCGAAACGCCGGGCGGCGCGCGTTCGGGAGCGGATCTTCGCTCGCTGATCGAGCATGGCCGCCGCCTCCGGGCGCTGATGCGCTATGTGCCGCGCAGCCTCGATCACGGGCTTGTCGAAGCGCTGGCGCTGACCGGCGCGCTCGATCCCGATCTCGATACCGCGGGCCGCCACAGCGCCGCCGCGACCACCGCGACCTGGCTCAACGCCGCCGAGCGCGCGCTGACCGGTGGCGCCGAGGCGGTGTGGACCGTCGAGGCGGTCGAAGGCGGCGGCTATACGCTCGAACGCCGCTGGCGCGGGGTCAGCGACCATCATGCGATCGACGCGGGTTTCCTCGCCAGCCAGGAAGCGCGCCGGATGCACAAGCTCGCCGCCGAACAGGCCGACACCTATGCCCGCCCCGGCCGGCTGGTGAAGGCAAGCGGTGCCGCCGTCGAGGTCGAGGTCGAGGTCGAAAACGCCGAGAATGATGAGGGCGAGGCGCCTGCGGCGACGGCGAACACGAAGGCCAATCCGGTCACGCGCCCGTCCGAGCTGCTCGAGGCCATCTTTGCGCACAGCCGCAAGGGGCTCGCGATCAGCCGCTACAAGGGGCTGGGCGAGATGAATGCCGAGCAGCTTTGGGAAACGACGCTCGATCCCGCCAACCGTTCGCTGCTGCGCGTCGAAGCCGAACAGGCCGATGTCGCACACGAAATCTTTGAACGATTGATGGGCGACGAGGTCGAACCACGGCGCGATTTCATTCAGACGAACGCACTGTCGGTGGCGAATCTGGACGTATAAGTTCAGTTATTGTTCCGTTAAAACGGACAAAATCGCACATCCGGGCGCAAAATCGCTTCAGTTTAACGCGCGGCGGCTTGCCTGGACGAGCCGCCGCTGCTTTTGGCGCGTCCACCGAAAGGGGATGATGTCATGCGGGCCTTTTCAGCCATGCTGCTTCCGCTTCTGCTGACGGCTTCGGCCGCGGCGCAGGAAGTCGAAGTCACGGACAATCCGATCGACGAGATCGTCCAGCAACCCGAAACCGAAATCGACGGCGGAATGGCGAGCTATTACGGCCACGAACTCGCCGGCAATCGCACCGCGAGCGGCGAACGCTTCGACCCCGGCCAGCTGACCGCGGCACACCGCACCTTGCCCTTTGGCAGCATGGTGCGCGTTACCAACACCTCGAACGGCGACAGCGTCGTCGTCCGCATCAACGACCGCGGCCCCTTCTCGCGCGGCCGCGTGATCGATGTCAGCCAGGCGGCCGCCCGCGAAATCGGAATGCACCGCAGCGGCACCGCGCGCGTGAAGCTGGCGCTGCTCACCGACAACTGAGCGTCAGTCGAACACCGACCAGCCCGCCGCGTAGGCGAAATGTTCGAGCGCCACGGCGCCCGCGAGTGACGTTCCCGCCTCGTTGAGCGCGGGCGACCAGACCGCGATCGATCCCTGCCCCGGCGCGATGCAGAGGATCCCGCCGCCGACCCCGCTCTTGCCAGGAAGGCCGACCCGGAAGGCGAATTCGCCGCTGTTGTCATAGTGGCCGCAGAGCATCATGATCGCGTTGATCCGGCGGGCGCGGTGCGGCTCGATCAGCTGCTCGCGGGCAAGCGGGTCGCGCCCTTCCATCGCGAGGAAGAGGCCGGCGCGGGCTAGCTGGCGACAGCTCATCGCGATCGCGCATTGGCGGAAATAGACGCCGACGACGGTTTCGACCGGATGCGTGAGGTTGCCGAAGGCATCCATGAAATGCGCGAGGCTGCGGTTGCGCGCGCCGGTTTCGGATTCGGAAAAGGCGACGTCGAAATCGATGCCGATGCTGTCGTCTCCCGCCCGTGCACGCATGAAATCGACGATCTCGTCGGCGACCGCATCGCCGCTGCGCCCGTTGATCAGTCTATCAGTCGTTGCGATTGCGCCCGCGTTGATCAGCGGGTTGCGCGGGATGCCTTGCTCGCTTTCCAATTGGACGATCGAGTTGAACGCCGATCCCGACGGTTCGCGCCCGACGCTGTCCCACAGCGAACTGCCGACGCGGCGCAGCGCGAGCGCGAGCGTGAAGACCTTCGACACCGACTGGATCGAGAAGGGCTCGTCGGCGTCGCCCGAGGCGTGGACGGTGCCGTCGGGCAGCGCGAGCGCAAAGCCGAGCTTGTTCGGATCGACCTTGGCGAGCGCGGGAATATAGTCGGCGACGCGGCCTTGGCCGAGGTGCGCGGCGGCCAGCGTCATCGCTTCTTCGATATGGTTTTCGAGGCTGTGGGTCATGGTGGAACTTTAGCATCTTCGCGCACATCGGCTAGTATTTTCATTTTATCAAAAATATTGTATGAAATGGAAATCATCGACACGAATCGGGAGACGAGACATGGCCGATCATCCGCGTTCCAAGGGGCTGTCGAGCGCCGTCTGCTACAAGGACGCCAAGGCGGCGTTCCGCTGGCTGGAGGAGGCGTTCGGGTTCGAGCCGACCTTCGTGCTGCTCGATGCGGGCGGCAATCTGGCGCACAGCGAGATGGAATACGGCAATTCGTCGATCATGATCGGCAACGAATGGTCCGACGACCATCGCAGCCCCGTGAACCTCGGCGGCAAGAATACGCAGACGGTGCATGTCCAGCTGGGCCAAGGCGAGGATATCGACGCGCATTGCGACCGCGCGCGCGCGGCGGGCGCCGACATCATCGCCGCCCCCGAAACGCAATTCTACGGCGACCGCACCTATCGCGCGAGGGATTCCGAGGGCCATATCTGGACCTTTGGCGTCACCGTCGAGGAAAAGACCGCGGACGAATGGGACGCCGAGGGCGGCTTCACGACGAAGACGCGGCTCGACGATTGAGCGCCGCGCTCGACCGGATGCTCGGCGCACTCGCCGACCCGACACGGCGGCGCGCGATCGAACTGCTCGGCGAGCGGCCGCACAGCGCGGGCGAGCTCGCGGACGCGCTCGGCCTCGCGCCGCCCGCGATGAGCCGCCATCTGCGCGCGCTGAAGCAGGGCGGACTGGTCGAGGACGGGCACCCCGACTTCGACGCACGCGTGCGTATCTACAGCCTCAGGGACGGCGCGACCGCCGAGCTCAGACAGTGGCTGGCCGAGACCGAAGCGTTGTGGGCGCACCAGCTTGCGGCCTTCAAGCGGCATATCGAGGACGACGAATGAGCGCGGCGACGATCGTCGCGCTGCGCGTCGCGGCCACACCCGAAGCGGCCTTCACCGCCTTCACGCGCGACATCGGCAAATGGTGGAAAAGCCATCCGCTGTTTCAGCTTTCACGCAAGGGCGACGGGGTATTGCGGTTCGACCCCGCCGGCCCAGACGGGCGGCTCGTTACCCGTTTCGACGACGGCAAGGAGTGGGAGATCGGGCCGGTACGCCACTGGCTGCCGGGCGAACGACTGGCGTTCGGATGGCGGCTACCGAGTTTTGGGGACGATCAGGCGACCGAGGTCGATGTCCGCTTCGAAGCGGTGGGCGCGGAAACGCGCGTGACGGTCGAGCATCGCGGCTGGGACGGCATTCCCCGGAAACATGTCGCGCGGCACGGATTCGAGCTGATGCTGTTCCAGCGGCGGCTGGGCGAGCATTGGCGGGAGTTGCTGAAAGCGATGGAAGCGGGGCTTTGAATGAAGCCGTTTCGGGGTGGATTCCTGACACTCGTCATCCCGGACTTGATCCGGGATCCACCGCAGCGCTGAATTCATGGACCCCGGATCAAGTCCGGGGTGACGATGATGGCCAGGTCAGCTTCCGGTCGCTTCCGGACAATAAGAGAAGGATTGCGCGCGCGCCTCTCCCGTCCCACGTTCCGCTTATGGCCCTCCCCGCCCCCTTCACCGACTGGTTCGCCGCGCGCGGGTGGCGGCTGCGGCGGCACCAGGCCGATATGCTTGCGGCGGGCGAGCGGGGGGAGCATGCCTTGCTCGTCGCCGCGACGGGCGCGGGGAAGACGCTGTCGGGTTTTCTGCCGACGCTCGTCGACCTCGCGCAGCATCCGACCGACCGGCTGCACACGCTCTATGTGTCGCCGCTGAAAGCCCTTGCCGCCGACGTCGAGCGCAACCTCCTCGGCCCGATCGCCGAGATGGGGCTCGACATCAGCGTCGAAAGCCGCAGCGGCGACACCAGTTCGGACAAGAAGGCGCGCCAGCGCAGCCGGCCGCCGAATATCCTGCTGACCACCCCCGAATCGCTGTCGCTGCTGCTCTCCTACCCCGACAGCTTCACGATGTTCGCCGATCTGAAGACGGTGGTGATCGACGAGATCCATGCCTTTGCGCCCGGCAAGCGCGGCGATCTCCTGAGCCTCGCCATGGCGCGGCTCCAGCGGATCGCGCCCGGTCTTCGCCGCGTCGGGCTGTCGGCGACGATCGCCGACCCGGTACAATATGCCGGCTGGCTCGCGCCCGACGCCGACGCGGGCACCGTGACGCTCGTCGAGGGCGAGCCCGGCGCCGAACCCGATATCGAGATATTGCTTCCCGAGGGCGCGGTGCCATGGGCGGGGCATTCGGGGCGCTATGCCGTGCATCAGGTGATGGAGGTGATCGCGGGGAACCGCACGACGATCATCTTCTGCAACACGCGCGGGCTGGCCGAGCTGATCTTTCAGGAGCTGTGGAAGGTCAACGACCTGTCGCTGCCGATCGCGATCCACCACGGCAGCCTCGACCGCGAGGCGCGCCAGCGGGCGGAAGCGGCGATGGCCGAGGGGCGGCTGCGCGCGCTCGTCGCGACCGCGAGCCTCGACCTCGGGCTCGACTGGGGCGACGTCGACTGCGTGATCCAGATGGGCGCGCCCAAGGGCTCGTCGCGGCTGCTCCAGCGCATCGGGCGCGCGAACCACCGGCTCGACGAGCCGAGCAAGGCACTGATCGTGCCGGGCAACCGCTTCGAATATCTCGAAGCGCGCGCCGCGCTCGACGCGGTCGAGGCGGGCGAACGCGACGCCGACCGTTTCCGCCCCGGCGCGCTCGACGTGCTCGCGCAGCATGTGATGGCGCTCGCCTGCGCGGCGCCGTTCGACGAGGCCGAGCTGCTCGCCGAAATCCGCACCGCCGCGTCCTATCGCTGGATCGACGCCGGCATCTTCGCGCGCCTGCTCGGCTTCGTGCGCGACGGCGGCTATGCGCTCAAGAGCTACGACCGCTTCCGCCGCCTCGCCCCCGACGGGCAGGGACGCTGGCGCATCGCGCATCCGCGGCTGGCGGCGCAGCACCGGCTCAACGCGGGGATCATCGTCGAGGCGCCGATGGCCGATGTGCGGTTCAGGAACGGGCGGCGGCTCGGCAAGGTCGAGGAATATTTCGCGAGCACGCTGACCCCCGGCGACACCTTCGCCTTCGCCGGGCTCAGCCTCGAGGTCGAGGCGATCCGCGACACCGACCTGATCGTCCGCGCGACGACGCGTCCCGCGCGCATCCCGAGCTATATGGGCGCGCGCCTCGCAATCTCGACGCGGCTCGCCGACCGGGTGCGCCTGTTCCTCGCCGATCCGGCGAGCTGGCAGCGCTTTCCCGGGGATGTGCGCTTCTGGCTGGAGATGCAGGCGCTGCGATCGGCGCTGCCGCGGCCCGGCGAGCTGCTCGTCGAGACCTTTCCGCACGAGGGCAATCATTATCTCGTCTGCTATCCGTTCGAAGGGTGGAACGCGCACCAGTCGCTCGGCATGCTGATCACCAAGAGGATGGAACGCGCGGGGCTGCAACCGCTGGGTTTCGTCGCCTCCGACTATGCGATCGCGATCTGGTCGCTGCGGCCGGTCCTGCACCCGCAGAATCTGTTCGATCCGGAAATCCTGTCCGAAGAATTCGTCGAATGGGTCGAGCGGTCGCACCTTCTGAAGCGCGCCTTTCGCGAGGTCGCGATCATCGGCGGGCTGATCGAGCGCCAGCATCCGGGCAAGCGCAAGACCGGCAAGCAGGTGACCTTCTCGACCGACCTGATCTTCGACGTGCTCCGCAAATATGAGCCCGACCATCTGCTCCTCGAAGCCGCGTGGGCCGACGCGCGCGAGCGGCTGACCGACGTCGCGCGGCTGGGCGACCTGCTCGACCGCGCGGCGGGGACGATGCTGCACCGGAAGCTCGACCGGATCAGCCCGCTCGCCATCCCCGTGCTGGTGCTGATCGGGCGCGAGAATGTCGCCGCGGCCGATATCGACGATGCACTGCTCGGCGAACTCGCCGACAGCCTCGCCGAGCAGGCGATGCGTCCGGAACAGGCGGCCGGGACCGGCACCGGCGTTTCGCTTGCTGCACGGACCGATGAGGCGTAGATTGGGTCAAAATATGCAGAGGATGCCAGCGATGACCCAGGTTTCGAAGCGGTCCGTCCTTTTGGCGCTGCTCGCGGCGCCCGCGTTGATCGGCGCCACGCCCGCGCCCGCCGGGCCCCAGCCCGCGCCCGCGGCGACGCCCGTGCCCCCGGGCGAGGTGCTCGCGCCGCCGGTTAAGGTCGTTCCCTTCATCGAACCCTTCGACCTCGATGCCACGCGGCGCATGTCGGTGAAGGTGATGGTCGGCGGCGAGGGGCCCTTTTCCTTCCTCGTCGATACCGGCGCCGAGCGCACGGTGATCGCGCGCGAGCTCGCCGAACGGCTGGGGCTGACGCAGGGCGAAAAGCTCAGGATGGCGACGATCGGCGGGTCGGCGACGGTGCCGAGCTATCGCGTCGCGGCGTTGCAGATGCAACAGCTCCACCTGCCCTCGGTCGACGCGCCGGCCTTTTTCGGCCGGCATATCGGCGCCGCGGGGCTGATCGGCGTCGACATGCTCGAGCAAAGGCGCGTGCTGATCGATTTCCGCAAGGAAAGCATGCAGATACTGGAAACGCGGCGCCGTGCGACGCCGCTGATCAAGGATGACGACGCGATCGTCGTCACCGCGCGCAACTCGGCAGGGCGGCTGATCCTGTCCGACGCGCGGCTGAACGGCAAGCGCATCGACGTCATCGTCGATACCGGCGCGCAGACGAGTGTCGGGAATATGGCGTTGCAGCGGCTGGTCGCCGACAAGCGCGCCAATCGCTTTCCCTTCGTCGCAACCACGCTGGGCGCGGTGACCGGCGAGGACGTGCCCGCGCTGCGCAGCGCGATCAAGCGCATCGTCATCAACGGCATGGACGTCAACGACCTGCCGGTGAGCTTTGCCGACGGCCAGGCGTTCCGCGCGCTCGGCCTGCACGAACGCCCCGCGCTGCTGCTCGGCATGGACAGCCTTGCGCTGTTCGACCGCGTCGAGATCGATTTCCCGAACAAGCGCGTCGTGTTCGACCTGCCCGACGGCGCGCGCCGCGAGACGGGCCAGCGCTTTGCCGCAAACGGGGTCGCGGCGGGCGGCTAGGACACTTGCGGCAAGCCGGTGCCGTCGCCATAGCGGGCCGATGTCCGCCGCGCCGTCCTTTGCCTTTGCGGGCCAGTCCTTCCACATGCTGGCCGACCGCGCGCTGTTCTGGCCGCGCCACGGCGCGCTGATCGTCGCCGACCTGCACCTCGAGAAGGCGAGCTGGTACGCGGCATATGGCCAGCCGCTGCCGCCCTATGACAGCCACGACACGCTCGACCGGCTTGCGGCGCTCGCGGCCGGGACCGGCGCGCGCGCGATCTGGTGCCTCGGCGACAGTTTCCACGACCGCGATGCCGCGGACCGCATCGTCCCCGCGGTCGCCGGACGCCTTGCCGCGCAGGCCGCAGCGGCGAAGCTGCTGTGGATCGCGGGCAATCACGACGGGCTGACCGGCGGCGCATGGGGCGGCGAGGTCGCCGACGAGCTGGTCGTCGACGGCATCGTGTTTCGCCACCAGAGCGTCGGCGGTGAAACGCGGCCCGAGGTTTCGGGGCATTTCCATCCCAAGCTGCGGCTCAACATTCGCGGGCGCCACGTTTCGCGGCCGTGCTTTGCGGGCGACGGCAAGCGATTGATTCTGCCCGCCTTCGGCGCGCTGACCGGCGGCCTGGCCGCCGAAGATCCCGTCATCGCCGCAAATTTTGCCGGCCCCTATGAGGCGATGCTCGTCGCGCGCGGACGGCAGCTCCGCTTCCCCTGCCCCGGCCGACCGGTCGATGACGTTACGGCAAGCGGCGCCCGCGCCGCCCGCGGGGCCTAAGCCCCGTCGAACAGGCGCTTTTCCGCCTGTGACCAAAAAGCATCACCCCGTCAAAAACGACGCAAATACGGGCCTCCCGCTGGATCGGCCGCGCAATTGAGTTATGCTCCCCCGGCAACAAAAATAATGAAATGTTGAGAGGAGTGCCCGATATGAAATCATCTTCCCTTCGTGCCGCCCGCTTGCTGCGTACCACCGCCATGGGGGTATCGATCGCCGTCGCCGCGGTCGCGGCTCCCGCCTTCGCGCAGGATGCACCCGCCGATACCGCGACCGACGACAGCGACAACGCGCCGATCGTCGTCACCGCGCAGGGCCGCGCCCAGCTCCTGTCCGACGTGCCCGTCGCCATCTCGGCGGTCAGCGCCGAAACGCTGCAGAACAGCGGTGCGAACGACATCCGCCAGCTGAACCAGGTCGCGCCGTCGCTGCTCGTCTCCTCGACCGGCTCCGAAGCCAATGGTTCGGCGCGTATCCGCGGCATCGGCACGGTCGGCGACAACCCCGGCCTCGAAAGCTCGGTTCCCGTCTTCATCGACGGCGTCTATCGCTCGCGTTCGGGCATCGGCCTCAACGAACTCGGCGAGATCGACCGCATCGAAGTGCAGCGCGGCCCGCAGGGCACGCTCGGCGGCCGCAACTCGTCGGCGGGCCTCATCAGCATCTATTCGAAAAAGCCCGATTTCCAGTTCGGCGCCACGGGTGAGGTCACCTATGGCAATCATGATTACTGGCGCCTCGGCGGCAGCGTTACCGGCCCGATCACCGACACGATCGCCGCGCGGCTCGACGGCGTCTGGGTCAAGCGCGACGGCTTCTACAACGACACCGCGAACGACCGCGACATCAACAACCGCGACCGCTATTTCCTGCGCGGGCAATTGCTGTTCGAGCCGACCGACGCGCTTTCGGTCCGCCTGATCGCCGACTATACCTATCGCGACGAGGAATGCTGCGCCGCGACCTATGTCGGCCCGGGCGTCAACCAGTATGTCGGCGATCTCAACACGCCGAGCCCGACGGGCGCGCCGACCGCGACGTCAAACAACATCATCCGCGTGCTCGCCGACCTCGGCCAGCCGCTGTCGGCATTCAACCAGGGCTACAGCCGCGACATCTCGGTCACCCCGGGGCGCAGCTTCGCCGGCAAGACCAAGGATTACGGCTTCTCGGGCCAGATCGACTATGATTTCGGCGGCGCGACGCTGACCTCGATCACCGCGTACCGCGAGTACCGGTCGAGCCAGGCGGGCGACGTCGATTATGGCACGGTCGATATCCTCTATCGCGCCGACGACGACGATGCCTATCGCCAGTTCCACACCTTCACGCAGGAACTGCGCCTGCAGGGCGAGGCGTTCGACGGCAAGCTCGACTGGCTCGTCGGCGGCTTCTACGCCGACGAAAAGCTGCGCGTGCGCGACAACCTCCGCTTCGGCGAGGATTATGGCCGTTTCGCCGCCTGCCGCCTGGTCACGGGGACGCCGCTCGCGGGCCTCTATTCGCCGACCAACCCGCTGTGCGTCCTCCCGGGCGTCGGTCCGGCGACGATCGCCGCCGCGAACGGCCCGTCGGGTCCGGACATCGTCGCCGCGCTGACCGCGCTCGATGGCCTGAGCGACCTTGGCAGCATCAACGACGTCTATCGCCAGAACGGGAAGAACTGGGCGCTGTTCACGCACAATATCTTCCACATCACCGACAAGCTCGATTTCACCTTCGGCGTCCGGTACACGAACGACAAGAAGAAGTTCTCGGCGACCTTCACCAACGACAACACGGTGTGCACGACGGTTCAGGGCTTGGTACTCGACGATGCCGCGCAGCCCGACGTTCCGGGAACCGCCGACAATCTGGCGCGCGCCGTCGCGGGCGGCCTGATCGGCCTCGCCTGTCAGGGCAATTCGACCGCCGAGCTCAACAATGTGTCGATCCGCGACAAGCGGAGCGAGGACGAATGGACCGGCACCGCGATCCTGTCGTACAAGCCGGTCGACGACCTGATGGTCTATGCGAGCTATTCGCGCGGCTACAAGGCGGGCGGCTTCAACCTCGACCGGTCGGCGCTGAAATCGCCGATCCTGCCCTTCGCGGCGACGCCGGGCGGGGCGCAGGCGCTGGTCAGCAACCTGCAGTTCGATCCCGAAAAGGTCGACAGCTATGAAATCGGCGCCAAATATTCGACCGGCCCGTTCGGCCTCGGCCTGACGCTGTTCCGGTCGGACTTCTCGAGCTTCCAGCTCAACACCTTCAACGGCACCGTCTTCCTCGTCCAGAACATCAACGGCTGCGACAGCGACCTCGCCGGCGGCGACCGCGACCAGAGCAAGTTCACCGGCGCGCCGAACTATAACGCCGCCGCCGCGACGACCGGCGCGTGCCCGTCGGGCGATGTCAGCCATGGCGTCCGTTCGGAAGGTTTCGAACTCGAAGCCTCGCTGGTCCCCGCGCGGAGCTTCCGCATGACCGCGGGCCTGACCTATGCGAAGACCAAATATCGCGGTCAGCTGGTCGGCAACAATTCGGGCGCCCCGCTCGACCAGGCGCTGCGCCTGCTGCCGGGCAACAATCTGTCGAACGCGCCCGAACTGGTCGCGACCGGCAGCGTCGCCTGGACCCCCGACATCGGCAGCAGCGGCCTGACCGGTCTCGTCTATGTCGATGGCCGCATGACCAGCGATTACAACACCGGGTCGGACCTGTTCCCGCAGAAGGAGCAGAATGGCTATGCGCTGTTCAACGCGCGTATCGGCATTCGCGGCCCCGACGAGAAGTGGGGCATCGAATTCTGGGGCCAGAATATCTTCAACAAGCAATATGCCCAGGTCGCGTTCAACTCGCCGTTCCAGGAAGGCGCGACCTCGACCACGACCGCTTTTTCCGACCCACAATATCCGGGCGGCCGCCAGATCTTCTCGCAGTTCCTGGCCGAACCCAGGACCTATGGCGTGACGCTGCGCGGCAAATTCTGATCGGCGCGATCGCGTGAATTCATGGGGGGCGGGCCTGTCATGGCCCGCCCCCCTTTTTTGTCCCGGCCGTCAACCCGTCACTTCTGCCAGCTGTGGCACAAAAGCCGCGCCATCCGCGCAATGACGTTACGGCAGAGGTCGCGCGCTGGCTTCGCGCGGGGCGGTCGTGATACGCTCCACGCAACAAGAAAAACTCTCCCCACGCTGACGGACCATTGTGAGAGGAGGGCCAGTTCCATGACATATCGTTGCCGCCGCGCCGCCTGCCTGCTGCGGACCAGTGCCGCCGGCCTGTCGCTTTCGTTCGGCCTGCTCGCGGTGCCGGCGCTGGCGCAGGAAACCCCCGGCGCCGAGACCGACGACAGCACGATCATCGTCACCGCGACGCGGCGCAGCGAGGCGCTGTCCGACGTTCCGATCGCGGTGTCGGCGGTCACCGGCGAGACGCTGGAAAAGAGCGGCGCGACCGACGTGCGCGCGCTGGGACAGGTCGCGCCGTCGCTGCTCGTCTCGGGCGCGACGAGCGAGGTCAATTTCACCGCGCGCATCCGCGGCATCGGCACGGTCGGCGAGAATCCCGGCCTCGAATCCTCGGTCGGGCTGTTCATCGACGGCGTCTATCGCAGCCGCACCGGCGTCGGCCTGTCCGAACTCGGCGATATCGAGCGCGTCGAGGTGCTGCGCGGACCGCAGGGCACGCTGTTCGGGCGCAATTCGACCGCCGGCCTGATCAACATCGTCACCAAGGGGCCCGAACCCGGCGCCTTCGCGGGCAAGGGGTCGGTGTCCTACGGCAATTACGACTATTGGCGCGTCGACGGGATGATCAACGCGCCGATCGGCGACAAGGCCGCGGTGCGGCTCGACGGCGTCTGGCAGAAGCGCGACGGCTTCATCGAGAATGTGACGCCCGGCGAGCCCGACATCAACGACCGCGACCGCTGGCTGGTCAAGGGCCAGCTATTGCTCGAACCGACCGAAAACATGACGCTGCGGCTGATCGCCGACTATTCGAAGCGCGAGGAAAACTGCTGCGGCGGCGTGCTGCTGAATCCGGTGCGCAACCTGACGCGCGGCCCCGACGGCTTTCCCGTCGCATCGCCGAACACGCTGCTGCCGCTGCTCCAGCTCTTCGGCGCCAATCATCAGGTGCCGCCGACGGGCAGCAGCTTCGTTCGCCGGCAGGCGACGACGCCGGGGGTCGATTACCGGTCGGACACCAAGGACTGGGGCGTGTCGGGCGAACTCAACCGGGATTTCGGCGCCGCAACCCTGACCTCGATCACCGCCTGGCGCGATTACAGGAATGCGCAGGGACAGGACGCCGATTTCAATGCGCTCGACATATTGCGCCGTACCGATCTCGACCGGCGCTTCCGCCTGTTCACGCAGGAACTCAGGCTGCAGGGCGAGGCGTTCGACGGGCGGCTCGACTGGCTGGTCGGCGGCTATTATGCGAACGAGAAACTCGATGTCGACGACGACATCGTCTATGGCGCCGACTATCAGCGCTACGCCAACTGCCTCGCCGCGGCCGCGCTGGCACCGGCGCAGCTCAATCCGGCATCGGCGACCTGCTCGAACCTCCCCGCCGCGAGCTTCCCCGGCTTTCAGGGCATCGCCGCGCTGCTCGGCGCCGCGCCGCTCAACGGCACCGGCAACAACGGCTCGACCTTCGCGCAGCGCAGCACCAACTATGCCGTGTTCACGCACAACAGCTTCGACATCGTCGAGGATGTGCTGACGCTGACGATCGGCGCCCGCTACACGCACGAAAAGAAGACGCTGCGCGGCGACGCCAATTTCACCAACACGCTGTGCCCCGCGATCGTCAATTCGTCGCTCCAGGCGCTCGCGAGCCTTGCCTGCGTGATCAACGGCACCGCGCCCGACATCGTCGCGGGTGCGCCGGGGACGAAGTTCAGCGAGGGCCAGTGGACGGGCACCGCGGTGCTGAGCTGGAAGCCCGCGCCCGAATGGCTGATTTATGGATCGGCGTCGAAGGGGTACAAGGCGGGCGGCTTCAACCTCGACTATTCGGCGCTCGACCGGCCGTGCAGCACGACCGCGGGCAACGACGCGCAGGACGCGGCGTGCGTCGCGGCGCTCGCGCGTCCCGCGAACACGCCGGGCAACGGGCGGCCCGAGGCGAGCGACCTGCAGTTCGCAAGCGAAAAGGTCGATGCGTATGAACTGGGGGTCAAATGGGACGGACCCGGGATCGACGTCAATCTCGCCGCCTTCTGGCAGGAATATAGCAATTACCAGCTCAACACCTTCAACGGCATCAATTTCGAGGTCACGAACATCCAGGCGTGCAAGGACGATCTGGGCGGCGGCGACATCGATGCGTCGGCCGCCACCGGCGCCTGCGCATCCGACCGGCTGAAGCCGGGGGTGGTCGCCAAGGGGTTCGAGATCGAGACCTTCCTGCGCCCCGCGCGCTATCTGTCGGTCAATATGGGGCTGACCTATGTCGACACCCTCTATCGCCGCAACCTCGTCGGCACGGGCGGTCGCGCGCTGTCGCCGGTGCTGTTCCAGCTCCCCGGCCGCGGCGTGTCGAACGCCGCGAAATATGTCGCGACCGCGGGGATCAGCTGGACGCCGCCGATCGGATCGTCGGGAATGAGCGCGCTCGTCTATCTCGACACGCGCGTGCAGAGCGACACCAATACGGGGTCGAACCTCGACATCGAAAAGGAACAGGACGGCTTCGCCGTCTTCAACGGCCGCCTCGGCCTTTACGGGCGCGATCGCCGCTGGGGGATCGAGCTGTGGGGGCAGAATCTGTTCAACCGCAAATATTACCAGATCGCCGCCGACATGCCGCTGCAGGGTTCGGGATCGTTCCGCGCGGTCGCCGCACCGGCGGCGAGCGGGCATCCGGGCACCGCGAACAAATTGTTCGTCGGCTTCCCCGGCGAGCCGCGCACCTATGGCGTGACGCTGCGCGGCCAGTTCTGAACGGCCTCTCCCCCTCCCCGGAATCGGGGAGGGCACAGGGAGGGCCTGCCGCGGCCGGGCACTGTCGCGTCAGGCCCTTTCGCTTTCCGGCAAGGGCTGTTTTGGGGTGGAAAGCGGACGGCAAGCCACCGCGCTTCGTCATCCCGGGCTTGACCCGGGATCCCGCTTCTTATGGCGGAAGAGCAGGTTTCGATTTCAAGCGGGACCCCGGATCAAGTCCGGGGTGACGATGATTGATCGGGCAGCAATCGGTCGTAACCGGACCTCTCTTTTCGGCGGATGAGCATCAGCCCCGCACCCGCTCCGTCTCTCAACCGCTCGCCGGCCCCGCCATCGCCGCCGCGGCCGCGAGCAGTCCGCCGTTGAAGCGCTGCGACAGCGCGGCGTCGGGGATCGCGTTGAAGGCGTGGATCGCCCCGGCATAGCTGTGCAGATCGACGGGCACCCCCGCCGCGACGAGCCGTCGCGCATAGTCGAGATTTTCGTCGAAGAAGAGGTCGAGGCTGCCCGTCGCGATATAGGCGGGCGGCAAGTTCGACAGATCCTCGGCCAGGCTCGGCGAGAACCAGCCGCGCCGGTCGTCGTCGGCCTTGTAGTCGCCCCGCAGCGCGCGCCAGCCGAAGCGGTTGCTCGCGCGCGTCCAGATGAACTCGCCCGTCGCGGGGTTGTCATAGGGGCAGGCGTCGCCGCCGGTACGGTGGTCGAGCATCGGATAGGTCAGAAGCTGGCCCGCAATCGCAGGGCCGCCAAGGTCGCGCGCCATGATCGCGAGCGCGGCGGCGAGCCCGCCGCCAGCGCTCTCGCCCGCGACGACGATCCGGTTCGCGTCGAAGCCGAGCGCGTCCGCCTGCCCCGCGAGCCATGCCAGCGCCGAATGGCAATCCTCCTGCGGCGCGGGAAAGGGGTGTTCGGGCGCGAGCCGGTATTCGACCGAGACGACCGGCGCGCCCGCCGCCGCGGCGAGCGCCGCGGGACCCGCCTGCATCTGCTCGACCGATCCCATCACCATGCCGCCGCCATGAATATGGAGGATCGCGCCGCCGCCCGGACGCGTCGCGGCGGGACGGTAGAGACAGACCGGAATGTCGGGTCCGCCGTGGATCGACGGCACGACCAGCCTTTCGGGCGCGATCACCGGCGGCGGCAGGATCGCATAGGTCTCCGCCGCCTTCGCGCGGATCTGCGCGATCGGCGCCGCGTCGAGGTCGACCCGCGGAAACAGGTCGATGATTGGTGCGATCTCGCGATCGACGAGGTGGCGGGTGTCCATATCAAACTCTCCCTTCATCGCGTCGATCGGGCGGTCATCCGCGCAGCGTCGCTCCGGCCTTCGCCGCCGCAGCGACGACCTTGTCGGCGATCGCCTTCAGTTCGGCATCGGTGAAGCTCTTTTCGGCGGGTTGCAACTCGACCTCGACCGCGAGGCTCACCTGACCCTCGGGAACGCCTTGTCCGGCGAAGCGATCGAACAGGCGGGCATCGACGATCGCCGCCTTGTCGGCGCCGCGGATCGCACGCACGAGATCGGCGGCGGTCAGGCTCGTCGGCGCGAGGAAGGCGAAGTCGCGGCGCACCGATTGCAGCGCGGGCGGCGTGAAGGCCGCGCGCGCAGGGCCGCTCGCGCGCTTCGCCGGGATCGCGTCGAGGAAGACCTGCACCGCCATCACCGGCCCGTCGACGTCGAAGGCGCGGGTCAGCGCGGGGTGAAGCGCGCCGAATTCGGCGAGCACCGCCTTGGGGCCGAGGCGCAGCGTCGCCGACTGGCCGGGGTGCCAGATGTTGCCGGGGGTCACGGCTTCCATCACCTGCAGGCGGTCGGCGGGGGCGCCCGCGGCTTCGAGCAGCGCGAGTGCGGCCGCCTTCGCGTCGAACGCGTCGAACGGCGCGGCCTTGCCCACCTGCCAGCCGCGCGCGCGCCTGTCGCCCGCCATCAGGATGGCGAGGGTCGGATGCTCGGCGTCGGCGAGGTAACGCCGCCCGATCTCGAACAGGCGGATGCTGCCCGCGCCGCGGTTCCGGTTGCGCGCCGCGGCGGCGAGCAGGCCCGGGAGAAGCGACGGGCGCATGACCTTCAGATCTTCGCTGATCGGATTGGCGAGGCTCCACGCGCCGCCGCCGAAGGGCGCGGCCTCGGCCTCGCCGATGAACGACCAGGTGACGGCCTCGTCGAACCCCGCGGCGGCGGCGGCGCGGCGCAGGCGGCGCTCGACGAGCTGTTCTGCGGTCGCGGTCGGCCTGGCAACGCCGTCGGTGCGCGGCAACGGCGCCGACGCGATCGCGTCGAAGCCGGTGATGCGCGTGACCTCCTCGACGACGTCAGGTGCGGCGTCCATGTCGCGGCGCCAGCTCGGCACCGACACCTGCCAGCGGCCGCCCTGTTCGATCACGCCGAAACCCAGCGAGGCAAGAATATCCTTCTGCCGTTCGGGCGCGATCGCGATGCCGCCGAGCGTCGCCGACAGCGCGGGGTCGTAATCGATCGTCCTGACCTCGGCGGGCGGGGTGCCCGCGCGTGTCACCGTCGACGGATTGCCGCCGCAGATATTGAGGATATGCGCGGTAACGATCGCGGTCGCGTCGTCGAGGAAGGCCGGATCGACCCCGCGCTCGAAGCGGCTGCGCGCGTCGCTCGACAGGCCGAGCGCCTGCCCGGTCAGCGCGATGCGCTCGGGAGTGAACCAGGCGATCTCGATCAGCACATCGGTGGTCGTCTCGCTGCACCCCGAATGTTCGCCGCCCATGATGCCCGCGATGTCGTGGACCTCGCGCTCGTCGGCGATCACCGTCATCGTGTCGGTGAGCGTGTACTCCTTGCCGTTGAGCGCGGTGACGGTCTCGCCCTGCTTCGCGCGGCGCGCGACGAGCGCGCCATGCAATTTGGCGCGGTCATAGATGTGGCTCGGGCGGCCGAGATCGAACATCACATAATTGCTGATGTCGACGAGCGCCGAGATCGAGCGCTGGCCGACCGCTTCCAATCGGCGGCGCATCCATTCGGGGGCGGTGCCGTTGGTGACGCCGGCGATCGTGCGGCCGAAGAAGGCGGGGCAGGCTTCGGGATCGTCGGTCCGGATATCGGTCGCGGGCGCGCCCTCGCCGATGATCGTCGGGACCTCGAGCGGCTTCAGCGTGCCGAGCCCGGCGGCAGCGAGGTCGCGCGCGATGCCGCGCACGCCCATGCAGTCCTGCCGGTTCGGGGTGATCGAGATGTCGACCACCGGATCGTCCGCGCCGGCATAGTCGGCGAAGGGCGCACCGACCGGCGCGTCGGCGGGCAGCTCGATGATGCCGTCGTGATCGTCGCCGAGCTCGAGTTCGCGCGTCGAGCACATCATGCCGTTCGACGTGACGCCGCGCACCGCGGCGACCTTCAGCTCCATGCCGTTCGCCGGCACCACGGCGCCGGGCAGGCCGAGTACACCGACGAGCCCCGCGCGCGCGTTGGGGGCGCCGCAGACGACGGTGAGCGGCGCCCCGCCGTCGCCGGTGTCGACGGTCAGCACCTGCAGCTTGTCGGCCTGCGGATGCTTCTCGGCGGTCAGCACCCTCGCGACGCGGAAGCCGGCGAGCTTCTCGGCCGGATTCTCGACGCCTTCGACCTCGTGGCCGATGCGGTTCAGGGTCGCGACGACGTCGGCGACCGAATAGTCGCCGTCGAGATGCTCGCGGAGCCAGTCGAGGGTGATCTTCATGCCGAAATCCCTCCGCTCAGCGTGGGCACCGACAGCGCGCCGAACCCGTAATGCGACAGCCAGCGAAGGTCGCCGTCGAAGAAGGCACGCAGGTCGTCCATGCCATATTTCAGCATCGCGAGCCGGTCGACGCCGACCCCGAAGGCGAAGCCCTGCCACTCGTCGGGGTCGAGCCCGCAATTGGCGATCACGCGGCGGTTGACCATGCCGCTGCCGAGCAGTTCCATCCACGCATGGCCCTCGTCGTCGCCATTGCCCCCGACGATGCGACGGCCCTTTTCCTGTTTATAGCCGACATCGACCTCGGCCGAGGGTTCGGTGAAGGGGAAATAGGAGGGACGCAGGCGCAGCACGATGTCGTCGCGCTCGAAATAGGCCTTGAGGAAGGTTTCGAGCGTCCATTTGAGATGCCCCATATGGATGCCGCGATCGATCACCAGCCCCTCGACCTGATGGAACATCGGGGTGTGCGTCGCGTCGCTGTCGCTGCGATAGACGCGTCCGGGCGCGATGATGCGGATCGGCGGTTCCTGCGACATCATCGTCCGGATCTGCACCGGCGAGGTGTGCGTGCGCAGCAGCATCTTCTGCCCCTCGGCATTGGCGTCGGGGAAATAGAAGGTGTCGTGCATCGCGCGCGCGGGGTGCGTCTCGGGAATGTTGAGCGCGGTGAAATTGCGCCAGTCGTCCTCGATCTCGGGACCCGTCGCGACCGCGAAGCCCATGTCGGCGAAGATTTCGGCGAGTTCGTCCATCACCTGGCTCACCGGGTGGACGCTTCCGCGCGGCGCCGCGTCGGCGGGGAGCGTCATGTCGATCGCCTCGGCGGCGAGCCTGACGTCGAGCGCCGCGGCATCGAGCACGTCCTTGCGCGCGGCAAGCGCGGCGGTGACGCTCTCGCGCAGGCCGTGGATCGCGGGTCCCTGCACCTGCCGTTCCTCGGGACTCATGCCGCCGAGCGTCTTGAGCAGCCCGGTGATGCTGCCCGCCTTGCCGAGCGCGGCGACGCGCAGCGCCTCGACGGCACCCGCATCGGCCGCCGCTTCGATATCGCCCAGCAGCTGGGCCCGGATGGCTTCGATATCGCTCATCGTCATTCGTCCTGTTCCGGCGGCGCTGCCGCTGCCGGCCTCGATGTTTCCCTGGATTCGGTGGATAGGCGGCTGCCCGCGCGTCCGTCGTCCGCCGCTTGCACCGAAGGCGCGGTACGGGTCAAGCCCGTTGGCGGGAAAGCGGCTTATCCGGCGGGCTTGTGCAACCCCTGCACCGCCGCGCCGGCGGCGGCGGCCCGGGCGAGCGCCGCGGCACCCAATATCGGTTTGGGCCGCGCGGCATAATCGCGCGGGCTCATCCCCATGAAACGCTGGAAGTCGCGGGTGAACTGCGCCTGATCGTAATAATGATGGTCCATCGTATCGATCCACGCCATCGACGGATCGAGCATGAAGCGCGCGAGGCTGCGCAGGAAGCGCTGGCGACGCAGCAGCAGCTTGGGCGAGAAGCCGAAGGCGCGGTGGCTCAATCGCTCGATCGAGCGTTCGGACTGGCCGAGCTTCGCCGACAGCTCCGCAACGCTCGACAGATCGTCATCGACGAGCGCGGCGTGGGCGGCGAGGATCGCGGGGTCGTCGGGCGGCGCGCCCGGCAACAGCGCGCAGAAATATGCGTCGATCAGCGCGGCGGCGGCATCGACGTCGCTGGTCTGCCGAAGCCGTTCGCCGAGGGGCGCGAAGCGGGCGAAGGCGGGATGCGCGCTGCCGTCGCAGAGCCGGTCGGCGAGCTCGTCCGCGGGCAGCGGAATGAATTTCGCCCAGCCCATCGGAAGCACGCCGATCCCCCACGTCCGCATATTGCCCGCCGCGAAATAGGTCGCCCGGCTTGTCGGGCCGGTGGCGATAAAGCGCGGCGTCCCGGCGGCCGGTCCGCCGCCGATCGCCGCGAGCGGCGGATCGCCGTCGACGAAGCGGAGATTCGCCCATTCGGGGTGCAGATGGTCCTCGACCCGCGCGCCATCGGCGACCGCGACCTCGCTCAGATATATGGTGCTGAGATAGGGACGAAGCGGTGCGGAGAGCGGGAAGAAGCGCGTCGCGACATGCGGACTGGCGGAGGGTGCGGATGATACGTCGCGTTGCGGCATGTTGTCTCATTTTAGCGCGCAAAACGCATGAAAAACAATGCCCGGGCGCGGTTTTGTGTCGGGTTCTTACAATTTTATACGCGACGCCTGCGTCATAGTTGCGTGGTCCGCTCCGAAGCGGGGGCGTGCGAGGAGGATCGCGGCGTGACGCCAAAGCTGGGGTTTGGCGGGGACCTGAAATAAACGACTGATTTTCCGAGCTTCGTTCCGGCCGTCAGCTATCTGCGACCCACGGCTATTCGGTACGGATTGGGGGGCGATGGTTTCCACTGGAACCATTGTCGAGGCGGCGCGGAGCGAGAGCTCCGCGCCGCCTCTTCGTTTGGAACGAGGTCGATGCCGGCGTCGGGGTGGTGAGCTGTCATTGCCATCCTCTCCTTCCTGTCGCGCAGCGATGGGGGAGCACCGCCGCAGGCGGTGGTGGAGGGGCCGCAACGCCGCGTTACGGGCCCCTACGTCAGCGCTTCGCGTTGCCACCTCCCCATGCCTGCGCGACAGGGAGGAGCGAACGTCACCTTCGGTCGAAGGCCGCCCCCGCCTAGCGCGCCCGGGCCGCCTGATGCGCGATGTCGGTCATCAGCTTGCGGAACAGCACCGCGCCCGCGGTCCCCGAGGATTTGAGCGCGCGCTCGCAGTCGAGCAGCCGGCTCATCAGGCGCGCGATGCGCACCGAATCCCAGATGTGGAGCTGCGCCGTCACCGCGTCGCGTTCCTTCCAGAAAATGCCGCTGGTACGCGCCGACACGACGGTGGCGGGGTGCGCCCCGGCGTCGACCTCGGCGCGCAGCCGCGCGAGCGCGAGCGCGCGGATCGCGAGCGCGCGGATGATGCGGATTTCGGCGACGCCGACCGCCGCCGCGGTCGCGAGCATTTCGGGAAGCTCGCGCACCTTGCCACCCAGCGCGACATTGATGCACTCGCTGACATCCTCCTCGTGCGTCGCGGCACCGAGAGCGGCGATATCCGCCGCGGTGACCTGCCGCTGCCGGTCGGGGCCCGCGTCAAGATAGAGCGCGATCTTCTCGATCTCGCGGCGCATCAGCGCCTGATCGCCCGACACGAGATCGACGAGCAATTGCGCGTCGGCGTTGGCGATGCGGAGCCCCTGTTCCTGCCCCGCCGCCATCGCGATGCCGACGAGTTGGCGCCGGTCGGGCTGGTAGCAGATCGCGGCGACCGCATGCTCCGCGCCCTCGACCAGCTTGACGAGTTTCGATTTGGCGGTGACCGACGCGCCGGTGGCGATCACCGGGTTGATCACGGTGTCGGCGGCGAGCAGCGCCTCGACCGCCGCGAGGCTGTCGTCGCCGCCGCCGGCGAGCTCGAGCCGGATGATCCGGCTCGGCGAAAAGAGCGACATCGACGCGGCCTCGGCGGCGAGCAGCGACGGATCCTGCGACAGTTGCGCGCCCGTCAGGTCGAGCCGTTCGGCATCCTTGCCGGCAAGCGCGATCAGGTGGCTCGCGACCGCCTCCATCGTCGCTTCGTCGGGACCGGTGAGGAGGATGAAACGGACCGCGGGGTCGAGGCGCGTCTGGCGTTCGAGATCGGCGGGCTTGACGCTCTTCATTGCCCGGCGGGTGCGGGTGCGGCGCCGGCAGGCTCCTGGCCGCCGCCGCGATTCGCGAAAACCGCGAGCCGCGCGACGATCTGGTCGGCGACCGCCGACGACAGCCGTTCGAGCGCGGTCGATTCGGCGGCGATCGTCGCATATTCGCTGCCGACGACGTCGATCCCGGCGTCCGAAAAGGCCGTGGCATCGAGCATCACCTGCCCCGTCGCGGCATCGACGAGCTGGTAGCGCGCGCGCAGCGTACGGCGTTCGCGCGTCACCGTATCGTCGGCGCGGACGCCGAAGCCGGTGATCGAATCCTCGAGCCGGACGTCGAGGCGGAGGCGCTTGCCCGCGCCCTCGCCGCCCTGCGTCGCCTGGAGCCGGTCGCGCAGCGCATTGCGGACGAGCCAGCCGCCATGCCCCTCGATCGGCGCGACATCGACGTCGGCGAGAATCTGCGCCACCGCGCCCTTGCTGCCGTTCGCGTAGAGCGGACGCAGCCCGCAGCCACCGACGGTGAGCGAGGCTGCGACAAGGGCGGAGACGAGGAGGCTGCGCATCAGGGAACGATATTCACCAAACGGTCGGGCACCACAATCACCTTCTTCGGCGTCGCGCCGGCGAGCAGTTCGACGATGCGCGGGCGAGCGAGCGCCGCGGCTTCGGTCGAATCCTTGTCGAGACCTTTCGCGATCGTCATCGTATCGCGCAGTTTACCCGCCATCTGGATCGCGATTGTCACCTCGTCATCGACGAGCAGTGCCGGATCGGCGGCGGGCCATGCGGCGTCGGCGATCATCGCGGTCGTGCGCTGGCCATCCGGCAGCGCCGCCCACGCCTCTTCGGCGAGGTGCGGCATCATCGGCGCGACGAGCAGGATGAGCGTGCGGCACGCCTCGGCGCGGGTGGCCGACGGCGTCGCCTTCTCGATCTCGTTCGCGAGCGCGTGGATCTTCGCGACCGCCTTGTTGAAACCGAGCGATTCGATGTCGGCGGCGACGCCGGCGATCGCCTGATGCAGCTTGCGCGCCAGCGCCTTGTCCTCGCCGCCGTCGCCGACGTTCCCGGTGTCGCCGAACAGGCGCCACAGGCGCTGGACGAAGCGCCACGCGCCCTCGATCCCGGCCTCGCTCCACGGCAGGTCGCGCTCGGGCGGGCTGTCGGACAGCATGAACCAGCGCGCGGCGTCGGCGCCGTACTGGTCGAGGATGGCGTCGGGATCGACGACATTCTTCTTCGACTTCGACATCTTGATCACGCGGCCGACATCGACCGGCGCGCCGTCGGCTTCGAGCGTCGCGCCGTCGGCGGTGCGTGCGATTTCATCGGGAGTGAAGAAGAGCGGCGGCTGACCTTCGCCCTGCGCGCGGCTGTAGGTCTCGTGCGTCACCATGCCCTGCGTGAACAGGCTCGCGAAGGGCTCCCTGATGTCGATCATCCCGAGCTTGTTCAGCGCGCGCGTCCAGAAGCGCGCGTAGAGCAGATGGAGAATCGCATGCTCGATACCGCCGATATACTGGTCGACGGGCAGCCAGCGGCGGATCACTTCGGGATCGAACGGCTTGTCCGACGGTGCCGAGGCGAAGCGCAGGAAATACCAGCTCGAATCGACGAAGGTGTCGAGCGTGTCGGTTTCGCGCACCGCCTCGCCGCCGCACGACGGACAGGCGACATGCTTCCATGTCGGATGGCGGTCGAGCGGATTGCCGGGAACCGAGAAATCGGCGTCCTCGGGCAGCACGACGGGGAGCTGCGCCCTCGGCACCGGCACCATGCCGCACGCCGGGCAATGGATGAAGGGGATCGGCGTGCCCCAGTAACGCTGGCGCGAGACGCCCCAGTCGCGGAGGCGCCACACGGTCGTGCCCTTGCCCCAGCCCTCATGCTCGGCGCGCGCGATGACGGCCGCCTTGGCTTCGTCGATCGTCATCCCGTCGAGGAAGTGGCTGTTCACCAGCTTGCCGGGGCCGGTCCAGGCTTCGGTACCGGTGAAATGCTGCGCGGTCTCGTCGCCGTCGGCGATCACGCGGTGGACGGGCAGCTCGTACTTGTGCGCGAAGTCGAGGTCGCGCTGGTCGTGCGCGGGGCAGCCGAAGATCGCGCCGGTGCCATAGTCCATCAGCACATAGTTCACGACCCAGACGGGCAGATGCCAGTTCGCATCGAGCGGATGCTCGACCGAAATGCCGGTGTCGAAGCCCATCTTCTCGGCGGTGTCGAGCTGTTCGGCGGCGGTGCCCTGACGGCGGCATAGCTCGATGAACGCGGCGAGTTCGGGCGAATCCTTGGCGAGCTTCTCGGCCAGCGGATGGTCGGGCGAGATCGCCGCGAAGCTGGCGCCGTAAAGCGTGTCGGGGCGCGTCGTGAAGACGTCGAAGCCGACCGCGCCGCCAGCGAGTCTGAAGCTGAATTCGAGCCCCTGCGACTTGCCGATCCAGTTTTCCTGCATCAGCCGCACCTTGTCGGGCCATTTGTCGAGGCTTTCGAGACCCTCGAGCAGCTCCTCGGCGAAGTCGGTGATCTTCAGGAACCACTGCGACAGTTTCTTCTTCTCGACCAGCGCGCCCGAGCGCCAGCCGCGGCCGTCGATCACCTGCTCGTTCGCGAGCACGGTCATGTCGACGGGGTCCCAGTTGACGTAGCTGTGCTTGCGCGTGACGAGGCCGTGCGCGAACAGGTCGAGGAACAGCGCCTGTTCCTGCCCGTAATAGTCGGGTTCGCACGTCGCTAGCTCGCGGCTCCAGTCGATCGCGAGGCCGAGACGTTTGAGCTGGCCGCGCATCGAGGCGATATTGTCGCGCGTCCAGCCGCCGGGGTGGACGCCCTTTTCCATCGCCGCGTTTTCGGCGGGCATGCCAAAGGCGTCCCAGCCCATCGGATGGAGGACGTCGTGGCCGGTCATGCGCTTGAAGCGCGCGAGCACGTCGCCCATCGCATAGTTGCGGACATGCCCCATGTGGATGCGCCCCGAGGGATAGGGGAACATCTCGAGGATATAGGCCTTCGGCTTGTCGCCGCTGTCGGTCGTGGCAAAGCTGTTCGCCGCCTCCCACGCCTGTTGCCAGCGGGCGTCGGCGGCGAGGGCGCCAAAGCGCGTTTCGCGGGTCATTCGTCGGTTACCCCGTTAGTCTGTATGGGCGCGCGGGCGCGCGCCGCGGATTAGTCCCTGATGGCGCTGCGACGCAGGTCGCGGGCGCGGGTGAGGATGATTTCCTCGAGCTTCTGCACCGTCGCCGCCTGCACCGGCGCGTCGACCCAGGTGCCGCCCTGCGAAACCTGACGCGACGCCGCGATGCGGAGCGCGTCGGCGCGCAGGTCCTGATCGAGAATCGACACGGTGACCTTCATCCGCTCGCCCGGGTTCGACGGGTTCGCATACCAGTCGGTGATCACGACGCCGCCGGCCGAATCGGCCTGCAGCAGCGGCATGAACGACAGGGCGTCGAGCGAGGCGCGCCACAAATAGCTGTTCACCCCGATCGTCGTCACCTGGCTGGCGGCGAGATCGGCGCGCGGCCGTTCCTTGTTCGCGCAGGCCGAAAGGCCAAGCGCCGCGAGCCCGAGCAGCGCGAGCGCGGCCGGACGGCGGCCGAGCGTGGCAAGGACGGAAAGCTGGGACATGCGGTACACCTTATTGATTGAGCCCGCCCGAGGTAGGAAATCGGCCGCGCAGAACGGAATTGCCAGCGTCTCTATCGCCCTTGCCGCCACCCTGCAAGCGCGGCAATTCCGGCTGCGGCGCCGTTCAGATTCTGGTCAGATTCGAAACGCACTGTGACGATCACGCAACAATTTCGGCAAAAAGAGGAATCGTTGTAAAGATTTGGCGGGATTCACTGGAAATCTCGCGCCGGGAGTCCTATTTGCCGAATCGATTGGGGTTGGAGTCGCAGAGTCATGGCGCGCGTACCGCGACATTTTTGGAAGGGAAGCCTCACCGCTCTGGCGGTGGTTTCGCTTGCGCTTCCGCCGGCACTCGCGGCCATGTCGCGTACCGACCGCATCCGCGACACCGCGCTTTCCGAGACCCTGCTCGGCCAGTTCACGCCGGCATCGGGCGATCCACGCCTGATCGCGCGCTATACGAAAATGACCGCCGAACAGCGCGGTAACTTCAGCTTCACGCCCGCGCTCACCGACGAGAGCCGCAAGAACCGCGCCATCACCGTCGTGATTCGCGCCCGCGACGACGCGTCGAGCGCCGCGCGCACCTCGGCGCTCGCGGCGGGCCGCACCGCACCGATCGCGATCGCACCGGTCAAATATAATCTCGGCGCCTCGGTCGGCTTCGAGAAATTCGTCACGCCGTCGCTGCCGCGCGGCGTCGATATCAAGAACCTGCCGGTCGCCAAGGCGCCCGAACAGGAAGAAAAGAAGTCACGCTTCGCCACGCGCATGGTGAACCGCCCAAGCGACCCGAGCGGAGCAACCGACCGCGTCACCGCTCCCGGCGAAGCGTCCGCCGTCGATGTCGTCAGCAGCTATCGCCTGACCAAGAACATCGATGTCACGGCGGGCGTGCGGTACAAGAGCGACGATCGCGTCGAGCCGCTCACCGATTCGCGGCGCGACAGCCAGGCGGTCTATGTCGGAACCAAGTTCCGCTTCTGACGCCCCCGGCGCTTCGCCGCCCGTTCTTCCCACGCATCGATCGCCGCCCAGCCGGAGCCGATTCCGCCTGCGCGCGTCAGAACGCGCGCGCGCGCGGCGGTCATGCCGCCGAGCGCGATCGCCCGCGTTCCCGACAGACGCGCGAGCCGCAGCCATGCGGCGCGACCGAGCGCGGGCGCGCCGGGATGCGACCGGGTCGGGTGGAACGGCGAAATGAAGACCGCGTCAGCCCCGGCCCGGCGCGCGCGGCGCGCTTCGCGGGCGTCATGGACGGGCATCGTCACGAACAGGCCGAGGCGGCGTGCGCGCGGTGCGAGACGCGCATCATGCTGGCGAAGGTGGACACCCGCCGCACCCCAGCGGCGCGCAAGATCGGGCGCACCGGCAAGCAGGACGGCGAGCCCGCGCGCCCTTGCCGTGCGCATCAGGCGCCGGAGCAGGCGCCAGCGCAAGCCGGGAGCCAGCCGGTCGTGCCGGAGAATGACGCCGCTGCCCGGCGGCAGCAAGGCGGCGAGCGCGGCAGGACCGGCTGCGGCCCGCTCGTCGCTGAACAGCCAGATTTTCGGCAGGGGGTGGCGCACGCGCATCGCGCTTTCTATAGGCGCGTCGCGAGCGCGCGCAACGCGCGGGATGGAACGAGACGATGAACGAAGCAGCGGACCGGCTGGCCGAAGTGCAGGATCATATCGCCGACGCGGCGAAGCGCGCGCAGCGAAAGGCGGAGGATATCCGCCTGATCGCGGTGTCGAAAACGCACGACGCCGATGCCATCCGTCCGCTGATCGCTGCGGGCCAGCGCCATTTCGGCGAAAACCGCGTGCAGGAAGCCGCGGCGAAATGGCCCGGACTGCGCGCCGAAACCCCCGGCATCGTGCTGCATCTGATCGGCCAGCTGCAATCGAACAAGGCCGAGGAGGCGGTCGATTCGTTCGACGCGATCCATTCGGTCGACCGGTCGTCGCTGGTACAGGCGCTCGCCAAGGCGTGCATCAGGGCCGGCAAGCAGCCGCAACTGTTCGTACAGGTCAATATCGGCAACGAGGAGCAGAAGGGCGGCTGCGCGGTCGCCGACCTGCCCGCGCTGCTGGCCGAAGCGAAGGAAGCCGGGCTGACGATCGACGGGCTGATGGCGATTCCCCCGGCGGATATCGAACCCGCGCCGTTTTTCGCGCTGCTCGACGAACTCGCCGGACGCCACGGCCTGCCGCTGCGTTCGATGGGCATGAGCGGCGACTATGAGACCGCGGTGATGCTGGGCGCGACGCATGTGCGCGTCGGCACCGCGCTGTTCGGGGCACGCGACCAGGCTGCCACAATCGCCGGTTTCGACCGGGGATGACGAACCATGGAGGGGCAGCGGCCGCCGCCCACCCCAAGGCCCGCCCCGATCCCCCGAGCGCGGT
>NZ_JAEMQX010000260.1:790-1801 GCF_016463645.1 Sphingopyxis sp. | reverse complement strand
TTCTCGTTCCAGGTGTCGACGATTCCCTCAAGGCTGTCGGGCACCGAATTCAGATAGCAGCTGATCGGCAGGCCCCGCCCCGTGCCGCCGTTCGACAACACCGGCGTCGACGGCATGAACCACAGCCGCGAAATATAATCATAAAGCCGCTGGGCGTGTGCCTGGTCGTCGGCATAGGCCGACGCGACGCGCACGAAGAGGTCCTGATAGGATTCGCCGGGCAGCAGATAGCGGTCCTTCAGCGTTTCCTTGCCGAAATCGGTGAGCAACGCGTCGCGCGAATGGTCGACCTCGACCGCATACAGCTGCGGATGCACGCCGCCCGAGGCCGAATCGTCCGCCTTCGGCGCAGCGGACGCCACCGTCGTCATGGCCTCTGCCATCAGCATTGCCGTGTCCGCGCTCATGTCCGTTCTGCCATCGGTATCCCTGAAATCCATCTCACCAATCCCCGTTCCGCCGATTCGAAATCGTCACACCCAAACCACGACTCGGGGCCACGCCCCGATCCTACACGCTTTCCGTCCGGGGTGCGAACAAAACGGGAATTGTCCCCGTTATCCACAGTGCGCACATCGCCCTTGCGGAATCGGGTTCCGCATGATGACATACAAGCTGTAGTATTGGCCCCCTGCCCCGAACCGCTAGCTATAGTGGCCGAACCAGTTTCAGACGCAAGAGGGTAAATATCGGGGTTACCACTCGCTTCGTCGCAGATTCGATTCGCTTCGTCGATGCAGCAGCGCAGCGACGCGGCGGACTTGCGACGTTTTTGTGACGCGCAAGGGAACGGGAGACGAACGAAAAAAGATTTCCCGGATCCGCCATTTGCATTCTTTGCATGTCAAAGCGCCAGCGTCACCCAGATCATACGGCTTCGGTGAGTTTTTCCGCCGTTGCGGACAAATCGAATCAGTTCCGGGCCGGAAAGGGGGGGCGCTGTTGCGGCTCCCCGGCTTTTCACACCCGCTGCACCGTTCTAGGGGCATCGCGACATTAGCGGGGCCCGGA
>NZ_JAEMQX010000260.1:217-780 GCF_016463645.1 Sphingopyxis sp. | reverse complement strand
GTCACTATCTCCAAAGCCGACCTGATCACCATCAAGGAAGCCGATCTGATCGAGAGCGTCGCCGACGCGCTGCAATATATCAGCTATTTCCACCCGATGGATTACATCCGCGCGCTGGGCGCAGCGTACAAGACCGAGCAAGGCCCGGCGGCGAAGGATGCGATCGCGCAGATCCTGACCAACAGCCGCATGTGTGCCGAGGGGCACCGACCGATCTGTCAGGACACCGGCATCGTCACCGTGTTCGTCAAATGGGGGCAGCAATGCGTGCTCGACTCGACGCGGTCCTTGCAGGACGTGATCGATGAGGGCGTCCGTCGAGCCTACCTCCACCCCGAAAACAAGCTGCGCGCCTCCATCCTCGCCGATCCCGCCTTTACGCGGGTGAATACCAAGGACAACACCCCGTGCGTCCTGTCGGTCGAGATGGTGCCGGGCGCAAAGGTCCATATCGACGTCGCGGCCAAGGGCGGCGGCAGCGAGAACAAGTCGAAGTTCAAGATGCTGAACCCCGGCGACTCCATCGTCGACTGGGTGCTGGAAATGGTGCCGCAGATGGGTGC
>NZ_JAEMQX010000260.1:0-207 GCF_016463645.1 Sphingopyxis sp. | reverse complement strand
GGCACGGCGGAAAAGGCGATGCTGCTCGCCAAGGAATCGCTGATGGGCCATATCGATATGGCCGAACTGAAAGCGCGCGGGCCAAAGACCGACATCGAAAAGCTGCGCGTGGAGATTTTCGACAAGGTGAATGCGCTGGGCATCGGCGCGCAGGGGCTGGGCGGTCTGGCGACGATCCTCGACGTCAAGATCATGGACTACCCGACC
>NZ_JAEMQX010000006.1 GCF_016463645.1 Sphingopyxis sp. | reverse complement strand
CGTTGATCAGGTCATAGGCCGAGTAACGGCCGAAGATTTCCTCGGTCGGGATCAGCAACGTGTCGAGACCGTCCTTCGCCGCCTTGTTGGCAAGGCGCGGGCTGATCTTGTGGCCCGCGGCGAAGACGACTTCGCCGGTCTTGGCGTCCACTACGTCGAACGCGGGCTTCGCACCGCGCCAGTTCTCGACGACGAACGGAACCTTCCAGCCGTTCGCCGCACGCTCGAAGACGAGGCGGTCATAGAAATGGTTGAGGATTTCCTCGCCCGACATGCCCAGCGCATACAGAAGGCTGGTGACCGGCAGCTTGCGCTTGCGGTCGATACGGACATTGACGATGTCCTTGGCGTCGAATTCGAAGTCGAGCCACGAACCGCGATACGGGATCACGCGCGCGGCGAACAGGAACTTGCCCGACGAGTGGGTCTTGCCGCGGTCATGGTCGAAGAGCACACCTGGCGAACGGTGCATCTGCGACACGATAACGCGCTCGGTGCCGTTGACGAAGAAGGTGCCGTTCTCGGTCATGAGCGGCATGTCGCCCATGTAAACGTCCTGCTCCTTGATATCGAGGACCGAACGGGTGTCGGTTTCGCTGTCGACCTCGAAGACGATCAGGCGCAGCGTGACCTTCATCGGCGCCGCATAGGTGATACCGCGCTGACGGCATTCCTCGACGTCATACTTGGGTTCTTCGAGTTCGTAATGGACGAAGTCGAGTTCGGCGGTGCCGGCGAAATCGCGGATCGGAAAAACGCTGCGCAGCGTCTTTTCGAGACCCGAAACATAACCGATCGAGGGATCGGACCGCAGGAATTGTTCATAGGATTCGCGCTGCACCTCGATGAGGTTGGGCATCTCCACCGCTTCGTGGATGTTGCCGAACAGCTTGCGGATTCGCTTGCTTGCGGTAGCTTCGAGGGCCTTGCCCACCGACTTCGCCTTGGTCGCCATAAGTGATTGTCTCGCCTTGGATAAAATAGCTCGCGAGCGCGGGAGAGACGCAAAAAGGCCGCGACGAACCGTTGCCGGTCTACCGCAGCTTTCCAACGCATCTCGAAATCCCGAACGCCCTATCCGTACAGCCCGCTGCGCAAAGTCAGGCTCTATCTCGGACGATCGGGTATGACGGCCATATAGGATCCGGGGCCTGTGGTGTCAACGGCAGCCCCGGATTCAAATCCTAGAAAATCCCCTTCAGCAACGCCGCCGGGTCGCGCCGCAGCGCAGCCTCCTCGTCCGCCATATAGTGAAATATACCCTTCAGCGCCTGCTCGGTCACGGAGCGTGTCAGCCCGTCGCGCGTCAATCCGGCCGAGGCCATGAGCTGATTGCCCCGCGACAGCTGGTCGAGCTGGCGAAAGGCCCCGACATTTTCGAGTGCCGACCCGACCAGCGGCGACACCTTGCCGAACAGCACATCGCCAGCGCTCCGCTGCAGATAGTGCGTTGCGCCGTCATTCCTCGACACCAGCCCCGGCGCGTCGGTCCAGCGCAGATTGTCGATCGCCGCGCGAAAGACCGGCTTCGCCTCGCCCGCCGCCCTGCCGCCGGCATCGTTGAGGCTTTTGGTCAGATTGGTGGTGAGACCCAGCTTGTCGCCCATGCCGAACAGCTTCGACGCAAGCTTGCCGTTCGCTCCGGGCAAAAGGATGCGCACCGCCGTATCGCGATAGAAGGCGCCCGGCTCCGCCAGCCTGTCGAGCGCGCCGTCGGACGCATTGCCGATCAGGCCTTTCACGCCGCTGGCGGGCAATTTGGCAAGAGCCCACGGAGCGTTGGCCAACGCAACCGCCCCGGCGACGCCCGTCAGCACCATCCGCCGCATCATGATTTCGTCCAACGCCATAGCAAGTCTCCGATGGCAATTTATCACCAATGCCGTCAGAGCAAAGCCTCGATCGCCTCGGCAAGCTTCGCGTCCCGCTCCGACAGGCCATCGGCGTCGTGCGTCGTCAACAGGATGTCGACGCGATTGTAGACGTTCGACCATTCGGGATGATGATCCATCTTCTCCGCGATGATCGCCACGCTCGCCATGAAACCGAAAGCCCGCGCGAAATCATCGAACTCGAACCGGCGCGTGATCGCATCGCGCGACGGTTCGTGCGACCATTCCGAAAAGCGGGCGAGCAACGCGTCGCGCTCGGCATCGTCGAGTTTCCGGACCATCTTCTTTCTCCCGCTGGTCAATATCGTGCCGCCGCCATAAGGAAGGCTGCGATGAGCGACAAGTCTGCCCTTCCCGATTTGCCCGCCGGATGGACCGGCGGCGCCCCCGATGCCGATGCGCTGTTCGCGATGGCGGAGGCGGCGCTCAAAACGATGCCCGCGGTGTTTGCGTCGCATATCGAGGGCGTCGTGATTTCGATCGAGGAATTCGCCGACGACGAGGTGCTGGCCTCGCTCGATATCGAGCATCCCTACGATCTCACCGGGCTTTACGAGGGCCGACCGCTGACCGAACGCAGCATCGGCGAGAGCGGCGGGATGCCCGACCGGGTGACGCTCTATCGCATCCCGATTCTCGTCGAGTGGATCGAGACCGGCGAGAGGCTCGAATGGCTGGTACGCCATGTGCTGATCCACGAGTTCGGGCATCATTTCGGCTTCTCCGACGACGACATGCACACGCTGGAAGATATGGCGTGACCGAGCTTTTGCGGCTCGACAATGTGGCGTGCATCCGCGGCGACCGGTTGCTGTTCGAAGGGCTGTCGCTGGCGCTCGGTCGCGGTGACGCGCTGTGGCTGCGCGGGCCGAACGGCGCCGGCAAGTCGAGCCTGATCCGCCTTGCCGCCGGCCTGCTGCGCCCCGCCTTCGGCACGGTCGAGCGCCGCGAGCGGGTCGCGCTGATCGACGAGGCATCGGCGCTCGACGCTGAACTGCCGCTGCGCCGCGCGCTCGATTTCTGGGCGCGGGTCGATACGGTCGACGGCCATGCGGTCGACCGCGCGATGGACGAAATGGCGCTCACGCCGCTCGCCGAGGTGCCGGTGGCGATGCTGTCGACCGGGCAGCGCAAGCGCGCCGCAATGGTGCGGGTGATCGCGAGCGGTGCGCCGATCTGGCTGCTCGACGAGCCCGCGAACGGGATGGACGAGGCGGCGCAGGCGCGGCTCGTCGCGGCGATTGCGAAGCACCGCGCGAATGGCGGGGCGCTGCTGCTGGCGTCGCATTTCGCGCTCGGAATTCCCGATCTGGCCGAACTCGACATGGGGACACTCGCGTGACCGCGCTCATTGCCCTCTTCTGGCGCGATCTTCGCCGCGCGTGGGGCAGCGGAGCGCTTTGGTTGCCGGTGCTGTTTTTTCTGCTTGTCGCGACGGCGTTTCCGTTCGCGGTCGGCCCCGATGCACCGTTGCTGCGACGCGCGGGCGGCGGGATGGTGTGGGTCGCGGCATTGCTTGCCGCCCTGCTCCCGATCGACCGGCTGGTGCGGCCGGACAAGGATGCCGGCGTTCTTGACCAACTGGCAGTGCGAGGGTTCGCCGACGAAGTGATCGCGGCCATGAAGATTGGCGCGCATGCCATTGGTTTCGGGTTGCCTTTGTTGATCGCGCTTCTTCCCGTATCGGCGCTGCTCGCGCAGGACGCGGCGCGCGTCGAGACGCTCGCGATTGGCATCGCCATCGCGGTTCCGGCGCTCGCCTCGCTCGTGGTGCTGAGCGCGGCGCTGACCGCGAACCACAAGGGCGGCAGCGCGATCGGCGGGCTGCTCGTGTTGCCGCTTGCGGTGCCGCTGCTGATCTTCGGCGCGGGGATGCTCGACCCTTCGGGGCGCGGGGCGGTGAAGCTGCTCGCTGCGTCAAGCCTGTTGCTGACCGTGATCGGGCCGTTCGCGGCGGGCGCGGCGCTACGGGGTCTCCGCGAATGACGCGCCAGTCGCTCGCACATATCGCCCTCGTCGTGCGCGATTATGACGAAGCGATCGATTTTTATGTCGGGACCCTGGGTTTCACGCTCGTCGCCGACGATTATCAGCCCGCGCAGGACAAACGCTGGGTGCTGGTGGCGCCGCCGGGCAACCCGCCGGGCGGCGCGACGGTCCTGCTCGCGCGCGCATCGAATGCGGAACAGGCGGAATTTATCGGCAACCAGTCGGGCGGGCGCGTCTTCCTGTTTCTGCAGACCGACGATTTCGCGCGCGACTATCGGCGCCTGCTCGACAAGGGCGTGCGGATCGAGCGCGAACCGCTGGAGGCCGACTATGGTACCGTCGCGGTCTTCCTCGATCTCTATGGCAACAAATGGGATCTGATCGAATTTCGGAAGCAGGAGTGATCGCCAACGGCGATTGACGAACGCCGGAATTCCGCCGAATTCCCTTCCCTTCGGATATCCATCGAAGTTGTCCGGTGGAACTTCCGGAAACGGCCACCGGTTCCGAATCCGGAAGCGAGGATTACCAGATGCCGAAATTCATGACGATCGGGTACGGCGAGCGGGCCGGCTATGACAAGATTTCTGCCAATGCGCGGGCGGCTGCCCATGCCAATGACGATCTGCTAAAAAGACGCGGCGCGCTTATGGGCATTGCCGGACGGCCTGTGCAGGTCCGCAATCCCGATGCCGGCGGTGCCGAAACACAGCAGGGTGCCTTCATGTCCTCGTCCCTGCCGGTTGCGGGCTTTGCCTTGATCGAAGCGACCGATCTCGCCGAGGCGATCGAACTGGTTTCAAAATCGCCCTGCGCGGTGGCTCATGGCGTGATCGAAGTCTGGCCGTTCGACGAAGGCTGACACGCGCCGATTTCCAGCAGAACCGGAATGCAGCCAGAAAAAAGGGCCGGAGTTTCCCCCGGCCCTTCCCTTAAATCGTTGCGGTGCCGATCAGGCGCCGGCGACGTCGGCCGTGTCGACCTTCACGCCCGGACCCATCGACGACGACAGCGCGACCTTGCGGACATATTTGCCCTTGGCACCGGCCGGCTTCGCCTTGACGATCGCGTCGACGAAGGCGTCGAAGTTCTGGCGGAGCTTTTCCTCGCCGAACGACAGCTTGCCGAGGCCGGCGTGGATGATGCCGACCTTTTCGACGCGGAATTCGATCTGGCCACCCTTGGCGGCCTTCACGGCTTCGGCGACGTTCGGGGTCACGGTGCCCAGCTTCGGGTTCGGCATCAGGCCCTTCGGACCCAGCGTCTTGCCGAGGCGGCCGACGATGCCCATCATGTCCGGCGTCGCGATGACGCGGCCATAGTCGAGGTTACCCGCGAGCATGTCTTCCATCAGGTCTTCGGCACCGACCTTGTCGGCGCCGGCGGCCAGCGCCTTGTCGGCGTTGTCGCCGCGCGCGAAGACCGCGACCTTGACGTCCTTGCCAGTGCCGGCGGGCAGCGTGACGACGCCGCGGACCATCTGGTCGGCGTGACGCGGATCGACGCCGAGGTTCATCGCGATTTCGAGCGTTTCGTCGAACTTGGCGGTCGCCAGTTCGCGCACCAGCTTGATCGCTTCGTCGACGCCGTGCAGCTTCAGCGCGTCGACCTTGCCCTCGAGGGCCTTCTGCTTCTTGGTCAGCTTTGCCATCGGATCAGCCCTCCGTCACTTCGAGGCCCATCGAGCGGGCGCTGCCTTCGATGATCTTCGTCGCCTGTTCCAGGTCGTTCGCGTTGAGATCCTTCATCTTGATCTCGGCGATTTCGGTCAGCTTCGAGCGGGCGATCTTGCCGCCGCTGATCTTGCCCGGCTCCTTCGAACCCGACTTCAGGTTCGCGGCCTTCTTGATCAGATAGGTCGCCGGCGGCGTCTTCGTGACGAACGAGAAGCTCTTGTCGGCATAGACGGTGATGATGGTCGGGGTCGGCGTACCCTTGTCCAGGGAATCGGTCGCGGCGTTGAACGCCTTGCAGAATTCCATGATGTTGACACCGCGCTGACCGAGCGCCGGCCCGAGCGGCGGCGACGGGTTGGCGGTGCCGGCGGGCACCTGCAGCTTGATATAGCCGCTGATCTTCTTGGCCATGACGGCCTCCTTTCTTTCTGTCGACTCTCCCCAAGGGGAAAGCCTCAAAATAAGCGGTCGAACAGAAGGGCATCACCCCTTCCTCCCGCGCGGAATCACGTCCTTGTCTGACGCGAAGCGGCGCCCATAAGCGCAAAGGCGCCGGAAAACAAGCCTTATGCGTCCGGAGCGGGCGAGGTGACGCGGAGCAGGCCTTCCTGCATTGCCGATGCGATGAGCGTACCGTCGCGGCGATAGATCAGTCCGCGGTTGATTCCGCGGCCACCACCCGTCCAGTCGCTGTCCATCACATAGACGAACCAGTCGTCGACGCGGATATCGCCATGGAACCACATCGCGTGATCGAGGCTGGTCGAAAACAGCCCCGGCGTCGACCAGGTGAAGCCGTGCGGCAGCAGCGACGAGGACAGAAGGCCCATGTCCGACACATAGGCAAGGAAGGCGCGGTGCAGCAGCGGATCGTCGCCGATCGGCGCCGCGAGCCGGTACCATTGATAATGTTGGGTTCCGCGCTCGGTCGAAGCCGGGCGGAAATTGCGGGTCTCGAACGGCCGCAGCCGCGCCATGCGTTCGAGCTGCGCATCGCTGACATTGGGGTCGGCCGCCAGATTCTCGACCAGTTCGGGGCATTCCTCGGGCGGCAGCACGTCGGGCATCGGCGCCTGATGCGTCGCGCCGGGTTCGGGCGCATGGAAAGAGGCGGTCAGGTTGAAGATGACCTTGCCGTCCTGGCGAACGACGACGCGGCGGTTCGCGAAGCTGCGGCCGTCGAAGTCGCGGTGAACGCGGAAATGGAGCGGCTTCGCCTCGTCGCCGCCGCGCAGGAAGTAGGCGTGGAGCGAATGCGCCGGCTTGCCCGGATCGACGGTGCGCGCCGCGGCGGCAAGCGCCTGCGCGATCACCTGCCCGCCGAAGATGCGCTGGCGGGTCGGCTTGTCGAACGCGGGAAAAGTGAACTCGTCCTCAAGCCCCGGTACCGGGTCGAGTTCGAACAGGCGCGTGACCGCCGCCACGACCTTCTCCGGCGAGAGGGTCGCCTGAATCGTACGGGCGCGATCGATGCGAGCCTGGATCTCGTCGGGAGAAAGGCTCATGCGCTGGTTCCATTCAGTGGATTTCGCGCGCGCCCGCAAAGGCGCGCCGCGATATTATTTGAAGCGTTCGACCTGTTCGAAGTCGAGTTCGACCGGGGTGGCGCGACCGAAGATCGACACCGACACCTTGACCCGCGCCTTTTCGAAATCGAGTTCCTCGACCAGCCCGTTGAAGCTGGCGAAGGGACCGTCGAGCACCTTGACCTGATCGCCGATTTCATAGTCGACGCGGATTTCGGTCTTCGGACGGGCCGCAGCCTCTTCCTTGCTGTTGAGGATGCGCGCGGCCTCGGCTTCGCTGATCGCCTGCGGCTTGCCCGACGAACCGAGAAAGCCCGTCACCTTCGGCGTGTTCTTGACCAAGTGATAGACATCGTCAGTCATCGTCAGCTTGGCGAGGACATAGCCGGGAAAGAACTTCCGTTCAGCCTGCACCTTCTTGCCGCGCTTCACTTCGGTGACGGTCTCGACGGGGACCTCGACCGCTTCGACGAAGTCGGTGAGGCCCATGCGCTCGGCCTCTGCGAGCACCGAATCGCGAACCTTGTTCTCGAAACCCGAATAGGCGTGAATGATGTACCAGCGCGCCATGTTTATCCGTATCCTGTCCCTGTAATCGCGCGCGATCAGCGCGCGAGCGACGTCAGCCAGCTGACGATCGCGTTGAAAACCGTGTCGACGCCAAAGAAGAACAGCGAGAGGATCGTCGTCATGATCAGCACCATGATCGTCGTCTGCACCGTTTCGCGGCTCGTCGGCCACACGATCTTCTGGGCTTCCGCTTTCACCTGGTTGATGAACTGCCCGGGGCTGGTCTTCGCCATGTCGATCGTCCTGTCCTTCATGCGTCAGTGATCCGGGCCAGATGGGTTGCCGCCCCCGACGCGTCAAGCGCGCTTTGGGCAATAGTCCGCCCACCCTCCCCGACGATGTCGGCGAAAGGCGGAAGGAGAGCGGCGCATCTGTCCGAATGAAAGCGGCCTTTACTTGGGCGGCGCGGCGATTGCAAGTGCAGGCGCGCGGGCAAGCTCGCGCTGCATCAGGACCAGCAGACCGACCATGATCATCCAGCTCGCCGTGGGTTGCAATGCGAAGACGAAATGCAATGCACGCGCTGTTGCCTCGCCGTTTCGCGGATCGAAACCGACGAGGTCGAGCAGAAGATAGCTGACCGCGATCGCCGCGGCGACGCCGAATTTCTGCATCAGGTTCAACAGCGCGAAGAGAAAGGCCGAGCGCCCGCGCCCGCAGCGTTCGGCATCGCGCGGGATCAGGTCCGCGAGCATCGAATAGGTGAAAAGCAATCCGACGAAGCCCGTGCCGAGCATGAGCGAGAAGCCGACCGCCTGCGCCAGGCCGCGGGGTTCCTGCATAAGGGTCGCGACGAGCAAGCCGGAAATCAGGAGTCCCATCGCCATCATCATCGGCGGCTTGCCGAAACGGCGCGCGAGAAAGGTCCAGACCGGCGACGCGAGCGCGCCGCCGACGAAACTTGCAAAGAGCAGTACCGCGCTCTGCGCATCAAGATCGAGCACCGCAGCGGCGAAGAAGACGAAAAGCGCGGTCAGCGAGCCGAAGGCGAAGCTGTTGAGAAATTGCACGCCGAGCAGCAGCAGCAGCGGCGGAAAAGACAGTGACGCGCGTATCTCCTGCCGCCAGCCGATGCCGGGTTCGGCGACGACCGGGCGAAGTGGAACGCGCCGGATCGCGAGCAGCGCGATCGGCACCATCAGGAGGAAGAGGCTGGCATAGGCCATGATTCGCCCCTGCAGGCTGATACCCGGGATCAGCAATTGCGCCGCCGCCGGCGCGGCAAAGGCGAGGATCAGCGCGACCTTCGCGAACCAGTCGCGCATGCCGTAGAGAAGCGCGCTGTCCGCCGGCGTATGCACCAGCGCCGAACCCCAGGAGAGCTGCGCCACCTCGTAAAGGCTGTAGCTCGAATAGAAGAGCACCATCATCAGGAAGAGCGCGGCGAAGGGCAACCGGTCGCCGACCGTCACGAGCGCGAGCAACAGCAGTGACAGCGGCCCAATCGCGATGAGCATCCAGCGCCGATGGGCGCCGGGGCCGGTGCGAACGCGGTCGATCACCGTGCCGATCAACGGATCGACGACGCCGTCCCATATGGTGGTGAGCGAGAAAAGCAGTCCGACCAGCGCCACCGAAATCACCCCTCCCTCGGCAATATAGGGCGGCAGATAAACGCTGAACGGCAGGCCGAGGATTACGGTCGGCCCCGCCGTCCCGGCATAGGCGGCAACGGTCCGGGGACGTAACGCGGGCGCTTCGTCGGCCGACAGGGCCGAAGGCAGGGCGGTACTGGCCAATGCGCTGGACTCCCGTTTCAGGAGTTCCCACGCTTTCAGCTATTTACAACCATGTCAACATGTGCGCGGCGACCGGAGACAAGTCCTACCGGATCTTGAAATGCGAAAGGAAAGGCTGAAGCCGCCAGTCGATCTGCTCCGGGTCCAGCCACTCGACGTCGATCCCCATCAGCGTGTTCAGCATGGAATCGCCGACGACGATATCGAAAAACAGGCGCGCCGCGGCATCCGGGCGGTCAATCTCCGCCCTGCCCGTTGCCGCCCATTCAGCGAACAAATCGATCAGCTCCTCCAGTGCCGGCACATGAAGATCGTGATATATCTGCATCGCGAATTCGTGGTCGCGCAGGCTTTCGGATATCAACATGCGCATCAGGGCGACCGCGTGCGGCGATTCCATCAGTTCCTTCTGGCAGTGCGCATAGCTCTTCAGGATTTCGACGCTCGACAGCCCCCGCGTCGCGTCGTCGTCGAGCGACCTCAGCATCGCTTCGTCGCTCCAGCGCGTCGCGATCGCGCGCAGCAGGCCCTGCTTGTTGCCGAACAACTCGTAAAGCGTCGCGAGGGAGCCGCCCGAGCGCTTCACGATTTCGGCGAGGCTCGTCCGTTCATATCCCTGTTCGAGGAACAGCGCCTCCGCCGCGTCGAGAATCGCGCTTTGCCGCCGCTTGCGTGGTGATGATCTATCCATTTGACATATGGTCGTTTCCGACGTGTCCAATTTACGCCCCCTCTTCCCTTGCTCTTTTCTGTAATTTAAATTACACGGCGCATCAGCGCAAGCTTTTGCGTATAACCAAATCCCGCACAACTGCGATTTTTCAGGGGTCCATATGAGTCGCGTCCGCCCTCTCAGCTGCGCCGCCGGCGCTGCGCTGGCCTTGCTGCTGGCATCCTGCTCGTCCGAGGCGCCGCCGGCTCCGCCGCCGCCAGAGGTCAATATCGTGACGATCCGTACGCAGGCAGTACCGAATGTTATCGAACTGCCTGGCCGCGTGCAGGCTTATCGCACGTCGGAGGTGCGCGCCCGCGTCAACGGCATCGTCGAGCGCCGCCTGTTCAACGAAGGCAGCTATGTTCGTGCCGGGACTCCCCTGTTCCGCATCGATCCGCGCGAACTGATCGCGACCGCCAATGCCGCGCGTGCGCAGCTTGCCCGGGCGCAGGCCACCGCCGCCAATGCGCGGCAGGTCGTCGCCCGCTACCAGCCGCTGCTCGCCGACCAAGCGATCGGCAAGCAGGAATATGACGCCGCCGTCGCCGCGCAGCGCACCGCCGAAGCCGATGTGGCGGCGGCGCAAGCCAATCTGGAATCGGCGCGCCTCAACCTCGGCTATGCATCGGTGACGGCACCCATTTCGGGCCGCGCCCGCCGCGCCGAAGTCACCGAGGGGGCGCTGGTCAGCGCAGGGCAAGGCACGCTGCTCACGACGATCGAACAGATCGACCGGGTTTACGTCAATTTCGGCCAGTCGAGTTCGGATTTGCTCGCAACGCGCCGCGACATGGAGGCTGGCAAGGTCAACGCGCCGCAGATCGAGCGTGTTGAGGTGCAACTGATTCTCGAGGACGGCACCGCTTATCCGGTCACGGGTCACCTCGACTTTTTCGACCTCTCGATCGACGAGGCGACGGGCACCGCGGCGCTCCGCGCCGAATTTCCGAACCCGACCTCGGCGCTGCTGCCCGGCCAGTTCGTGCGGGCGCGGATCTTTGCGGGCGACCGCGCCGACGGCGTGCTGATCCCGCAGCGCGCGGTCAAGCTGGCCGCAGACAATGCGAGCGTGATGGTGCTTGATGCCAAGAATGTCGCGACTCCGCGCCCGGTGAAGCTCGGCACAATGGTCGCCGGGCAGTGGGCGATCCTCGACGGGCTGAAGCCCGGCGACCGGGTGATCGTCGACGGATTGCAGAAGGTGCAGCCGGGCCAGCCGGTGCGCGTCGCGCAACCCAAGGGAACCGCGTCGACTCCCGCGGCGAAGCGCTGACCTGACATGACCCCCCGTTTCTTCATCGACCGGCCCATCTTCTCCTGGGTCATCGCCATCGGCATCCTGCTCGCCGGGATCATCGCGCTGCGCGGGCTTCCCGTGGAGCAATATCCGTCGGTGGCGCCTCCCTCATTGACCATCGGCGTCACCTATCCGGGTGCCGACGCCAGCACGCTCGAACAGAATGTCACGCAGGTCATCGAGCAGGAACTGAACGGGGTCGAGGGTTTCCTCTACATGGCCTCGACCAGCGAATCGAACGGGACTGCGTCGATCACGCTGACCTTCGAGGCCGGGACCGATATCGACAATGCGCAGATGGAGGTGCAGAATCGCCTGCGCCGCGTCGAGCAGCGGCTGCCCGAAGATGTGCGCCGTCAGGGCATTTCGGTCACAGAAGCCAATTCGGGCTTTCTGCTGATCGTCGCGATCACCTCGAAGAGCGGCAACACCGACCCGATGGAGGTCAACAACTTCGCGAACACGCGCGTGCTCGACGAACTGCGCCGCGTGAACGGGGTCGGCAATGTCCAGGCGTTCGCGCCCGAATATGCGATGCGCATCTGGCTTGACCCGCAAAAGCTGGCGTCGCACAATCTGTCGCCCGCCGAGGCGCTGGGCGCGGTGCAGGAACAGAACAGCCAGACGCCGGGTGGCCAGCTCGGCGACCAGCCGATCGCCAAGGGCGCGCAACTCAACGCCGTGATCACGACGCAGGGCCGCTTCACCAAGCCCGAGCAATTCGAAAGCATCATCCTGCGCGCCAATCCCGACGGGTCGGCGGTCACGCTCGGCGATGTCGGGCGCGTCGAGCTGGGCGCGGCGAGCTATCTCTTCTCGTCCGAACTCAACGGCAAGCCGATGGCGGGCCTCGCGGTCCAGCTGACGCCGGGCGCCAATGCGCTGTCGACCGCGCAGGGTATCCGCGACCGCATGGACGAGCTGTCGAAGGGCTTTCCGCCCGACGTCACCTGGTCGATCCCCTATGACACGACGCCGTTCATCAGCCTGTCGATCGAGGAGGTGGTGAAGACGCTGGGCGAAGCCATGCTGCTCGTCTTCCTCGTGATGTTCCTGTTCCTTCAGAACTGGCGCGCGACCGTCATCCCGACGGTGGTCGTCCCCATCGCGCTCGCGGGCGCTTGCCTCGGCCTCTGGATGTTCGGTTTCTCGATCAACGTGCTGACGCTGTTCGGCATGGTGCTCGCGATCGGTATTCTCGTCGACGACGCGATCGTCGTGATCGAGAATGTCGAGCGCATCATGAACGAGGAGCATCTGTCACCCTATGATGCGACGGTGAAGGCGATGGGCCAGATCACCTCGGCAATCATCGGCATCACGCTGGTGCTGATCGCGGTGTTCATCCCGATGGCCTTCTTCCCCGGCTCGACCGGCGGCATCTACCGCCAGTTCTCGATGACCCTCGCGATCTCGATCGCCTTCTCGGCGCTGCTCGCGTTGACGCTGACACCGGCGCTCTGCGCGACGCTGCTCAAGCCGCACGACAACACCGAGCGCAAGGGCCGCATCGGCGCATTTTTCGACCGCTTCTTCGGCGGGTTCAACCGCTGGTTCGGGCGCACCACCGATCGCTATCAGGGCGGCGTCGGCAAGATGCTGGCGGCGCCACTACGCTGGCTCGGCGTGTTCGTGGCGATGGTCGCGGTAACCGCGCTGCTGTTCTTCCGCCTGCCCGGATCCTTCCTGCCGCAGGAAGACCAGGGCTTTCTGATCACCGTGATCCAGGCGCCGCCGGGCGCCACCACGCAGCGCACCAACCAAGCGACGAAGCAGGCGAAGGAATTTTTCGCCGAGCAGCCGCAGGTTGCCAATGTCGTGCTCGTCAACGGGTTCAGCTTCTTCGGCCAGGGCCAGGCGAACGCGATCATGTTCACGCCGCTGAAACCATGGGACGAACGCAAGGGTCAGGAAAACAGCGCCGATGCGATTGCCGGCAAGGCAATGGGCGCCTTTTCGAACATCAAGGAGGCGTTCGCCTTTTCGCTGAGTCCGCCGTCGATTCCCGAACTGGGCACGTCGAGCGGTTTCACCTTCAAACTGCAGGACCGCGGCGGCAACGGGCGCGAAGCATTGATCGCCGCGCGGAACCAGATGCTCGGCGGCGCGATGCAGAGCAAGCTGCTCGCCAACGTCCGTCCCGAGGGTCAGGAGGACGCGCCGGTGCTGAAGGTCGATATCGATCGCATCCAGGCGCGCGCGCTCGGCCTGTCGATCGGCGACGTCAATGCGACGCTCGCGATCAGCTTCGGCAGTGCCTATGCCAATGACTTCACCCGCGAGGGCCGCGTATTGCGCGTGCTGCTGCAGGCCGATGCCGCGAGCCGCATGACGCCACAGGACGTGCTCGACCTGCGCGTACGGAGCGCAAACGGCGACATGGTCCCCTTCGGATCGTTCAGCAAGGCCGAATGGTCGGCCGAAGCGCCGCAGCTCCAGCGCTACAACGGCTATCCCGCGATGACGATTTCGGGCGAGCCCGCGCCGGGCCAGTCGACCGGCGAGGCGATGGCCGAAATGGAACGGCTCGCATCGCAGCTGCCGGCCGGATTCTCGTACGAATGGACGGGCATCTCCTATGAGGAGAAACAGTCGGCGGGCCAGATCGGCATGCTGCTCGGCCTGTCGCTCGTCGTCGTCTTCCTGCTGCTCGCCGCGCTCTACGAAAGCTGGTCGGTGCCGGTCGCGGTGCTGCTCGTGGTACCGCTCGGCGTGCTCGGCGCGGTGCTCTTCTCGATGCTCCGTGGCCTCAGCGCAGACATCTACTTCAACGTCGGGCTGATCACGATCATCGGCCTCGCGGCGAAGAATGCGATCCTGATCGTCGAATTCGCGATCGAACAGGAGGCCGAGGGCAAGTCAACGCTCGACGCGGTGATGGAAGCGGTCAAGCTTCGCCTTCGCCCGATCATCATGACCAGCCTCGCCTTCATCCTCGGCATGGTCCCGCTCGTCATCGCGAGCGGCGCCGGTGCAGCGAGCCGGATCGCAGTCGGATCGGGCGTGATGGGCGGGATGATCGCAGCCACTCTGCTCGGCATTTTCTTCATCCCGCTCTTCTACCTGTCGGTGCGCAAATGGCTCAGCCGCAAGCGGCCCCCTGCCCCTGCCGAGAAAGGCCATCATGAGGAACCCGGCCATGCGTAACCTGATCGCGCTGCTCGCGGCGACGACGCTCACCGGATGCGTCAATATGGCGCCGAAGCACGAGCGTCCGCCGCTCTCGACCGCTGCCGACTATCCGGCCGAATTCGCGGGCGACGTGACGCTCGGCCAGCGGGCGACCGATGTCGCCTGGCGCGATTTCTTTGCCGATCCGCAGCTCGAACTGCTGATCGCGCAGGCGATCGAGCGCAACCGCGACCTCGCCGTCGCAATCGCGCAGATCGAGGAAGCGCGCGGGCTCTATCGCATCCAGGCTGCCGACCGCCTGCCGACTGTGGGCGCAAGCGCCGAGGCGACACGAACGCGCGGCCCGTCGCTGACCGGACAGGGGACCGACACAACGAACCGCTATTCGGTCGGGGTCGGCGTGACCTCGTTCGAGCTCGATTTCTGGGGTCGGGTCAAAAACCTCTCCGAAGCGGCGCGCAGCCAGTATCTCGCCACCGAGGCCGCCGAGCGCGCCTTCCGCCTCGCGCTCGTCCGCGACGTCGCCTCGACCTATTTCGCCTCGCGCGGTGCCGAAGAGCAGATCGCGCTCGCCGAGGCGACGGTGACGAGCCGCAAGGAAGGGCTACGCATTGCGAAGCGCCGTCTCGACGCAGGGGTGACTTCGGCGCTCGACTATCGCCAGTCCGAAACGCTGCTGACGCAGGCCGAGACCCAGCTCGCCAGTCTGAAGCTGGCCAAGGCGCAGGCCGACAATTTCCTCGCCGTGCTGACCGGTGGCCCGGTAACGGGGCCCCTGCCCGCTCCGCTGCCGCTCGTCCAGCAGGGCCAGTCCCCGACGCTGACCGCCGGTCTCCCGTCGGATCTCCTCGTCACGCGACCCGACGTGGTTGCAGCGGAGGAACGGCTGCGCGCCGCCCGCGCCAATGTCGGCGCAGCGCGTGCCGCCTTCTTCCCGTCGATCTCGCTGACCGGCAATCTCGGCTTCGCGTCGGGTTCGCTCGACAACCTGTTCAGCAACGACGGTTTCGGCTGGAGTTTCGGCCCGTCGATCAGCCTGCCGATCTTCGATTTCGGCCGTAACAAGGGCAATCTGACGGTCGCCGAGGCGCGCGAGAATATTGCCGTCGCGACCTATGAGCGTACGGTGCAGGGCGCGTTCCGCGAGGTCGCCGATGCGCTTGCCGGACGCCGCTACCTCGCCGAACAGGTCGAGGCGCAGGAACGCGGTACGCTCGCGACGCGCCAGATCGCCGACCTCGCGCGCAAGCGGTATCGCGAGGGCGTCTCGACCTATCTCGAAGTGCTCGACGCCGAACGTAATCTGTTCGCGTCCGAACAGACGCTGATCGAGCTTCGACGTGCGCAGGTCGACAATCTGGTCACGCTGTATGTCGCCTTGGGCGGCGGGCTGGTCGAGCGCCGCTGAACCGCGCGCGGATTTACCGCGTCACAGCCATTGCCGGCAGTTGCGACCCGGCGCTCGCCAGTTCGCGCTCGGCCTGTGTGAAACCATATGCGGGTACGATTGCACCGTCGCGTTTGGAAACATCGGCCCAGCATTCGACGAGTTGCTTGCCCGCATCGGCCGCCGGGGCGATATGGCGCCCTTCGGACAGCGTCACGTCGGCAGTGGCGAAATGGCCGGCGCCTGCGCAGAGGATCGCCCGCGTCGGCGCATCGTCGCCGACGAGCGCAAGTAAGCCGGGGCTCACAAGCGCGGGGTCGAGCAGTTCGAGGCTGGCGTCCGAAAGCACGCCATGCGTCATCTGCGTCGCCGCGGTCGGCGCGAGGCTGTTGACGCGAATGCCGTATTTCTCGCCCTCGATCGCCAGCGTCTGCATCAGGCCGACAAGCGCCATTTTCGCGGCGCCGTAATTGGCCTGCCCGAAATTGCCCCACAGACCCGACGAGGAGGTCGTCATGACGATGCGGCCATATTGCTGCGCTCGCATCGTATCCCACACCGCCTTGCAGCAAATCGCGGCGCCCATCAGATGGACGTCGACAACCAGACGAAAATCGTCGATGCTCATCTTTGCGAAGCTCTTGTCGCGCAATATGCCGGCATTGTTGACGAGGATATCGACGCGGCCCCACACTGCCAGCGTATCGTGAACCATGGCATTCACTGCGGTCTCGTCAGCCACCGATGCCGCAATCGCCCGTGCCTCGCCACCATTCGCCGCGATTTCGGCGGCGACCTCCCGGGCCGCAGACAGCGCGAGGTCATTCACGACGACGCGTGCGCCCTGTTTCGCGAGATAGAGCGCATGGGCGCGGCCCAACCCGCCGCCTGCCCCCGTCACGATCGCAATCCGATCCCTCAGCGCCAATGCGTCATCCCTCATATCAATCTCCATTCACTCTCTAGTGAGTTAATATCATGTGCAAGCAAAGGGAGGAAGAATTGCAGCCCCGCCCGCCTAAGCCTTCTTGTTGCAGATTTGCACGAAGCCCGCGGCCATGAACGAAGCCATGCGCGCCTTGATCGCCTCGAAATCCTCGGACTTGCAGACGCCGCCCGACAGCTTGTCGATGCGTCCGGTGCGCGCGAGCGTGACCATCAGCGCGCCGGTCACGAAATGATAGCCCCAGAAGATATCTTCCTCGGCGCAATCGGGCATCGCCTTCTTCAAAAGTTCGATCAGACGAAGCACGACGGGGTCGAAATGGCTGTCCATCAATTCGGCGCCCCATTCGGGGGTATTCGCAACCTGCGCGCCGAGCGCGCCGTAATTTTTCCATCCGTCGCCGCCGTGGATATAGAGATCGAGGTCGGTGTCGAGGAAGGCGTGGAGCGCGCCCTCTATGGTCGGTTTGCCGCCGCTCGCGCGGTCATATTCGTCGAGCGCCTGCATCCGCTTCGTACTTGTCACGACCGCGCGACGCGCGAAAACGGCGTCGAACAGCTTCTTCTTGTCCTCGAAATAATAGTTGAGCAGCGTGTGGTGGACGCCCACCCGTTTGGCGACGTCCTTCAGCGTCACGCCGTGCAGGCCGTGCCGCGAAAAGAGCAGTTCGGCCTCGTCGAGGATCTGCTCCATCGTCTCGGCGCGCTGTTCGGCCTTGGTCGATCGCCGACGCGTTTTCGCCTTTTCCGTCACTCGTCCGACTTTCAATTTCTGTTCCGTCGCCGCCCCTGCCGCAACGCCCGATTGCGGATCAACCCCCGCCATGGTCGTTCCGCAAGCGAATCTTATCGATTTTTCCGGTCGGCGCCAGCGGCATGGCGGAGAGGCGCACGACGGCATCGGGAATCCACCAAGGCGCAACCCGCCCGGCCAGCGGCGCAAGCAGGTCGGCGTCACTGATATCGGCATCGGCGCCCAGTTCCACGAGCAGCACCGGCCGCTCGCCCCATTTGGGGTCCTCGCGGCCGATGACTGCGGCGAGCGACACCTCCGGCAGCGCGCCGACGATCGCCTCGATCTCGGCGGGATTGATCCATTCGCCACCCGACTTGATCAGATCCTTGGCGCGGCCGGTGATCGACAGATTGCCGCGCGCGTCGATCCGCGCGAGGTCGCCGGTCACGAACCAGCCGTCGGGATCGGTCGCCGATTCCTCCTGCCCGAGATAGCGTTCGACCACCGCCGGACCGCGCACGCGCAAATGCCCCTCGCCTCCCCGCTGCTCGGGAAGCGCCACACCGGACGCGTCGGTAAGCAGCAAGTCGACGCCGATCGCCGGCCGGCCAGATACCGACGCGCTGCGTAGCGGATCATCGGGCGGCGTGATCGTGCCGAGCGGCGACAGCTCGGTCATGCCCCAGCTTGTCTGCACCGTGACCCCAAGCCGCCGCTCGATACGTTCCATCAGCGCGGGCGGCATCGGCGCGCCCCCGACGATGATGCGCTTCAGCGACGGCAGTTCGCCCCCCGCTGCCTCGAGATGCTCGACAACGCCGAGCCAGACGGTCGGCACACCGACACCGACCGTGACTCCCTCAGCCGCGATCAGCCGCGCAAGGTTTGCCCCGTCGGCCTGACGCCCGGGGAGCACAAGCTTGCCGCCGACTGCGGGAAGCGCGAAGGGCAGGCCCCAGGCATTGGCGTGAAACATCGGCACGACGGCAAGCACGGCATCGCGGTGAGTGAAGGCCATAACGTCGGCCTGCAAGGCACGGAGCGTATGGAGGAAGCTCGCCCGGTGAGTATAGGTCACACCCTTCGGCGCACCCGTCGTGCCGGAGGTGAAGCAGAGGCCGGCGGGCGAGCGCTCGTCGAAACCGCCCCATTTGGCGCCGCCCGATGCATCGCCGATCAATATTTCGAGTTCGCGGAGCGGGGGAGCGGCCGCAGGCCAGCCACCTGCGGAGCCATCGATCACCAGCACCTGCCCGATCGCCGGCACACGCTCGACGATCGACCGCGCGAGCGGCAGCAGGTCGGCGCTGACGATCAGCAGCTTCGCGCCCGACTGCATCGCCATCGCCGCGAGCTGCGGCGCGGTGAGGCGCGGGTTGAGCGTGTGGCAGACGGCGCCCATTCCCATCGTCGCATACCATGCCTCGACATGCGCCTGGCTGTTCCACGCGAGCGTCGCGACACGGTCGCCCTCGATGACGCCGAAGCCCGCCAGCAACGACGAGATCGCAAGGCTGCGATCGCGCAAGGCCGCATAGCCTACCCGCGCGATACTGCCATCCTCGCGCGCCGTGACGACCTCGGCCTCGCCGTGCCACCGCGCGGCGTGATCGAGGAATTTGTCGAGGGTCAGCGGGTAATCCTGCATGCTACCGTGGATCATGGGCAGGCCGGGCCCTTTGCCAGCACCGGCGACACGATACCGGTGTTCCAGTTCCACGGCTGGTTGCCCGCAGCGCGGCGGCGGCAGACCGCCGCCTCGTGCAGCGCATACATGCCCGGCATCAGCCGCGTACCGGGGCGCGGCACGTCGGCGAATGCCATGAAGGCGGCCTCCGTGCCATAGAGGCGCCAAGGCGCCTGCCCCGCAGCCTCGGGCTTGCCGGTTCTGGCGAAGGATACCCAGTAATCGCCCATCGCGGCGGCGAAACGGCGTTCGCCAACGCTGTCGGGAATCTTCGGCCAATAGGGCGGCGTGTCGCTGGCGGTACCGAACACGTAGGGGATTTCGGCCGCATGAAAACCGTGCAGCCCGGCGTCGCTCGCGGCGGGATAGCCATGATCGAAAAGATACAGATAAGCGGACTGACCAAGCGCCGTCTGCCGGATCGCCAGCCGCTCCGAGGTCCAGCCATAAAGCGCGTCACGCGGGGCCGCGAGCACCGCCTCGCCCAGATCCTTCGCGGGATACAGCTTGAGCCAGGCGTCGGCGAGGTCGCCATAGCGTTCGCGGATCGCCGTTTCATAGGCCGCGGCATTGGCGGGCGGCGGCGGCGCGAGAATGCGCAGCGACCGGATTTCGCCGATGTTGAAGCCCGCGATCATCGGCACCGGCGCCTGCTCGCCGCGGTCGAAGATATCGACGAGCTGGTCGGGCAGGATCTTGCCATCGACGGTGCCCCACGGAAAATAGCCCGCCCTGGCCGCGCCGTCGGTCAGCGCGACCGGATCGAGCGCGCGCAGAGCGGCGATATCGGCGGCACCGAGCGCGGCAGCGACCTTTTCCCCGGTCGCCTCGGCGGCGGGCTCGCCGTGGCGCACCTCCTTCAGCGACGGGGTCGAGATCATATAGGCGCTCTGCGCGATCGCCTTGTGGAACAGGCCGCGCGCTTTCGGCGACGCCATCAGATACATCACGCTGAGCGCGCCCGCGGATTCGCCCGCGATGGTGACATTGTTCGCATCGCCGCCGAACGCGCCGATATTCGCCTTCACCCATTCGAGCGCCGCGATCTGGTCGAGCAGGCCATAGTTGCCCGACACGCCGTCCGCCGATTCCGCACTCAGCGCCGGATGGGCCATATAGCCGAGGACGCCGAGGCGGTAGTTGATCGAGACGATGATCGCACCGCGCGCGGCGAGCTTCGCGCCGTCGTACATCGCCTCGTGGCTGTAACCGGTGGAAAGCGCGCCGCCGTGGATCCAGACGATCACCGGCGCGTCCTTCGCCTTTTCCGGCGCCCAGATGTTGAGCGTCAGGCAATCTTCGGAAATCTTCGCGGGCGGATTGGCGTAGATATGCACCGCGTTCGGACGCGGCTGGACACACGCGGCGCCAAAGCTCTGCGCCTTGCGGACGCCCTCCCATGCGGGCAGCGGCAGCGGGGCTTTCCAGCGCAGCTCGCCGACCGGCGGCCGGGCGAAGGGAATGCCCTTGAACTCGCGGATCTTGCCGACGGTCTTGCCTTCCACCGTACCGGCGGGCGTTTCGACCACCGGGCTCGCGGCGACGGCGGGAACCGCCATCACGAGCCCGCCCGCCGACAATGCGCCAAGCAGCTTTTTCATGCCCGTATCTCCTGCCCGATATCTTCCCGGCGCAATCGCCGCGCGAGCCAGAGGAAAAGTCCGATCGCGATCAAATAAAAGGGCGTCAGCGTGTAAAGCGCCGTTTGCAGCCCGTGGAGGTCGCCCTGCGCGGTAAACCAGTCGCTGGCGAAGCCGACCCACGTCGGCCCCAGCCCCAGTCCGATGAAGTTCATGATGAGAAGCAGCAAGGCCCCGGCGAGCACGCGCTGGCCCGGTTGCACTTCGTCCTGCACCAACGCGACGGAAGCCGAGAGGTAGAAGTAATTGAAGATCATCACGACGGTGAGCAGCGCCAGCGCGAGCGGCCAGCCCGGCGCCCAGACGAAGGCGAGATAAAAGGGCATCGCGACCGCCAGCGACAGCGCGGGGGCGATCGCATAGCCCGTGCGCGACTTGCGGACCATCCGGTCGATCACGCGGCCCGATACGATCATCCCGCCGCCCATGCCGACGAGCAGGACCAGCGCGTACCAGATCGCGACTTCGCCCAGCACCATGCCCTTTTCGCGCATCAGGAACAGCACCGCGAAATTGCCGAGACCATAGGTCACGAACTGCGTCGCGCCGCTGCCGAGCGCCGCGAGCATCAGGGTCGGGTGCGACACGAACATGCGCACCGTCGGCCAGAACGGGGCCTTCCCTTCGGTCGGAACGCCCGCAGCCGGGACCGGGCCGCCGACGTCGGTCGCGCCGCGCTTCGGCTCGCGCACCGTCAACCAGACGACCAGCGCCGTGACGATCCCGATCGCGCCCACGGCGATGAAGGGAATGCGCCAGCCGAACCGCTCCGCGATCGCGGCGCCGAATGCCACCCCCGCCGCCGCGCCGATCGCCGGTCCCAGGTTGAAGATGCCGAGCGCGGCGGCGCGCTTGCCCGGCGGATAGGTGTCGGTGATGATCGCATAGGACGGCGGCACCCCGCCCGCTTCGCCGAAACCGACGACCATGCGCGCCACTACGAGCTGCGTATAGTTGGCGGCCATGCCGCACGCGACCGTCGCGCCGCTCCAGATCGCGCAGGCGGCCGACAGGACCCCGACGCGGCTCGTCCGGTCGGCGAACCAGCCGACGGGGATCGCGATGAAGCAATAGAACATCGCGAAATAGAGCCCGCTGATCAGCCCGAGCTGGCCGTCGGTGATCTGAAGCGAATCCTGGATCGGCTTCGCGAGGATCGACAGGAGCTGGCGGTCGAGGAAGTTCAGGATGTAGACGAAACAGAGCATCCCCAGCACGAAGGACGGGCGCGCCGCCGACGCGCCCGGCTGCGTATGACCGGCCGCCACCATGATTACAGGCTGTAACCGAGGCGGACGCCGAAGGTGCGCGGGCGCATCGTGCCGAAGCGGCTCACGAGGAAAGCTTCGGGGTGGATATAGGTGATCGAATGATCGTCGAAGAGGTTCTCGACATAGAATTGCGCCGAAATATCGCCCTTCTTCAAACCGAAGCTCAAATTGACGTTGCTGTAGGCATCCGTTTTCCCGAACGTCGAGAGCGGCAGGTTCGGATTGCCCGGGGTGTTCGGAAAGCTGCTGTTGTACGATCCGATATGCTGCGCATTCGCTGCCATCGTCGCCTCGACGTCGTTCGCGAGGTTGAAGCTGTAAGCGATATAGGCCGACCCCTGAATGCGCGGCGCCGACAGCCGATGACCGAGCACCGCGCCCGAGATCGCCGCTTCCTCGGGCGACAGCTTGGTGATCTTCGCGTCGTTGTAGGCGCCGTTGAACCCGATCGCCCAGCCGGTCGCGGGGATCACCCCGATCTCGAATTCGAAACCCTTGCTGCGCGCGGCGCCGATGTTCGTCGCGAACTGCACCGAGTCCGACTGGCGGTTCGCCTGCGCCTGGATATTCTTCCAGTCGATGAGGTAGAAGGCGGCGTTCATCGTTACCCGTCCGTCGAGCCAGCGCGCCTTCGCACCGACCTCGTAGCTTTTGAGATTGTCGGAGGTGGCGCCGTACGGGATGATGATGTCGGTGTCATCGACAAGACTGGGCGCACCGGCGCGGGCGTTGACGATCGGCGCGCGAAAACCGGTCGAGAAGGTCGCATAGGTGGTGAGCGCGTCGCTCGGCTTGAAGGTCGCGCTCGCTTTCCACGACGGTTTCGATCCCTTGGCCTTCACTCCCTCGGCGGCGGCATAGGGGGTGAAGGTCGTGAAGTTCACCGGCAGACCGAGCAGCGAATAGTCGTAATAGTTGAACCCTGCCGCCGTCGCGAGATAGCCCCCCGCCTCGGTAAAGGCCTGCGCCGATGTCTCGCCGTAACGCATGCCCCCGGTCAGCCAGAATTTGTCGGAGAAACGATAGGTGAGTTCGCCGAACCCCGCGATCTCCTTGCTGATCGAGTGGGTGTAGAGTTTCTGGAAATATTTGTCGGGCAACCCCGTCATGTTGCGATCCGCGAGGAAATCGAGGTTCGACCGGTAGAAGTAATCGACGTCGCGGCGACGATGGAGGTAGAAGCCGCCGACGACGAACTGGAACGGGCCGTCGAGCGTCGAAGCGAGCCGCGTTTCCTGTACGAAGACCTTGTCATAGGCATCGGCGTCGAGACCGAAGGCAATCGGCGCGCCGGGGAAAGAACCCGGCGGGAAAGTGCCGGCGAGGTCGACATAGAAGCGCTGGTCGAAATCCGAATAGGTCGACGAACTGGTGAGTTTGGCAAAATCGAATTCATATTCGAGCGTCGCGTTCGCGATCGTCTGCTTGCCGGTGAAACGGTCGGGCTCGTCCGAAACGCGCTTGTTGCGACCGAGCGACGGGTCGGTCAGCGAGCTGTCCTTCGGATTGCTGTATTCGTAACTGCCGAGCAGCTTGATCGAGAGGCGATCGGTCGGGCGCCACAGCAAGGTTGCACGGCCGCCATAATCGATCAGCGTGTTCGAATTCTTCACGCCGGTCCCGACATTGTCGAGATAGCCCTCCTCGTCGCGGTAGAAGCCTACGACGCGGAGCGCGAGCTTGTCCTCGACAAGCGGGACATTGACCATCGCATTGTAACGCTGGCGAAAACTGTCAGACCCGGTCAGTCCAAAATCGACGAGCGCCGAGGTGTCAAAATCATTGAGATCCGGACTCTTCTGCAGGATGCGCATGGCGCCCGAAAGCGAACCCGACCCAAACAGCGTCCCCTGTGGCCCGCGCAGGAATTCGACCCGCTCGACGTCGAACAGGTTCGGATCGACGACGGTGGTGTTGCCGATGGTCGAGACGGGAAGCTCGTCGATGTAGATGGCGACCGAGCTTTGCAGGTTGGCGTTATAGCCGTTGGTTGCGATGCCGCGCGCGGTGAAATTGTTGAAGTTGGCGGTCGGCTTGTTGAGCACCACGCCCGGCGTCTCGCGCCCGATGCCTTCGTAACCGACGATGCCTTTTTCGGTCAGCTCCGACTGCGAAAAGGCCGAGATGCTGATCGGCACATCCTGAATGCGTTCCTCGCGGCGTGTCGCGGTGACGATGATGTCGTTGCCGTCGCGCGTTTCGTCGGCCTGTGGCGCCGCCTCGGCAGCATCCTGTGCGACGGCGGCCGCCGGGATTGCGAAAAGCGCGCCCGCGCATACGGACGCAAACAGCTGAACCCTCATCTTGCCCTCTCCCAAAAGTCGCCGCTCGATCGTCGGCATGGCGCCTTCATGGCAGCGCCTGGGCCGCGAGTCAATATTCACTCTCACGAGTGTGAATGAAATTGACATGGTTGCGCGACATGGTGAGGCCGGCACCACGATGAAAATATTCGAACCGGACGGTGGCCGTTGCTATGCGGCGCCTATCCGCACGGCGATATGCGCCGCACCAAGATGGAAGCTCGATGACAGGCGAAACCACCTCCCCCATCCTGCTCAAGGATATCCTCGGCCCGCGGGCGCTGGAAACAATCGCGGATGCCGGGGCGACGGCGTCGCCGCACTTCGATCGCGCCGCCTTTCTGACCGTCGCATCGAACGGGCTCGACGCGCTGTCGATCATGGAGCGCGTTCGGCATATCGCCGACGCGCTGCGCGGCGCCCTGCCCATCGACTATCCGGCGGCGCTCGACGCCCTTCGCGCGATGGCGCCGTTCCTGACCCATGGGTTTCAGGCGATTGCCGTCACCGAATATGTCGCGCGCTATGGTCTCGGCGATTTCGACGCGTCGATGGAAGCGCTCGCCGACCTCACCCGTTACGGCTCGGCCGAATTTGCGATCCGGCCATTCCTCGCCGCCAACCCGCCGCGCGCGCTGGCAACGATGGCGCGCTGGACCGCCAGCGACAACGATCACGTCCGCCGGCTTGCGAGTGAAGGCGCCCGCCCGCGGCTGCCGTGGGCGGCGCGCATTCCCGCACTGAAGGCCGATCCGACGCTCGCCGCGCCGATCCTCGAAACGCTGAAGGCCGATCCCAGCCTTTATGTCCGCAAGTCGGTCGCAAATCACCTGAACGACATCGCCAAGGATCGCCCGGACTGGCTTCTCGCCCGCCTTGCGACGTGGCCGCAGGAGGATGCCCGTACGGTCTGGATCATTCGCCACGCGCTGCGCACGCTGATCAAGAAGGGAGATGCCGGCGCGCTCGCGCTGATCGGGGTCGGACACGGCGCGGCGGTGACCGTGCGCAACTTTGCGATTTCGCCAGCGACGGTACGCCTCGGCGATCGGATCGCCATCACGGCCGAGCTTGTCTCGGAAGCGACGGGCGAGCAGCGACTTGTCGTCGATTATTGCGTCCATTACGCACGCGCCGGCGGCAAGAGCGCGCCCAAGGTCTTCAAGCTCAAGACGTTCGAGCTCGCGGCGGGCGATACCGCTTCGCTCGGAATCGGTCAGACAATCCGCGATTTCAGTACCCGGCGACACCATCCCGGGCGGCACGAAGTCGAATTGATCGTGAACGGAAAGTCGATGGCGACAGCGGCGTTCGAACTCCTGCCGCCGGGCTGAGCCGCGCCTTAGCCGGGTGGAGGCTGGGGCTCGGCCACGGTCACGGGCGGCGGAGCCCCGTCTGTCCCGGCCGGGCGGCCTTCGCGGAGCGGCAGGCGCAGGTCGATACGGCTGCCGTTGATCTCGGTCGAAATCACCGCATCGCCGCCTTCGATGCCGACGCGCGTGCGATCCCCGACAGGGATGTCGCCGATGTCCGGAATGTCGAGCGGTTCGATGGGCCCGGCGGGATCGGCGGGCCTGGGCCGCGGCGCGGCAGGCCTTCCCGATGCCTGAGTCATGAAATCGCGCCAGATGCGCGCCGGCAGGCCGCCGCCCGAGATGCCCTGCAGCGGTGTATTGTCGTCGTTGCCGATCCATACCCCGACGACGAGGCCGTTGGCATAGCCGACAAAGAGCGCGTCGCGATTGTCCTGGCTTGTCCCCGTCTTGCCGAAATTCGCCTGCGGCAGCCTAGCCGCGCGACCGGTGCCGCGATTGACCGCGGCGCGCAGCATTTTTTCGATATCCTCATGCTCGCGCGACCCGAAGCTCGACGGACCCCAGATCAGATTTTCGAACCAGCCCTTTTCCTCGGCCTCGAACGCGTGGGGCTCGACCGGATAGCGGTTCGCCGCGACGGCGGCATAGGCGGCAGTGAGTTCGAGCAGGGTCATGCTCGATGTGCCGAGCGCAAGGCTGGGGTCGCCTTGCGTCATCGGCGCGGTGACGCCCAGGTCGCGCGCCATGTCGATCACCTTGTCGTCGCCGATCTCGCGGAGCAAGCGCACCGCGGCGACGTTGCTCGACGAAGCGAAGGCATCTTCGAGGCTGATTTCCTTCGAATAGGCGCCGCCCGAATTTTTGGGACGATAGGCCCCGGTCTCGATCGCGCTATTGTCGATCATGTCTTCGGGATCCCAGCCCGCACGCAGCGCGGCGAGATAGACGAAGAGCTTGAAGGTCGAGCCCGGCTGGCGCCGTGCCTGCGTCGCGCGGTTGAAGGGTGAGGCCGCATAGTCCTTGCCGCCGATCATCGCGACGACCTCGCCGTTCGGGCGCATCGCGACAAGCGCAACCTGCGCCTTGCCGAGACCCGCGCGGCTCGTCACGCGGCGCGCGACCGATTGCAGTCGGGCATCGAGCGTCGTCGTGATCGTCTGGCGCGAATAGCCGACATCGCTGAGCTTGCGTGCCTCGGGCAGCGCCCAGTCGGCAAAATAGGTACCGGTCGGCAGCGTGTTGCGCGTACGTACATCGATACGCGGGGTGCGGAGGGCTTTCGCTTCCGCCTCGGTCATATAGCCGGTGTCGACCATTGCCGCGAGCACGAGCTTCATGCGCTTTTCAGCGAGGTCAGGGTTGCGCGTCGGCGCGAGGCGCGATGGCGCCTGCACCAGTCCCGCGAGCATCGCCGCCTGCGCCGGGGTCAGCTTTTCGGGCTGGCGATAGAAATAGTGGAGCGAGGCGGCCCGCAGGCCATAGGTATTGTCGCCGAAATAGGCGTTCGAAAGATAGCGTTCTAGGATCTCGTCCTTCGTCAACCAGGCTTCCAGCCAGAAGGCGATCAGCGCCTCACGCGCCTTGCGACCGAGTGTGCGCTTCGGCGTCAGGAAGGTGAATTTGGCGAGCTGCTGGGTAATCGTGCTGCCGCCCTGCGTCCGGCCGCCCGTAACATTGCTCCAGACCGCGCGCGCGATACTGCGCGGATCGACGCCCCAATGGGTGTAGAAGCGCCGGTCCTCGATCGCGAGAAAGGCGCCGGTCACATGTCTCGGCAGGTCCCTTGCCTTTACCGGCGTATCGACGATCGCACCGGTACGCGCAATCGGCGTGCCATCGGACGCCAGAAGGGTGATCTGGGGCGGCGCGATCGGTTCGAGCGATTTCGACAGAGGGGCCGTGAGCGCAAGCCAGCCGACGAGCAGCAGGAAAGCGATGCTGAAGATCGCAAAGCCGCGCGAGATGCGGCGCATCCATTTACGCCGCCGCGTCTCGGGAACGGGTGGCGAGGGCGCCGGGGGGATATCGGCGAACGGGCCGCCCGGCGTCATGGCGAGGGTCGGGTCGGGGCCTGCGGGTTTACGGAACCATTTCATGCGCGGCGCCCGTATTACAATCCCAACACAGCAGAAGCAAATGGCTTGTGGATTGCCCGGCGCCGACTTGCCCCATGCGCCGGAATCGGCGAGACATTCGAGGCCCCTACGTCCCGGAGAGGAAGACATGAGCCAGACTCCCACCCGCTATTGCGACCTGGTGATGAAGGGCGGCATCACGAGCGGCGTCGTTTATCCCAATGCCGTACTCGCACTTTCGCGCGATTTCCGGTTCAAGAATATCGGAGGAACCTCGGCGGGCGCAATCGCCGCTGCGGCGACCGCGGCGGCAGCGCTCGGCGACCGCAAGCATGCCGCGTCAGGCTCCGACGCGCCCTGCCCGCCGACGCTCGGCTTCGCGGGCCTTGGGCGCGTTGCAGCGCAGCTTTCGTCGCAAGGCTTCATCTTCAACCTCTTTCAACCCGCACGCGGCGCACGAAGTGCCTATCGCCTGATCGTGATGCTCGCGGGCAATGCGGGTCCGCTCCGCAAAGGCCTTGCCGCCGCCGTGGCGGTGGTGGCCATCGCGCCGCTCGAAACGCTGCTTCTGCTCGGCCTCTTCCTCGGCTTCGGTTTCTGGCTTGCAGGGTCTCCCGGCCTCGCCGCGGCCGCGCTGCCGTCGGTGGTCTGCGCCTATCTCGGCGCGGCGGTTTGTGCGGTGCTGCGCGTAGCGCGCACGGCGCGGCGGAATTTGCTTGGCCTCTGTTCAGGTCTTGCTCCGCGCGAAGGCAGTGAAAAGCCGGCGCTGACCGAATGGCTCCACGGAATCCTGCAGTCACTGTCGGGCAAGCCCGTGTCGGAGCCGTTGCTGTTCGGCGACCTTTGGACCGCCCCCCGGTATCCGGGCGAGCCCGAAACTGACAGAGCGATCTCGCTCCAGATGATCACGACCGGCGTGTCGCATCACGAACCGCGCACCCTGCCCTTCACCGACGCCACCTTCTGGTTCCTGCGCGAGGAATTCGACCTTCTGTTTCCCAACGCCGTCGTCGATGCGATGGTCGTGATGGCGGGTCCGCCCGATCGCGTTGACGGGCGGGATTATTACCGCCTGCCGGTCGAGGGCCGGATGCCGGTTCTTGTCGCGATGCGGATGAGTTTGAGCTTTCCGCTGCTCATCAGCGCGGTGCCGCTCCACGAACCGGCCGCGCGGCGAACGCCGCTGGGCGGCATGGAAGGCGAAACGTCCGATGATAGCGAAGAGACAAATGAAAACTCGCTTGGTCAGAGTACCGACAGTCTGGCGACGGGGGGCGACGCCCCAGTTTCGTCGATCGAGCGTTTCCGCATCTGCTGGTTCTCGGACGGTGGTGTGTCGAGCAATTTCCCGCTTCACCTGTTCGACGCACCGCTACCCCGCTGGCCGACTTTCGCGATCAACCTCGTCTATCCGCAAGGCAATGATGGCGCCTCCGCGACGGAGAACCCCGAACTCCCGCTTCCGCGCGACCGGGCCGAGGCGGCCGTGTGGCTCCCACTCCACAACAATCGCGGCTGGCAACGCAGCTATAGTTCGATCGCCCGCCGCCTTGCGCTGGCCGAAATGTCGAGCTTCCTGTTCGGCATCATCAGCACCATGCAGAACTGGCGCGACCTGCTCCAGTCGCGCGCGCCGGGACAGCGCGACCGGATCGTTCACATCTCGCTCGACCGGACCGAGGGCGGCATGAACCTCGACATGTCGCAGGAAATACTCGACAGCATATCGCGGAAGGGCACCGCGGCGGGCGAACGCCTGTACCAGTTTTCTTTCGCCAATCATCATTGGGTGCGCTGGCGCAATGTTGCATCCGGACTGCAACGCTATTCGATCCGGATCGCTGCGAGCACGAAGCTCGCGCCGCCGATCCCCGCCTATGCGCCGGCGTTCGAAGCGGTGCGAGCAGGCGCGCCGCCGCCGGTTTCATACAAGTTCCGATCCGCCGCAGCCGAAGCCGCTTCGCAAAAGCTGTTCGCCGATCTGGTTGCACAGGGTAACGAATGGGCCGACTTGGGCCCCGATCTCAGCGACGGAACGCCGCGCCCGCTTCCGCAGATGCAGATTACACCGATCTACTGATCGGGGGCGGCGCGCCGGCCGGTTACCGGTCGGTCGCGGCGTTTTCGATCAGTTCGGCAACCTCGAGGGGGTGCGATACCATCAGCGCATGCGAGCCGTTTGCGACCGCGACGGTTTTGCGCGCGTGAGCGCGATCGGCCATATATTTCATCGCTGCCGCCGGAATGTTCTGATCCTCCGCGCCATAGATGACATAGCTCGGCAGGCTCTTCCACGTCGCCGCCTTCGACGGCTGGCTGAGCGCATCCTGCGTTACCGGGCGCTGCGTCGCAGCCATCAATGTCGCCTGTTCGGCGGAAACGTCGGCGGCAAACTGCTCATGAAACTTGGCAGGCTGGATATAGAGATCGGTCCCGCCGTTCGGCAGGCCGACCGGAGCAAGAGCGCCGCCGAGTGTGCTGCCGGGGAATTTTGCCGACAGCGTGAGCGCAGATTCCCCGGTGTCCGGCAGGAAGCCCGCAACATAGACGAGCGCCTTCACATTGGCGTTGCCTTTGGCGGCTTCGGTAATGACCACGCCGCCATAGCTGTGACCGACGAGAATCACCTGCCCCGGGATCGAACGGACGACGGCGGCGACGCTTTCGGCGTCGCCCGCGACGCTGCGCAGCGGGTTCGCCGCCGCGATCACCGGATAGCCGTCCTTTTCGAGACGTTCGATCACGCCGTTCCAGCCCGAGGAGTCGGCGAATGCGCCATGCACGAGCACGACCGTCGGCTTGGCTGCGTCATCTGCCGCCTGCGCATTGGCAGTCCCGGAAAAGAGCAATGCGGCCAGCGCCGCCGAACGAATGGAGCGATACATGGGGTCATCCTTCCTCTGATTGGATGGCCCGATATGCGGTCTTCGCGCCCCGCCGCCTATCGGTTCAAAGTATGATCCACCCCTCTGCGAACGTTGCAGCCCCCAAACCAAAGGTTAGGCGGCATGCAAGGCTTCGCCAGTCGCCGACCTGCTTCGGGACGATAGCCGGGCGCCTCCGGCGGATGGCAGACCGGTGACCGAGGCGGGGCGTTCCCGCCCGGATCGAAAGGACCGACATGACGAAGAACAAGGCACCCTCCCCACTCGAGCCCGACACCAAGGCCTTTGTCGAAGGCTTGCCCGACGGGCCGGCGATCTACACGCTGACGCCGACCGATGCGCGCGCGGTCCTGTCGTCGGTGCAACAATCGGCCACCGTTCCGCTGCTCGCGGTCGACAGCGAGGACTGCGCGCTGCCCGTGGGGCCGGCCGGCAAGACGAACATCCGCGTCGTCCGCCCTGCCGGCGTGACCGGCACGCTTCCCGCGATCATCTATATCCACGGCGGCGGCTGGGTTCTCGGCGACAAGCAGACGCACGACCGGCTCGTTCGCGAACTCGCGATCGGGGCGAATGCGGTTCTCGTCTTCGTCGATTATGACCGCTCGCCGGAAAGCCAGTATCCGAACGCGATCGAACAGGCCTATGCCGTCGCGCGTCATGTCGCCGAGAACGCGGATGCGTTCGGCGCCGACGCCGGGCGTATCGCCGTCGCGGGCGACAGCGTGGGCGGCAATATGGCCGCGGCGGTGACGCTGATGGCCAAGGAGCGCGGCGGGCCCGATTTCGTCGCCCAACTGCTCTTTTACCCCGTCACCGACGCATCGATGTCCAGCGCCTCCTACAGGGAGTTCGCCGACGGTCCGTGGCTCACCGCCAGGGCGATGGCCTGGTATTGGGACCAGTATCTGCCCGATACCGCGCGCCGTGCCGAAATCCTCGCATCGCCCGTCAACGCGGCGACGGTGCAGCTTGCCGGCCTCCCCCAGGCCCTGTTGATCGTCGACGAAAATGATGTGCTGCGCGACGAAGGCGAAACCTATGCCCGCAAGCTCGCGGAGGCCGGCGTGCCGGTTACCGCGGTTCGCTACAACGCGACCATTCACGATTTCATGATGCTGAACCCGATCACCGGCACGCCCGCCGCACGCGGCGCCGTGGCACAGGCGGTCGACTATATGCGCGCCGTCTTCGCGGCCAGCGCCTGATCGCGACGGCAGGAGCCGGCCCGGCGCCGCCTCCTGCCGTCAGACAGTTTCGACGGGTATTTCAAAACGGAACTGCGCGCCGCCGTCGGGGTGATTCGCAGCGGTGATCGATCCGCCATGCTCGGAAATGATAGACTGGCAGATAGCAAGCCCGATCCCCATTCCCGCCTCCTTCGTCGTAAAGAAGCCTTCGAAGATGCGATCGATGTCGTCGGGCGGAATACCGGGGCCGGTATCGCGAAGGGTGAAGGCAAGCGCGCCACGGTCGGTCAAATGCGTACCGATGCAAATCGCGCGCCCGTCCCTTCCCTGCGTCTCGACCGCCTGAACGCTGTTGATCAGCAGATTGACGATGACCTGCTGCAACTGGATCCGGTCGCCCATCGTGCGAGGAAGGCCCCGCGCAAGATTCGTGGCGATGCCGATCGAATGCGATTCGATTTCATGACGGATGAAGGTCAGCGATTCCTGCACGATCTCGTTGAGGTCGATGGCCGATCGTTCGGGTCGGCGTTTCGCCGCCATTCCGCGAACATGCTGGACGATATCGCTGGCGCGCCGTCCGCTCGCCGCAATACGCGCCGTCAGCGCCTTGACCTTCTCGACATTGGGATCGTCGCGCGACAGCCAGCGCAGGCTCGTTTCGGCGTTGGTGACGATGGCAGCAAGCGGCTGATTGATTTCGTGCGCGATCGATGTCGTCAATTCACCCAGCATCGATATCCGCGCAGCGTGGGTAAAGTCAGCCTGGAGCTGGCGCAACTCCGCTTCGATGCTCAGTCGTTCGGTCACATCCTCGAAGCTGAAGATCGTTACGTCGAGTTCGGCAAGCGCCTTGGGATAGGTGACCGACATGCGTACGTCGAGCACGCGGCCATCGAGGGTCTGGACTTTCGTAATCTCGTCGTGGCCCGCTTGCCCATTGAAGCGTCCGATCATCACATTGCGGAGCGAGCGGCGGCTGGCCGTGAACAGATAGCCCACCGGCCGCATCAGATCGAGCGCGCTTCCTCCCCCGAACATCGCGACCGCGGCGCGATTGACGTCAGTCACCTGCACCGTGGTCGCGGCAAGATCGACCAGTTCGGGATGCGCGTCGAGATAGGCGGCGAAATCGGTGACGCCCGCCGCGCGGATGTCGGCATATATCCGCCCCATATGGCTGGCATCGACCTGCCACAAAGCCACCGGCATATGATGGACGAGCTTGCGGTAGCGCGCCTCGCTTGCGCGCAGATAGACATAGGAGCGGTCGTCATCGACCGTCCCGTTGACGGCGACATAGATCCGCCCGGGCGTCTCGGCGCGCCAAACCGTCACGAGCGGGTCGCGCAAGATGCCGTCCGAAGGCATCTGGCGCCGGCAGGTCGCCCCGTCGACCTCGCCGGTCATCGCATCGGCGATTAGGCCACCGACCGCGACCCGGCTTTCGAGCGGCCAGAATCCCGAGACAGACTGTCCGATCATCAGGTCGCGGCCACGATTGCCTCCGACCAGCCGCATCGTCCGTTCGTTCACATTGACGATGCGTGCGGCCTTCACCAGCTGGAGATAGAGCGCGTTGAGATCGCGTTCGTCGATCGCATCGGCCAGCTTGCGCTGCTGCGCGATCCTCGCGATCAACGGCACGGCATCCGAAACGTCGATTTCCCAACTCGCCGCCATCAGCCGGTCGGGAATATGCCAGTCCGCCCCCGCCACCGCACCTTCATTCAGCGACTGTCGGCCATATTCGATCACGTCGCGCGGGGTCCCGTCCTGCGCGAAACGGACATACTGGCGAATATCGACCGCAATGTGGATGCCTGATGGCGTGCGCCGGCTGACCACCCCCTGCCAGGTTCCTTCCTGAAGCAGCATGCGCCAGTGCTCGCGCTCATTTTCGCTGCGCGTCGTCAGATGGCCGATGCCGCGGCCGACAATCGTCAGTGCGGGCCATCCGTATAGCGCTTCCGAGGCGGGGTTCCAGTAGTGGACCGCACCCTCGATATCGAAAATGATGACGCTTTCCGAAGCGAAATCCGCGATTTCTGGTTCGGATGCCCGCGCCGCGACGTAAAGCGGATCCTTCTGCACCGACGGAGCCGGCTCGCCGGGCGGTGCCGGGTTCACCGTTCCGGCCCGTCGGGCCACTGATCCTCGCCAATCGCTGACCGGAGTTCGTCGAGCAACGCGTCGTCGGCGACAGGTTTTGTCAACCAGGCCTGGGCGCCCAGTTCGAGCGCCCGCGCGCGAGCGCTGGCGTCCAGAACCGATGTCAGGACTATCACCGGCAGGTCCGACCCCGTGGCCCGCATATGTTCGAGCATATCGAGCCCGCTCATGCCGGGCATCCGCACATCGGTGATCAGGCAGTCGATATCGGGCGAAGCGTCATCATTGAGGAACGCCGACGCACTGTCGAAGGTGCTACAGGAAAGCCCCGTGACCATCAGCAGATCGCACAGGGCTTCACGGATGGCTTCATCATCATCGACGACTGCGACAAGAGGCGTCCTGGGCAAACGATTTGGCCCTTTTCAACACGACCGGAGCGGCCAACGACCTCATAGTTGCGCAGCTTGTAAGGCTTTGTAACCATACCAAAGTCTAGGACCTCTCGGTTTCGCGGATCGAAACCGGCAGTTTTTCCCATGCCCGGATCAGTTCTCCCACCGTTGCCGCCTGCATTTTCCTCATCACGTTGCTGCGATGCAACTTCACCGTAATTTCGGAAATACCAAGGTCGTAGGCGATCTGCTTGTTGAGCCGCCCGCGCGCGACTTCCCGCATGACCTGACTTTCTCGCGGCGTAAGCGTCCCGAAACGTTCGACATGTTGTTGAACGACCTTGGCATTTGCACGCTCGGCAACGTCGCGCTCGATTCCCGCGACGACGGCATCGAGCAACGTCTGGTCGCGAACCGGCTTGGTCAGGAAATCGACCGCTCCGGCCTTCATTGCCTGGACCGACATCGGAATGTCGCCATGACCGGTCAGGAAAACGACGGGAGTCACGACACCGGCAGCCGCCAGATGCTGTTGCAGATCGAGCCCGCTCGATCCGGGCATACGCACATCGAGAACGAGGCAGTTCGCACGTTCCAGCAGCGGAGATTCAAGCAATTCGCGCGTCGAACCGAAGCAGGTCGCCTCGATGCCGACCGACAGCATCAATTCGCTGATCGCTGTGCGCACCTCGTCATCGTCGTCAACGACGAGGACCAGCGGCGGTTCATAATCATTGGCCATGATCATCGCCCCTTGCGCACGATATTATCCCATCGGCATCGCAGATGCCACCGCTTCCCCGATCGGACGGCCAGGCGCGGTCGATTTCGATGCCATATTGCATCTGCTCGCCACTAGGGCGCGGCGACGATACTTCACCACCCCCATTTGGGGGAGCGGTAACGAACGTCCCGCTCCCCGTTATGGTCGATCCCGGCTCTCTCCGCGTCCGGTCAAGCGGCACGGCGGCGCGGTGGCAGGACCGAGCCGTCGATGCCGCCGGGCCATGGCGTCACGGTTTCGCCCGCAACCTGCCAGCGTCCCGTCTCGTTGCGAAGCCGGAGTTCGTACATGGCCGCCGGATGTTCGGGGCTCATGCGGCGATACAGGATGGCGGTGGCGTGATTGCCCTGTTGTTCGACGTGGAGAATTCGATGCTCGGTCGAAAGCGGCGCGTCACCTTCGTCACGGCGGGCCCGGAATTCGGCCATCATCTCGCCGCGGCCGACACGCGTAACCTGCCCGTCGCCGCCAAGGATCAGGTAGGATTCATCGGAGGTATAGAGCTTGTCCATGGCGTCGAGGTCATAGGCACTGCCCTTGTTCACGACGTCTGAAATCAGCTGGCCGATTGCGGGATCAATGGATTGTCTGGTCATTCGTATGGTCCTTTGCTGTGGAATTTTTCGCTTTCAAAGCAGCGCCATGCCGCCATCGACACGCAGGTTGATGCCGGTGATGAAGCTGCTGGCGTCCGATGCGAGGAACAGCGCGGCGCTGGCCAGTTCGTCGGGTCGCCCGAGACGTCCGAGGGGGATTGCGCCCGACATCATGTCGATGAATGCGCCGCGATCTTCGGGCGCCACGCCGAGTTTTTCGAGGATCGCAGTTTCGGTGGGCCCGGGGCTCAGCATGTTGACCCGGATGCCGCGCGCCTTGAATTCGAGCGCCCAGCTACGCGCAAAGGCGTTGATTGCGGCTTTCGTGCCCGCATAGACCGCATGGCCGTCGAGCACCTTGTCGCTCGCCAGCGAACCGACGAGGATGATCGAGCCACCGTCGCGCAGTAACGGCGCGATCTTCTGCACCCCGAAAAAGGTGCCGCGCGCATTGATCGCAAACTGCGCGTCATATTCGTCCTCGGAAACGTCCTGCGACGGCGTGATCGTATTGACGCCGGCGTTCGCCATATAGATGTCAGCGTGGCCAAAGCGGTCGCGGACGATTTCGGCGACATGACTATGGTGATCGGGATCGGCGACGTCGCCCCGGACGCCAAATGCCGCAGGGCCGATTTCGCGCACCGCGTCGTCGACAACCTGCTGGCGGCGGCCGGTGATCACCACCTGCGCGCCCTCGGCGGCAAAAAGTTTCGCGGCGGCGAGGCCGATACCGCTGTTGCCGCCGGTGATCACGGCGACCTTTCCTTTGAGATTCTTCATAAATCACCTTCCTTATTCAGTGGAAGGATCGATATGGATGTTCCCAATGATCTTATAAGACTGGACTTTGTCACATCATCTTTGCCAAAAACTATCGAATGAGGACAGGATACGAACGAACCACCGGCCTGCTCGCCTTTGTCCGGACCGTCGAGGCGGGCTCGTTCAGCGCCGCCGCGCGGCTGGCCGGAACGACCCCTTCCGCGGTATCGAAGAACGTCGAGCGGCTCGAACGGCGGCTCGGCGTCAAACTGTTCTTGCGGACAACGCGCTCGTTGTCGCTTACCGTTGACGGAACCGCCTATTACGAGCGGGTCGCGCCGCTGCTTCGTGCGCTCGACGATGCCGACGAGGTGCTCGACGGGGCGGGCCGCGCGAGCGGTGTGCTGCGTGTCAGCATTCCGGACATTCTCGCACCGGTGTTGGTCGACGCACTGACCAGCGATTTCGTATCGCACTATCCCGATATCCGGCTCGGGATCAGCGTTTCGGACCGCCACGTCGATCTGGTTCGGGAAGGCTTCGACGTCGCGCTGCGTATAGGCAGCGTGGTCGATGGCGACTGGATCATGCGCCCGCTCGGCAAACTGCCGCTCGCACTCGTTGCTTCGCCCGCCTATCTCGAGCAGGCTGGCCATCCGCAGTCGGTCGATGCGCTGATGCAGGCGGCACATGTCCGTTACCTTCTCGGCGCCCGGGTCTACCCCATCGGTTTCGCGGACGGAGAAAGCCTGTCGCCGCCGGGCGTCTTCGATTCCGATTCGGGACAGGCGATGCGCATCGCGGCGCTCAACGGCTTGGGCATTGCCCAATTGTTGCGCGTCGCGGTCGCGGGTGACCTGGAATCCGGTCGTCTCGTCGAGGTGCTGCCGCAGCACCCGCTGTCGCGCGTTCCCGCGCTGGCATTGCACGCCTTCGGGCGTTTTCCGCCGCTGCGCGTTCGCCTCTTCATCGATTTCGTTGCCGCGGCACTGTCGGCACATGTCGTGAAGGACTGACGCGGTCATGCGCTACGGAAACCGATCCTGCGATGCGAATTATCGCAGAAAGGCTTGGTCTTCGACGCGCCGCAGCGGCAAAGACGCGCGGTCTCCGCGCAGGCGATCGTCCGGCCCGTTCCGCTGAGGATTTCCAGGTTCCCGCGGACCTCAAGCGGCCCGTCGAGTTCTGGTTCGACGGCAAGAGGGCCATCGCGCACGGCCAGCCTCGCTGTCTTGCGGCTCTCGGGTTCGCCCGTTGCTTCGAAACCGATATATTTGTGCGATTTGTCGCAGAAGGGCTTTCGTCTCGATGCGCCGCAGCGACAGAGCGTCGCACGGAAACCGGCCTTTTTACCATCGAGCGACAGATCGGCACGGACCGCATAGGGACCGTTTTCGCGCAGCGTGATCAGATTGACCGGCGGCACCGGCTCGGGCTCTCCATCACGGCGTTGATAGGTCAGCGCGCCGGAAGGGCATTGGCGGATCGTCCCGCAAAGATAATCGATCCCGGTCGCGTCGGGGATGATCCACGGGCCGTCGACATCGGCAAGGAAGGTGGCGGGATCCTGCGTCACGCAGAACCGCGCGTGGATACAGCGTTTGCCGTCGAACATCACGATGATGTCCCTGCCCTCGATGCGGTCGACGCCGTCGACGGTTGTCGTCTGCGGCAGGCCCGCGGACGGTTGCACAACGACGGCGGACGCGGCCACCGGGGCGGCCGGACCGATCGGCGCATCGCGCAACCGCGCGACCTGCTTTTCCAGAATCCGGGCAGCGCGGGCACAGCGGGGATCGGAGGCATCCATATCCCGGGCGACCGCCGCCAGTTCTTCCGCGCGTTCCACATAGACATGCCGGGCGCTTTCTCCCGGCGGGAGCGCCGCGGCGTCGCGCAGCGCAGTGAAGGATATCCCGGCATTGCACCCCGGATTCGAAAGTCCGGCGGGCAGGCGCGCCGCCCGTTCGGCGACCGCCGTCAAGGCGTGCATGAGCCCGATCGCGCAGCCGACATAGAGGCTCTTGTCGGGATCCGGTCGGGGCACGGCATAGGCGCCGGCCAGCAATCGCAGCGCCAGCGCATAGATGGCATTCGCAAGATCGACCGTCGCAACCGCATCGACATGCCCTATCCAGACGTGACCTTCGGGTCGCGGGGGCTTGCGCAGAACGGGATTGGTCGCGGCGGGATGCGCCGGAATGAAATCGGGATTGGCCGAGCCAAGCCCCTCCAGTTCCGAACGTATCGTTACGAAACGCTGGAAATGCGATCCGTCGCGGTGCTTCGGCGCACCCTCGCCCTCTTCGATGATCTCGGCAAGCGCCGCGAGCGCGCTATCCAGGTCCGCGACGGGCCTGGCGCCCTCGAAATCCACCTCGGCGCTCGACAATTGCAGCGCCGGATCGCCGCAAAACACCGCCACCTCGCCGATCGCGTCGACAAGTGCGCGCAGTTCCGCTTCGATCCGCTGATAGAAGATTCCGATCGTGGCATAGTCGCCGCTCGCCGGCGTGAGCTGCGGCGAAACGACCGTGCGGGTTGCGCCGTTCGTGACCAGAAACGCCGCACCGTCGGGCTCGCCCGAATCCTCCGGACGTTCGAGATAGATGAAATGCTGGATAACGTCCGGGCCGAAGGGCGCGAGCTTCACGTTGATGTTAGCCGGCAGGTAGCCCGGATCGAGTGGAAAATTGGCGCGTCCGAAGCGCGGGGCGCCGCCGAGCGCCGCAGTGATGTTCCATACCGCGACGAGATGGCTCATCTCGCCGATCGCGACGTCGAGGATTGTACGGCGCCAGCGCGCGACAGCTTCTGCTTCGGCCGCACCCAGCCCTTCGGCTTCGCCGTCCTTCAGGCTGAAGGCGGCGTACAGATAGGCGCACATCAGATTTTGTTCGAGTTCGGCCGCTTCGTACAGTGCGTGCAGAATCTTCTCGCGGCTTACGGCAGTCTGGCCGTCCATGTTCAAACCCTCCTCATGGGCCATGGACGGCCCGACAGTCTGCTCAGGATAAGGGCGCCTGCTGTCAGGGGTCAGGCGCGAGAGCTGACAAGCCGCCTGTACCAAATCGCCGGTCCACCAGCCGGGGCGCCGCGGTGGAGGGCGCCCGACCTACCCGACGAGGCAAAGCATCCTGAACCTTGGCATAGGTCGCCCCCGTCTCGACAGAAGCGGCGCGTGCGGCATAGCCTCGGCGTCATCGGAAATGCTTTTACAGTACCATGAGGTGACGAGATGACTGCACCATGGGACCCCGGATGTGTCACCTTTGCGATCGATCGTTCGCATGCGACACCGATTACCGCCCAGATCACCGCGACGCTGCGCGCGGCGATCGTCGAGGGCCGGCTCCGGCCGGGCACGCGATTGCCATCGTGGCTCGACCTAGCGGCGCAGCTCGGCGTGGCGCGCGGAACCGTGAAGGCCGCATATGAGGCGCTGGCCGACGAGTTCCTTGTCTTTTCGGCCGGCGCTGCGGGAACCCGGGTCGCCGAACGTCGCGCCCCCCGCCCGGTCGAAGCGCAGCAGGTCGATATCCCGCGACCGCTGCAGGATATGGAGCGCGGTTTTTCGCTTCGCCCACTGCCCTTCCAGATGGGCGTTCCGGCGCAGGACGCCTTCCCCGCCAAGCTGTGGGCGCGGCTTCGCACCCGCGCCGTGCGCGCCAATGCGATGGCCCCCGTCGGTCCGCCCGATCCGCGCGGCGAGCCCGAATTGCGCGGGCAGATCGCCGCGCAGCTCGCTATCACCCGCGGCATCTGCTGCCATCCCGATCAGATCATCCTGACGAGCGGGTACAAGAACGGACTGTGTCTCACGCTGCTGGCCCTCGGCGTGCAGGGCCGCACCGCATGGGTCGAGGATCCCTGTTACCCCGTCAACCGTATGGGATTGGCGATCGGCGGCGTGAAGGCGGTGCCGGTTCCCGTGGACGCCAAGGGCATACGCGTCGACATGGGCGTGCGCGCCGCGCCCGATGCCGCGCTCGCCATCGTCACACCCGGCCAGCAGGCGCCGACCGGCGTCACCCTTTCGGCCGAACGCCGCGCGGCGCTGCTCGCTTGGGCGAAACGCGAAGGCGCGTGGATCGTCGAGGATGACTATCTCAGCGAATTGCAGCTGGGTGGCCGCGCCGCACCGGCCTTGGCTGCGCAGGATCCTGCGGGCCGCGTGATCCATATCGGCACCTTCGGCAAGACGATCAGCCCCTCGCTCGGCCTCGGCTTCGTCGTTGCGCCGGTCGAGATCGCCGCGCGCTTCGGCGAGGTCGCGGGCTATCTCAATCCCGCGCCGAATGTGACCACGCAGCTCGCACTGACAGGCTTCCTCGCCGACGGCCATTTCCTGCGGCACCTGCGCCACATGAAGAGCCTTTACCGCGAACGCCGCGATGCGCTGCACGCGCGGCTCGATCGCAGGATCGCGGTCGATGCCTTCGCGGGGCTCGCCGTGATCGCACACCTGCCGCGCGGATATGACGATATCGCGCTGGTGCGCCGGGCGCCCGAACTCGGCATCGCACCGGCGCCGCTCTCGATCTGGTACGCCAAGCCCGAGGATGCGCAACCCGGTCTGGTGCTGTGCGTCACGAATTTGCGTGCGCCGATACTCGACAAGGCCTGCGATGCGCTGGCCGCGCTGATCGACGAGGGTGCGGTCCGCCCGCTGCCGGCGCAGGCAGCCTAGGGAAGACCCGGATGAAACTGTTGCACGTCGATTCCAGCCCCAAGAGCGCCCACTCCGGCTCGCGCGCCTTGTCGCGCTTTTTCGTCGACCAGCTACGCACGCATGATCCGTCGCTGTCGGTCGACTATCTCGATCTTGCAGCCGAAGCGCTGCCGCCGATTACCGGACTGTTCGCCAGCGCAACCTATACGCCTACCGACGATCGCACCCGCGAAATGCGGGAGACTCTCGCAGTGTCCGACGCGCTGTGCGCGCGGCTGCTGGGTGCCGACGCGCTGCTGTTTGCCATGCCCATGCATAACTGGACGATGCCGGCGGCCTTCAAGCTGTTCGTCGATACTATCGTTCGCGGCGGACTCACCTATGTCGCGACCGATGACGGGCGATATGTCGGCAGGCTCGGTGACAAGAGGGTGCTTTTCATCACCACGCGCGGCGTCGACCTCAGGGCCGGAACGCCGTTTTCGGCGATGGACGCGCTGACGCCCGCCCTGCGCGCTGCGTTCGGCTTCATCGGAGTGGCCGACCCGGCCTTCGTCGATGCGCAACCACTGCAATTCGCGCATGAGGTCGAACGGGCGGCTGCCATGCGGCGTGCCAGGGAAGAGCTTGCAGCCCTCGCCAAATATTGGGGCTGTACCGGATCCGCCGCCATCTTGTCGCAGACGGGATAGGCGATAGTACAATCATATCGCCAGCCCTTGGGTCTGTCGCGGTGCTGCGGCAGGCCTAGGCTGTCCATGTCTTCCTCAAGCAAGGGCAAGCTGCCATGGACGCCGAAGTCGTCGACAATGTCGAAAAGCGCTGTTTCGAGCTCGATCTGCCCGATGGCTCGACCGCGTCGGCCTTTTACAGGATCGATGACGAAGGCCGGCTGGTATTGATCCACACAGAGGTACCGTCCGAATTCTGGGGCATGGGCATCGCCTCGCAGCTCGCCGAAGGCGCCGTCCATCTGATGCGGCAGGCGGGACGCAAGGCCGTGCTGCGCTGCCAGTTCATGGTCAATTTTTTCGGTCGGCATCCCGAATTTTCCGACGTCGTCGCCGGTTGATCGCCGCCATGGTTGACGAATATAATCTCGAGCGTTTCATCGCCGCGCAGGCCGATGCCTATGACGACGCGATCGACATCCTCCGCCGCGGCGCGATGTGCACGCCCTATATGGATTTCATCTTTCCGCGTCTGGGAGCGGATGCAGGCGATGGCAGCATCTACGCCCTGTCCTCGCTGGACGAGGCCCGCGCCTATCTGGATTTTCCGCTTCTCGGAAACCGGTACCGCGAATGCGTGGAAACGCTCTTCCGCCTCGTCCGGACGACCGCGCGCGAGATGTTCGGCGATGTCGATGCGGCCAAACTCCACGCATCCCTCACGCTGTTCGCGGAGGCATCGAACGAGGTGCTGCTGCGTTCGGTCCTGATCACCTGGTTCGACAATATGGTCGACGAGAACACGATTGTGCGAATCAACCGCGTCGGCTGATCGGTCAGGCGAACGCGATCCAGTCACGCAGCCAGTCCTCGAACCGCGTCGGTGCGGCTTGCGGACGGCTACAGGTAAGCGGCTCGCCGTCGAAACTCGCCCCGAAATAGTGCGCGTCGGGATCGACCGATATCCAGCGCGGATCCTCGTTCGCGGTCAGGATTTCGAGCGCGAGGTCCGCAAGTCCGAATATATCGGGTCCGGCAATCTCGACGATGTCGTTCGCCGGTTCGCGGGTCACGAAACCGGCCAGCGTCTTGACCACATCGTCCGCCGCGATCGGCTGCATGGTGACGGGTGCCAGCCGCATCCGGTCGCCATCGCCGCCGGCATCGACGATCTTGTAGATGAACTCGAAAAAGGGGGTCGAGCGGACGATGGTGAAGGGTATACCCGCATCGCATATCCGTTCTTCCTGGCCGCGCTTGGCCCGGAAATAGCCGTCCTTCAGCGTATCGGCGCCGACCGCCGACAGGGCAATGAAATGACCGACCGACGCCGCACGCGCCGCAGTAAGGAGATTTGCGGTCGACATGGCGAAGAAGCGTTGCATATCGGCAGCATCGCCATAGCCCGAATTGGAGGCATCGACGACCACCTCCACCCCCTCCAGCGCCGCCGCCAGCCCTTCGCCGCTGATCGTGTTCACACCGGTCGAGCGCGCCGCCGCGAAGACCTCGTGCCCCGCATCGCGCAGATGCGCGGCGAGCCGGCGCCCGATGAGTCCGGTGCCCCCGATGACGGTGATCTTCATGGCGCTCCTCTCTGCAATTCGACTGTTGACCTGTCCTATCCCGCCCCGAAAAGGAGCGGCAGGACCGAGAAGCGACAATCGCCCTGCACTAAGCGGAGTTATTCTTCTCCCGTCGTCCACCCGGCCTCGGTGGGCTCGAAGCGTGAGCCGGTTTCGAGCGTACGATGCACCGGGCAACGATCCGCAACGCCGATCAGTTCGGCGTGCTGCGCCTCATCCAGATCGCCCTCGATCTCGACGCGGCGGCTGAAAATGTCCGGTTTTTCCTGATCCTTCTCCTTCCGGTGCGTCACGCCGGTACGGATGCGATCGACGGGCCAGCCCTTGCGGTCGGCATAGAGACGCAGCGTCATCGTCGTGCACGCGGCGAGCGCGGACGAAAGGAGGTTGAAGGGGGTCGGTCCCGACCCCAGGCCACCGACGCTTTCGGGTTCGTCGGCGATAAAGGCGGCTTTGCCCGCGCGCATCGCCAGCTGGAACTTGCCGAGCCGTGTCTCTTCCGCCTCGGCATCGAAGCGGCTTTCCGCCGTCGGCGGCATCGCGGGCAAATAGCGACCGGCCCAGGCCGAAATCATGTCGGCCGCGAAGTCCGCGTCGCGCGCATTGCTCAGCAGATGGTCAGCGCCGTCGAGCGACACGAAGCTCTTGGGATGCCTGGCCGCAAGATAGAGGCTCGTCACATTCTCGATGCCGACCACCTGATCGATCGGCGAATGGAGCAACAGCAGCGGGCGTTTCAGACCAGCGACGCGCGCACCCTGATCCTGCTCGCGGAGGTTGACGACAAGCTCGCGGCCTACGAGGAAGGGACGGCTACCGATCGACACCATCCCGCGCCCCTCGGTTTCGACCTTCGCCAGCGCTTCGGGATCGAACTGGGTCAGAACATGTTCGACGTCGAAAGGCGCGGCGATGGTCGCGACCGCGTGGATGCCGGGCAGCGACCCGGCCGCGGCGAGGACGGCCGCGCCACCCAGACTGTGCCCGACGAGCAGCATCGGCGGCATGCCCGCGGCGGTCATCGCATCGGCAGCGGCCACCAGATCCTTCACATTGTGACTGAAACCCGACGACCCGAAATCGCCCTCGCTAGCGCCAAGGCCGGTAAAATCGAACCGCAGCACGCCGATGCCCGCACCGGCGAGGCGGCGCGAAATCCGTACCGCGGCCTTGTTATCCTTTCCGCAAGTGAAGCAATGCGCGAAGAGTGCCCACGCCTTCGTCGATCCGACGGGCAATTCGAGGCGCCCCGACAGGAGATCGCCGTTGGCGTTGGGAAAGTCGAACGGACGCGTCGGCATCACAATCTCCGGTCGTTGCCAGTCTGATCGGTGATCGGTAGCACAAAATACCAGAGGACGAGAGGAAGCGAAGCGCCGCCGTCAGGCGAGACCTTCGGCCTTCAGCGTCGCCTGCACCGCCGGACGCGCGTTCAGCCGTTCGTGGATCGCGGCGATCGCGGGCGGGATTTCAACGCCGAAACGTTCGGCCCAGCGCGTGTTCACGAACAGATAGAAGTCGGCGACGGTCGGCTGGTCACCGAAAAGATAGTCGCCCTTGATCGTGTCTCCGAGATAGCGCATCCGCGCGGTGATATAGGCGCTCGCGGCCGCCTTCTGCTCGTCGGTACCATTATGCCAGAAGGGCTTGAAGCTCTTGTGGAGTTCGGTCGAGATATAGGCGAGCGCCTCGACCAGCCGGGTCCGGCCAAGCGCGCCATCGACCCCGAACTGCGGATAGACGCCCGCGAGATAGTCGAGCACGGCGATATTCTCGGTGACGATCTCGCCATTGTCGAGCTGGAGCGCGGGGACATAGCCCTTGGGCGTGACCTTGTTGAAATCGGTGCCGTCCGCCGTGACCTTGGTGCGGATGTCGACGCTCTCATTCCCGAACGGGACGCCGACCTCGTGCAGCACGATATGGGCGGCAAGGCTGCAGGCCCAGGGACAATAATAGAGCTTCATCGATCATCTCCTGACTGGGGGCCGCCGGGACACCGGAGGGCGGTGTCCCGGCGGCGGGTCGATGCCGGACGGCAGGGTCAGGTGTCCGGCACCCGGGGGCTCGTTACGCCGCGGCTGCCTGCTCGACGGGATGAACGGCACGCAGGCTGATCTGGACGGTGTTCCAGAAGTTGATCGCGGCGATCGCGACGGTGAGGTAGGCGACCTGCTTGTCGTCGAAATGCGCCTTCAGCATCTCGTAATCGGCATCCGGCCCGTGTGTCTTGCCAATCCGGGTCAGCTTCTCGGTCCAGTTCAGCGCCGCGCGTTCACGGTCGGTATAGAGCGGCGATTCGCGCCAGGCGTCGAGCAGGTGGATCCGCATATTGCTTTCGCCATGTTTCACAGCGTCGGTGACGTGCATATGGATGCAGAAAGCGCAGCCGTTGATCTGCGATGCGCGCAGCTTCACCAGTTCGAGGAGGCCATGGTCGAGGCCCGAATTTTCGAACGTGGCCTCGAGGGCGAGCATGGCCTTCATCGCATCGGGTGCGGCCTGGAAGATATTCATACGGGGAGTCATTGTTTTCTCCTTGTTCTTCATGGGGATTAGAGGGCGGCAAGAGTGCGTGAATGCTCCTGCCGCGCATCGGCGATGGCCCAGAAGCTCAACAATCCCGTGAGAATCGCGGGCAAGGTGACGGCCGGAAAATCACGGGCGATCGCATCGGGACCGCAGATACCGACCGTGACTTCCCAGAAGTGGAAGAACGCATGGCCCCATAGCCACAACGTCGCGGTCGTCCACAGCAGCACGCGATGTTGCGGGCGGAAGGCGCCGACGAGCAGCGATGTTCCCACAAACAGGAAGATCAGCCCGATATCGCGAATGAAATGCTGATTGAACGGGCCCGTTGTGGTGACGCCCGGCACTGCGAGATACCAGTCGCCGGGCGACCAGAGCATGAAGAGCCCGTTCGCTTCGGCGCCGATCCCCAGAATGACGGCGGTCCAGATACAGATGGTCCTGAGCATATTGCTTTCCCCTTCAATCGCTGATGCCTCTACTTCCTCGGCGGCGGCGGGACGTTTTCGAGCCACCAGTCGAAGCGCGTCGAACCGAGCTTCGCGCCGGGGCCCGGAGTCAACGAGTCATCCTCGAGCCGCAGGCCGAAATAACGCGCCTCGGGGTCGACCACGATCGGGCGCTTGTCACCATCGAATGCCATCACCTTGCCGATGATTTCGTCGAGGTGGAACTTCTCGGGCCCGCCGATCTCGACGATCCGGTTCGCGGGTTCGGCGACCGCAACCGCGGTCACCGCGTCGGCGACATCCTCGGCCGCCATCGGCTGAATGTAAGCATGCGAGAGGCGGACCTCGTCGCCGACCACCGCCGACTGACCGATGCCGCGGAGGAATTCCATGAACTGCGTCGCGTGGATGATCGTGTAGGGAATTCCGCTTTCACGGATCAGCTTTTCCTGCGCCTGCTTGGCGAGAAAATAGGGGCTGACCCCCATTTTTTCGGTGCCGACGACCGACAGCGCGATATGATGGCCGACGCCTGCGGCCTTTTCGGCCTCGGCGACATTCCGGCCCGCCGTCTTGAAGAAATCGATCGCGGCCTCGTCGAAGGTCGGCGAGTTGGCGAGATCGACGACCACGTCAGCGCCGGCAAGCGCCTCGGCCAGACCTTCGCCGGTCAGCGTGTTGACGCCGGTATTGGGAGCGGCGGCGATCGTCTGATGCCCCAGTGCGTTGAGTTTGCTGACGACCTTTGAACCAATGAGCCCGGTTCCGCCGATCACGACGATCTTCATGGCTTTTGCCCTTTCCCTGCGACGACGCCGAATGCGTCCGTTGCCTCGGGAGTAGCCGGGCGGCCCGGATGACTGCAGACCTGAGAGGTGCGAAAGCCACTGTACCATCCGGCCTTCCGATGCCGTTGGTACAATCGGCCGGTCAAATCTCGAACCTTACCGGGATCGATGCACGCTGCTCTAACCTGCCTGTCGAGATGGATCGCGCACTCTTCCCCCTCCTCGCGCGGTTCGTCCCGACCGCATCGGACAATGCGCGAACTTGCGGAGCCGTGTTAATCGGACGCGACAGAGATGATGAACGCAGGGGTTTTTCCGGTTTCTCCCTGCGGCCAACGAATTGGCAGGCGAGCATCCTACCTGTCCGGCTCCCCATTTCGACAAGGGCCTATGATCCGTTCGCGAGCGTATCCCGAGCGACGCGCTGCAAGGCGGCCGCCTGCGCGTCCGACAATCCCAGTTCGTCGGCACCCTTTTCCTTCGCTCCGAGCGTCGTCGGGTCGATTCCGGTAATCGCGCCGAAAGTGACGAGCGCCGAGAGATAATAGCCCGCGACGCTGGCGTGATAATGGTCGTACGCCCAGAGATCGAGCTGACCATAGCCGATCCCGTCATAGGGATTGGGGTCGGCGACACCCGACGTCATCGCACGGTTCCAGGCCTGGCCGACCGGCACGATACCCGCCACGGACGGATTGGCGGATCGTGCACGGTCGGCTGCGGCGCGGAGGTCATCGGCCATCGCCGTCACCGGTTTCCCATACCAATGCCCCCCGGACTTGTAGGTCTGGTCGGCGCGCGTCCATGTCGCCGCAAGACGAATATCGACCGCAGGATTGCGCGCCTTGAACAGCGCTGCGAGCCGGTCAATGTTGCGCATATAATCGGTGGGGTCGCCGGGCTTCGCGCGGTCGAGCGTGCTGAATTCCTGCAGCACGACGATGTCCCACGACCGGTCGAACAGCTGGCGCCGTTCGTCATAGTGGAAGCCCAGCGACTTTCCGCCCTGCGTTTCGAGGCTGACGTCATAGTCGAGCCCCGCCTGCTCGGCGAACAGCTTGAACAGCGCGGGCACGCCGCCATAGCCCGCGTTGTTGAGATCGGTGACCGACCCCGCGCGCCAGTTGCGGGCGGCCGAATGGGCCCCCTGCGTGAAACTGTTGCCGATGAACAGGATCGTCTTCGGCGCCGTCTTTGCGGGCGGGGTCGACGATGCGGTCGGCGCGGGCGCGCTTGCCGCCGCCTCACCATGCGGGGCGGTACTGGCGACCGCCTGGCCGGGCGCGCACCCTGCCAGCGCCAGCAGCACCGCTCCCGACATGGCCCTCAGGGATCCAGTGGATAGACGCCCCGAAGCTCGATGTTTTGCGTTTCGCATCAGAATTTCACCGTTGCGCCGACATAGAAGCGACGGCCGGCAATATCATAGACGCCGTTCTGGTTGGTCAATCGGCCGCTTTCGGTCCCGCTCGGCAGGAAGGGGCTGGTCGAATCGAACAGATTGTTCACCCCGCCATAAAGACGGAATTCCTTGCCGCCGGTATCGAGGTCGAACGACAGGAACAGGTCGTGCTCCCACACGTCGCCGATGTTGAGGAAGATCGGCACCTCGGCATTCGGATTGGTTTCGAGCAGCGCGAGATAATCGTCGCGCAGATGATTGCTGTCGTTGATCTTGCCGTAATAGGTCGTCGTCCAGCGAATGCGGAACTTGTCGACCGTCCAGGCGAGCGAACCCCGCGCGCGATATTTGAAGCTGCCGTTCTGAAGATCGCCGGCGAAATCATTGGTGACGACGCCGTCGAGACCCTGGAAGCGCTGTTTCTGCTTCAACACGTGCGTCCCGTCATAGCGCAGGTCGAACCGGCCGGGGATGCCGAGCGCGTCGTCGAGGCGGAAGCGGTAGTTGAACGCGACGTCGATCCCCGTCGTATCGAAGCTCGCGAGGTTCGCCTGCCGCTGGACGAGCGAGACGATCTGGCCGTTCACGGGATTGCGGGTGATATCGGCGCAGAACGGATTCTCCGCCGCCGGAACGTCGACGTCATAGCATTGCAGTTGTGTGTCGCGGTTCGAATAGGCGTCGATCGCATCCTTGATGCTGATGTCGTAATAATCGACCGCGAGCGACAGCCCGGGGATGAAGCGCGGCGCGAAAACCGCCCCGAGCGTCAGCGTATCGGCGGTTTCCTCCTTGAGATCGAGGTTGCCGCCGTTGGGGCTGTAGATGTTGTTGCCCGCCTGCTCGTAGAGCTGCTCCTGATTTTGACTGGCTTGCCGCGCGAAAAGCGCCTGAATGCCCGGATCGAGCCGGCAATTGGCGGCCAGGCGGCCGGCGGTCGTCGGCGTTATCCCGTCGCACAGATCGTCGGCGGCCTCGAAATTGCCGCGCGGCGGCGAATAGAGCTCCGCGATGTCGGGCGCACGCTGGGCGCGGGCGAACTGGGCGCGGAAGCGGATATCGGGAATCGGCGCATATTGAATGCCGCCGCGGTAGCTCAGCACCGTACCGACATTGTCGATGTCATAGTGCGCGACACGCGCCGAGGCATCGACGCTGAGCAGATAGGCGCCCGGCGCATCCTTGAGCAGCGGCACGCTGACTTCGCCATAGCCTTCATAGGCGCTGATCGACCCGCCGAAGTCGGGGATCGCATTGCCGGTGGTCCCGCCGGTCTGCGCCAGAAGGTCGCCGCGCAATTGCTGGCTGTCCTTGCGGAAATCGACGCCAAAGGCAGCGGCGACCGGCCCCGCGGGGAGCTGGAGCAGTTCGCCGGTCACGAACGCCTGTCCGGTATATTGGCGGATCGTCAGGTCCTGATGCAGGTCGGCGCGAATCCAGTTTGCCATCTCGGGGGTGATCGATCCCTCGCCGAACAGGTCGATCGCGACGCAGCCCGCGGCGCGCGCATCGGCGTCGACGCACTGCGGGCCGCTCGGCCCCGTTTCGGCATTGAGCGCCTGGATCAGGTTGAGCCCGTTGATCTCATTGCGGCGCCACTGGTCCTGCTTATACTGGCCGAAACCGACGCTGGCCTCCCAGTTCCAGCTGTCCGAAATCTTGCCGCGCAACCCCGCCCAGCTGCGGATCGTCTCGCGCTTGTTCTCGGTGATCTGGCCGCCAACCTCGTCGAAGCGGCGATCCCAGGCGATGCCGGCGCCGGTCGACGGCGTTTCCGAACCGCGCAGCTCAGGCGGGACGAACGGGTTGCAGGGGCCGGGTGCGCGGCGGCAGGGAATCTTGCCATATTCGATTTCGGTCGTGATCCCGGTGACGGGATCGGTGATCGGGAACGTCGAATCCCAGCCGATACCGTAGGATTCGCGCGTCTCGCCCGAATCGATCCGCGAATATTGAACCTGCGCGAAGCCTTCGAGATTATCGGAAAATTCGAAATCGAGCTTGGCGGCGCCGAGATAGCGCTTGCGCGCAAGGATCAGTGAGCGGCCGGTGCGCTGGTTGTAACCGTCGCGGTTCGGGAGGAAATAGCCGGTGTTGCCATTGTCGGTCGTCCCCACGTCGATCGGCTCGCCGGTCTGCACGTCGGGGCCGAGGGGGACCAGTTGGCCGTTCCGATAGAAACGGTCGCGCGACGAGTTGCCGCCCGAAAAGACGCCGCCGGGGATGAAGCTGCTGAGATCGCTCATGCTCAGCGGCGGGAAGGAGGAGGCGGGCTGCGATCCGCTCGTCGGGACGCCGCTGGCGTTCAGATAGACGCCTTCGAACATGTTGCGGCCGGTGTCGAAATCATATTCGTAGGAAACCGGCCGCACCGCCCATTCGCGGTCGGTCGCGCGGATGCCCCAGTCGCGGTCGTAGGTGCCGCTCACGAGGAAATAGCCGCGCCCGTCGGCGAAGCGCGTGCCCCAGGTCGCGCCGAGCGTGAGTTCCTGTCCGTCGCCCCGCGAGGTGATGCCGGTGCGTGCGCGCAAGGTCAGCCCGCGTTCGTTCTTCTTGGTGATGATGTTGACGACGCCCGCCACCGCATCCGAACCATAGACCGACGAGGTGCCACCGGTAACGATCTCGACCCGGTCGACGAAGTCGGTGGGGATCGTCGACAGGCTGACCAGGTTGATGATCCCCGAGTTCGACACGGTGCGGCGACCGTCGATGAGGACGAGCGTACGGTTCGCGCCGAGGTTGCGCAGCTCGATCGAGCTGAGGCCCGAATTCTGGGTGTTGCCGGTGACGGTCGAATCATTGGTGGTCGACGATAGTTGCGGCAGGTCGGCGAGCGTCTCGCTGAGCTCGCTGTCGCCCGCCTCGACCAGATCCTCGGCCGACACCCCGATTACGGGCGCGGGCGTGTCATAGGTTTCGCGCGCGATACGGCTGCCGGTAACGATGATCGCGTCTTCGCCCGCCGCGGCGGCGGTGCCCTCCGCCGGGGTTTCCTGCGCAGCAAGCGGCGCGGCCAGCGCACCGATACCGGCAAGGACCAATACGGCGCGGCTGCTGTGACGTGCCCAGCGGGCTTTGGTCGAAATCATGATCTCACTCCCCTTGTTTATCGTTGTCCGGTCGGCCGGCCTGCCGGCCTCAATCTGCGTCGGTTTCGATCGGAGCCGCTGCGATGGGTGCAGGCTGGCCGCCCAGCGCGCGGTCGAGTGCGTCGCGATCGAGCGCCTTTTCCCACTTCGCGACGACGATCGCGGCGAGCGCATTGCCGATGAAGTTGGTCAGCGCGCGACACTCGCTCATGAAGCGGTCGATGCCGAGGATCAGCGCGAGCCCCGCGACCGGCACCGTGGGTACCGCCGTCAGCGTCGCGGCGAGCGTGATGAACCCCGCGCCGGTCACCCCCGCCGCGCCTTTCGAGCTCACCATCGCGACGAGCAGCAGCGCGACCTGGTCGCCAAGGCTGAGGTCGACGCCCGTCGCCTGCGCGACGAACAACGCCGCGAGCGTCATATAGATGTTCGTGCCGTCGAGGTTGAAGCTATATCCCGTCGGCACGACCATGCCGACCACCGGCTTGGCGCAGCCCGCCTTCTCCAGCTTTTCCATCAGGCTGGGCAGCGCCGCTTCGGACGACGAGGTTCCGAGCACGAGCAGCAGTTCGGCCTTAAGATAGGCGATCAACCGGAAGATCGAAAAGCCGCAAATCCGCGCCATCGTGCCGAGGACGACGACCACGAACAGGATCGACGTGAGGTAGAAGGTCGCTATCAGTGCGCCGAGATTGACGAGCGATTCGACACCATATTCGCCGATCGTGAACGCCATTGCACCGAACGCGCCGATCGGCGCGAAGCGCATCAGCATGCCGACGAGGTGGAAGAAAACGGTCGAGAGCTTTTCGAGCATGCCGAGCACCTGCGCTCCGGCGGCACCCGTGTGCGACAGCGCAATCCCGAACAGGATCGCGGCGAACAAGGCCTGCAGGATCGACCCCGACGTCAGCGCCGAAACGAAGGTCGTCGGAATGATCGCAAGGACAAAGCCGACGAGCGAAGTGTCGTGCGCCTTCGCGTCATATTCGGCGATCTTGGCGACGGCGTTCGGATCGAGCGTCCGGGGATCGATATTCATCCCCGCCCCCGGTTGGACCACATTGGCGACGATCAGGCCGATGATCAGCGCGAGGGTCGAGAAGAAGAGGAAATAGGCGAAGGTCTTTGCCGTGAGGCGGCCGAGCGTCTTGCCGCTCCCCACCGATGCGATACCGGTCGAAACGGTCAGGAAGATCACCGGCGCGATGATCATCTTGACGAGGTCGATGAAGCCCTTGCCGAGCGGCTGGAACTGGACGCCGATTTCGGGCCGGAAATGGCCGAGCAGCACGCCGCCGGCGATCGCCGCCAGCACCTGCACATACAGATGCGACCACCAAGGTCGGCTCTTCGCAGCCTCGTGCATCGCATTCATGTCGATCGTGGCTGCCACCAGCCTCTCCCCATATTTGCGCCCATCGACGCCTTCGAGCCGTTCGGCGGCCTTTGCGCGATTTTAGGGAGCGCACAGACGGGGGGTCAAACAGCCGAAGATTATCATCTATATATCTGTAAGATATAGCGTTTAGTCGCCAGAGAAGCGGCTGGCCATCATAATTTGTGCAAAATTCCACATACGAACATAAACATTTGTGCAATAATCCGCACATGCTCTTCAAAGGCGATTCGTCCCTTATCGGTCCCCCCACCAACCGCCGGCGCCTGATCGTTGCGGTTACGGCGGGGCTGGTGATCCTGCTCGTTGCGGGGCTCGGCCTCGCGCAATGGGCCGCAGGGCGCGCCGGGGCGCAGGCCGACGTCGAGGCGCGGCAGAATGCACGCGCGCACGCGAGCCTGCTCGAAAGCGAACTGCAGAAATTCCGCCTGTTGCCGCGCGTACTCACCGAATTTCCCGACGTCCGCGCCGCGCTGGCCGACAAGAGCGACGCCGCGTCGCGCCGGCTTGATCGCGAACTCGAACAGCTCGCGGCGCGCACCGACGCCACGGTGATCTATGTGATCGACGCCAGCGGCACGACGATCGCCGCGAGCAACTGGCGCGCGCCGACGAGCTTCGTCGGCGAGAACTACCGGTTCCGGCCCTATTTCCAGGGCGCGATGCGCAAGGGCGAAGCCGAGCTGTTCGCGCTGGGCACCGTCAGCGGACGCCCGGGCCTCTATCTCGCGCGCCGTGTCGACCTCGACGGACGGCAGCTCGGGGTGATCGTGCTCAAGGTCGAGTTCGACAAGCTGGAAGCGCGCTGGGCGGACTCGGCTGCAGCGACGCTCGTCACCGATGCCGCGGGGATCGTCGTGATGAGCAGCGAGCCGCGCTGGCGCTTCCGCTCCTTCGCCCCGATCCTAGCCGAGGAACAGCAGCGGCTGCGCGCGACGCGCAGCTATGGCGATGCGCGGCTCGATCCATTACCGGTCAGCCGCGACGGCGATGCGATCCGCGTCGGCACCGATCTGTTTCGCGAGGCCGACGAGCGCGTATCCTTTCCCGGGGGCACGCTCCGCCTGCTCCAGCCCGCCGGGCCCGCGCGTGCCAGCGCCAATGCGACCGCGCGCGTTGCTTTCCTCATCCTCCTGATCCTCGTCGGCACGGCAATCATGACCTTGCTCCGTATCGTCGAGCGGCAGTCGCTGCGACAGGCGGCGCACGAAGCGCTCGAACGCGAAGTCGCGGCGCGCACGCGCGACCTGCGCGCCGCGAACGACGAACTGCGGCTCGCCTCCGAGCGGCAGCGCGAAACCGATCGCCGCTACCGCGCCGCGCGCGAAGAACTGGCGCAGGCAAGCCGCCTCGGCTCCATCGGCCAGATTACCGCGGGCGTCGCGCACGAGATCAACCAGCCGATCGCCGCGATCCGCACCTTTGCGGAGAACAGCCTGCGCTATCTCGAGCGTGCAGAGCCCGACAAGGCGCGCGGCAACCTCGGCGCCATCGTCGAGCTGACCGCACGTGTCGGCGCGATCACCAACGAACTGCGCAATTTCGCGCGCCGCAAGCCGACGCCGCTCGGCCCGGTGGACCTGCAATCGGCGATCGACGGCACCAGCCTGCTGATCGGCGACCGGCTGCGCGCGCAGGGCATCGCACTCGATATCGCGGTGGATGACCCGGCGGAGCGCGTTCACGCCGACCGGGTCCGGCTCGAACAGGTGCTCGTCAACCTGCTGCAGAACGCCGCCGAGGCAGTCCATGATATGAAGGATCCCCATATTTCGCTCCACGCGCACGGCGCCGACCCGGTTCACATCGATATCTGCGATGACGGCCCCGGCGTCCCGGCCGACCTGCTGCCACAGCTCTTCACTCCCTTCGTGACCGGTCGCCCGGACGGGCTCGGGCTGGGGCTCGCCATCGCGAGCGATATCATGACCGAGTTCGGCGGCACGCTGACGCTCATCCCCTCGCCGCTCGGCGGCGCGGGGTTCCGCCTGACGCTGAGGCCGGCATGAGCTTCTTCACCGACGAACAGACGATTTTCTTCGTCGACGACGATGCGGCGTTGCGCGCCGCGAACGCCCAGACGCTCGACCTCGCGGGGCTCGCCATCGAGGCCTTTCCCGATGCGCGGAGCGTCTTGCCCCGCATCGACAGGGATTTCCCGGGAATCATCGTCACCGACATCCGGATGCCGGGAATGGACGGGCTCGAACTACGCGCGGCGACCCATGCGATCGATCCCGATATCCCCGTCATCCTGATTACCGGCCATGCCGATGTCGCGATGGCGGTACGCGCGCTGCACGACGGCGCTTTCGACTTCCTCGCCAAACCCTTTGCGGCGGACCATCTCGTCGGCATCGCGCGCCGCGCGCTCGCGCATCGCGCGCTGATCCTCGACAACCGCCGGCTGACCGCGGCGGCGGCGGCGATCGACAGCCCGCTGATCGGCGAAAGCGCCGCGATGGTCCGGCTCCGCGACACGATCGCGCAACTCGCACAGGCCGATATCGACGTGCTGATCGAGGGCGAGACCGGAACCGGCAAGGAACTCGTTGCGCATATGCTCCACCGCCAGAGCCGGCGCAGCGCCGCTTCGCTCGTCGCGGTCAATTGCGCGGCGCTGCCGCAGGAACTGGCCGAAGCCGAACTGTTCGGCAGCGACCTCATCGACCGGACGACCGGCAAGCTCGGTCAGGCGGGGCGCGTCCGCGCTGCGCATCGCGGGACACTGTTCCTCGACGAGATCGACACGATGCACCCGGCGGTGCAGGCGAAGCTGCTGCGCGTGATCGAGGAGCGCGAGGTGCAACCGATCGGCGCCAGCACGCCCGAGCCCGTCGACCTTCGCGTCGTCGCGGCGACCAAGACCGACCTGATGGATGCCGTGCGAAGCGGTGCGTTCCGCGAAGACCTCTATTATCGCCTGCACGTCGTGAAGCTTCGCATTCCGCCACTGCGCGAACGGCGATCGGACATTCCGCAGACCTTCGCCTTCTTCCTCGACGAAGCCGCGGCGAAGATGGGGGTGACGGACTTCCGGATCGACGACGGCATCCGCCGCCACCTCGTAGAGCACGACTGGCCCGGCAATGTCCGCGAGCTCAAGAATTTCGCCTATAGCGTCGTGCTCGACCTGCCCTCGGATCCCGGCCTGTCGGCGATGCCGGCCGACGCGCCGCTCGCCGAACGCGTGCGCCGGTTCGAGGCGACGATCATCCACGACACGATGGCGCAGACGCGCGGCAATATCGCCGAAACGATGGCGCGGCTGGGGCTCCCGAGAAAGACGCTCTACGACAAGATGCAGAAGCTCGGGATCGACCCCAAAAGCTTCCGCGCCTAACGCGCCGCCGGCTTTCCCTGCGCCGCGAGCACACGCAGGATATTGCCGCTCCACATCTTCTCGATATCGGCATCCGAATAACCGGCGGCCTTCAGCCGCTCGGTGACCTTGGGCAGCGCCGAGATATCCTCGAAGCCCGGCAGGCCGCCGCCGCCGTCCCAGTCGGCACCGAAGCAGATATGATCGACGCCGCCGACCTCGATCGCGCGCAGCACCATATTCATATAATCGTCGAAATCGGCCGCCCACAGCTTTTCCGTCTTGTCGAGTTCGCGCCACTGGCGGTTGAGGTCGGCTTGCTCGGCGGACGACAATGTGCCGATCCGCTCATATTTGCCGAACAGCGCGCCCCGCGCGGGAGACATATTCATCTCCGACATGAAGATCGTCGAGATACACATCGCCCCGCCCTTTGCCGCGAGAGCTTTCAGCCGCCCTTCGTCGAGATTGCGGGGATGATCATAGGCCGAGCGCAGGCTCGAGTGCGAGAGCAGGATCGGATATTTCGACAGCGCGAGAATCTGGTCGAACGCGGCGTCGGACGAATGGCTCGCATCGATCACGATGCCGAGGCGGTTCATTTCGGCGACCCATTGCTTGCCGAGCGGGCTCAGCCCTTTCCAGCGCCCCTCGCCCGTCGCGCTGTCGGCGAACTGGTTGTCCTTCGAATGCACCGGCCCGGCAAGACGCAGCCCCTTGTCGTGGAATTCCTTGAGCAGCGACAGGTCCTCGCCGAGCGGATAGCTGTTCTCCATCGACTTGAAGGCGATGAGCTTGCCTTCCCTGTTCAGCCGCAGCGCGTCAGCCGAGGTCAGCGCCGGGGCGATCGTGGCCGAATTGGCGGCGATGGTCTTGTCGATCAGCTCCGACCGCCCCCGCGCAAAGGCCAGCGCATCGGCATAGCCTTTCGGCGTCAGCGGCCCCTGTTCGGTATAGATGGCGAAGAAACCGCCATCGAGATTGCCGTCCTTCATTCGCGGGATATCGAGCTGCGCCATGTCGTTGGCCTGGCCGTGGCGGTCGGCAAAGCTCCAGCCCGCGCGCTCGAAATGCAGCGGCGTGTCGAGATGGGTGTCGAGCACGAGCATCCGGCTGTGCGGCGGGGCCTCGGGTGCCTTCGGCTTGTCCTCGGCGGCCGAGCAGGCCGACAGGGCCGTTGCCGCCAACAGGGTCGCAAGACGCTTCACTTCTTGTCCTCCACCGGCTTCAGGTCGAGATCGTGATAATCCCAGCTGAAGTCGGCGATCTTGCTCACCGCCTTCATCGTCACGCCCGCCACCTTGCCCTCGGCATCGAGCGCGAAGGTCACATAGGCGGGCTCGATCGCCGGATCGTCGAACTCGGTAACGAAGCTGTCATATTGCCAATGCTTGAGTCGTCCCGCCATCCGCGGCGTCGAGGTGAAGTCGATCGTCAGGCCTTTCGCGCCCGATCCGACGACGATGTCGCCATACCAGGGATCGCGGTAGCGGCCGGCATAGCCCGCGAGCGCGAGCGACGGCCCCGACTTCGCCGGCGACGCCCCGGACTGCTTCAGAAACTCGACTCCGCCCGCGAGCCGCGACTGATACCAGTCCTCCCATTTCGCGATCCAGCCATAGTCGGGCTGATCGAGATAATGGTCGAGCAGATCATAGGTGAGGCCGAGGAGCATCCCGCTGTCCTCGCTGTTCATCATGATCGCGAAGCCGACATTCTTGTCGGGGATCATGACGACGCGCGTGATCGAGCCGAAGACGCCGCCGCCGTGCTGGATGATGCGGTGGCCGCGATAATCCTGCACCTGCCACCCGAGCGCATAGGCCTGTTGCGTCGGCTGCGCGGGCTTGAGCGCGTCGGGCAGCGGCGTGATCGGCATCGGGGTGACCGGAGCCCACATTTCGGCGGCCTGCTGCTCGCTGAACAGCCGCTTCCCGTCCGGCAGCGCGCCGTGCGCAAGCTGAATCTTGAGCCATGCCGCCATGTCGTCGGCGCTGAGAGCAAGACCGCCCGCCGGCGCGCCGTTGCGGCCGAGTTCGTCGCGTTCATCAAGCGCTTCCTGCGGACCAAGGCCGCGCAGCGGTCCCGACAGGCGCGCATGCGGCCAGCTGCGGTTGGGGATACGGAAGCGATCCTCGCTGTCGCTCGTCGCATTCTTCATGCCCCCCGCGCGCAGCACGCGCGAACGGATGAAATCCTCCCACGTCTGGCCGGTGACTTCCTCGATCAGCTGGCCGGCGACAGCATAGAGGATATTGTCATAGGCATAGGCCGAACGAAAGCTCGTCTGCGGCTTCAGGTAAGCGACGCGCTCGACCGTCTGCTTGCGCGTCAGGTGGGTGCGCGGCACGAACATCAGGTCACCCTGCCCGAGCCCGAGCCCGCTGCGGTGCACGAGCAGATCGCGGATCGTGATCTCGCGCGTCACCCATGCGTCGTACATGCGGAACCACGGCATATGCTTGATCACCGGATCGTCCCACGCGATGCGGCCCTCGTCGACGAGGATCGCGAGCGCGGCGGCGGTCATCGCCTTGCCGGTCGAGCCGGTCTGGAAGATCGTCTGCGCGTCGACCGATGCGCTCTCCCCGATCTTGCGCACGCCCCAGCCGCGCGACAGCGTCGTCTTGCCGTCCTCGACGATCGCGATCGACACGCCCGCCGCGCCGACCTTCTTGCGCAGCGCCTCGACGCTTTCGCCGATGTCGGCGGGCGGTTCGGCCCATGCGGGCACGGCGACTGACAGCATCAGCGACAGGGCAAGCAGGCGTTTCATGGCAGGGCCTCCATATGGGGAGCGGTCGACGGGCGCAGCAGGCGCCAGATGCCGATGGTGACGAGCGGCAGGACGAAAACGGCGAGGAACAGCCACGCGAGGAAGCGGTATCCGCTGGCGATCAGGTCGACGAGGCCGACCTCGCCCGCGACGAACATGCAACCGGTCAGGATCACCGCACCGATGATCGCGCGCGCGCCGGCCGTCAGCGGCGGCCGCCCGCGGCCCTCGACAGCACCCGAAATGCGCTCGTTGATCGCGTGCACCGCGCCCGCGCCGCTTTCGAGCAGGGCGGCGAAGATCATCACCTGAAACAGCACATGAAATCCGGGCACGGTCATCTGGCGCAGCAGGAAATCGGATGGCAGCGTCTCGGCGCCGATCGCGGGATAGAAGGCCATCATCGCGACGAAAAAGAGGATCGCGGGCAGCATCGACAGCGGCCCGGCGATCAGCCCCGCGACAACCGCGTCGCGCTGGCTGGTCAGATGGCGCAGCACGGGCAGGATCACCACCGCGCCGACGATATTGTACGTCGCATAGGTCAGCCCGCCCGCCATCCAGTTGCCCGACGGCGGCGGGGCATTGGCGAACCCCTGCCCGATCAGTCCGCCGAAGCTGGCGAGCGCAAGGACCAGAAACAGGCCATAGACGGTGTAGAGCAGGATAGAGACATATTTGAACATCTGCTCGACGACGCCGGTGCCCCACGCAGTCACCGCGACGATCGACACCGCGAGCAGCGCCGTCCCCGCAAGCTCGGGCCAGCCGAAGGTCGCGGCGCCGATCGCGCCCGCCGCGGCGCCGAACACCGCGAGGATCAGGACGACGAAGATCAGATATGCAGCCTCGAACGCGACCCAGGCGGGGCCGAGAAGCCCTTTGAAAAAGGCGCGATAATCATAGGCGCCCAGCTTGCGTGCCAGCGCGAAGGTCAGCGCCGCGACCACGCTCCAGACCAGCGTCGCGAGCAGCATCGCGGAAAGTCCGCCCCATGGCCCCGACGGCACGAAATATTCGGCCAATTCGCGCCCCGTGGCATAGCCGCCGCCGATGATCACGGCCTTCAGTGCAAAGCCGGGCAGCAGGAAGCGCTGAAACCAGCTCGACCTGCCACCCGTCTCGCCCACACTCATGCGAGAATATTGTCCACGAGCGCGTCGAACGATGCGCCGCCGCGGATCGGATCGGCGACCGGCAGTCCTAGCCGCTGCTGTTCGGCCGCCATCAGCGCCTCGGCGGCGGCAGCGTCATAGGCCGAGGTGTTGAGGCTCACCCCGCCGCAGCGGATCGCCGGATTGGTGCGGCTGCCGAGGCGGATCGTCAGGTCGATCACCTCCTCGATGCCGGGCAGCGCGAAGCTTTCCATGCCGAGGATCACCTTGCGCGCCGGATCGTGGCAGACGACGAACACGTCGGGCTGGCTGCCGTGCAACAGCCCCAGCGAGACCGCCGCATAGGCGGGGTTGAAGATCGACCCCTGCCCCTCGATCAGATCCCAGTGATTGCCGGGCGCGTCCGGGCTCAATATTTCCGCCGCCCCAGCCTCGAAATCCGATACGACGGCATCCATCGGTATCCCGCCGCCCGCGATCATGATGCCGGTCTGGCCGGTCGCGCGAAAATCAGCGTCGATCCCGCGCGCGACAAAGGCGCGGTGCAGCGCAAGCGCGGTGTATTTCTTGCCGAGCGCACAATCGGTGCCGACCGTCAGCAACCTTTTGCCGCTCCGCTTGCGGCCGTTGGCGATCGGGATCGATGGGGGCGGTGTTCGGACGTCGATCAACCGTTGACCGGTGCGCCGCGCCGCCTCGACGAGCGCGGGGATGCTCGTCAGCCGGGTGTGGAGGCCGCTGACGATGTCGAGCCCGGCCTCCATCGCCTCGACGAGCACGGCGACCCACGCGTCGCCGATGACGCCGCCCTGGTTTGCGACGCCGATCACCAGCGACCGTGCCCCCGCCCCGCGCGCCTCGGCGGGCGACAGCCGCGGCAGGCCGGCGCTGACCGAGCAGGCACCGATCCCGTACTCGCCGACACAGCGGTCGGCGGCCCAGTCAGCCAAGCCAAAGGCGGTCTTGGCATAGCCCGCCTCGGTCGTGTCGCCGAGGAACAGCAGATAGGGTTGCGGCAGGGTCAGGCTTTCGGCCAGTCTGCCGGTGGGCGCGTTCATCTTGTCCAACTCCAATTCGCTCAGAAAGCCATGTCGAGCGCCACGCCGATCGTGCGCGGCTGCAACGGCGAGATCGCGAGGAAACTTGGCTGGTTGAGCCCGTCGGCCAGCGTCGACCGCGCCATTTCGCCCTTGTTGTCGAGGAGATTGCGCGCATAGGCGCGTAGCGTCCAGTGGTCGTCGAAGGTCACCGACGCATTGATATCGACCGAGGTATAAGCCTTGGCGCGCGCGACGAGCGGATCGCTCTCGACCAGCGACAGCCGGTTGCTCGCGTGGCGGATACCGGCGCCGAAGCTGCCCTTGTTGCCGCCGCCCAGTTCGAACGCGTAATCGGCGCGCAGCGCGCCACTGAACTTCGGTACCGCGGGCAAGCGGTCGCCGTCGACGCCGCTGATCTCGGGCACGTCTTCGCTGAGCGCCGCATCGGTATAGCTGCCGGTCGCGCTGATGGTCAGGCCCGGTGCCGGGCGCAGCGCCAGGCTACCTTCGAAGCCCTTGCTCGTTGCCTTGCCGCCGTTGGCGCCGCCCGACACGCCGCCGAAGGCGCGCGTGACCTGAATGTCGGTCCAGTCCATCCAGAAGAAGGCGGCGTCGACCGACACCATGCGGTCGGCGAAATCGGCCTTCAGCCCGACCTCGTAATTGGTCATGCGGTCGGCATCGACGCTCGGCGGGACATTGGGAACGATGACGTTCGGGCCGCCGGGTCGATAGCCCGTCGCGACGCGCGCATAGAGCATCGCGTCTTCATTGATATGGAACTGCGGGCTGACCGAGAAGGTCCAGACGCTTTCGGCGGACTCGCCCGGATCGTTGGCGCTGGGAACGATCGCGCCCTCGCTGATCTGCGTGAAGGTCTGCTCGTTGCGCGCCCAGCGCAGGCCGCCGGTGACCTCGAACTGCTCGCTCAGCTTGAAGGTCGCGTTGCCGAAGATCGCATATTCCTTGTAGGTCGCGGGCAGGCCGACGATTGCGAGCGGATCGAGGCCGTCGATGACGTTGCCGTCCATGTCGAACGAGCGGACGAGTTGGGAATTGCTCGTTTCCTCGTCGGTGAAAAAGCCGCCGATCATCCATTCGAAGCGACCGCCGCTCGGCGAGGCGAGCCGCAACTCCTGCGTCCATTTCTTGAGCCCCAGGTCGAGCGAGAAAGGTGTGATACCCGGCGGGATCTCACCATCGGTGAGAAACGGGAAGAGCACGCCGAACGCATAGCTCGCATCCTGCAACTGGCGGCTCTGCGTCTTGCTGTAGGTGGTCGCCGAAGTCAGCGTCGCAGCGCCGAAATCATAATCGATCGTCGCCGAATAATAGTCGAGATCGACGTCGTAGGATTCGGGGACATAATTGTTGAACGAATGGCCGTTGCCGAGCCGGTTGCCGTCGAGATCAGCCGCATAAAGACCGTTGCCATCGGAATCGAGCGACTGCCAGATGCCCGCGAGCTTGACGCTTAGTTCGGGCGTCGGCTGCCACAGCAGCGCCGCGCGGCCGCCGCGCTGTTCATAATCATTCTGGTCCTTGAGCGTCGCATTGTTGACGCTGTCGACCCAGCCCGGCGTCTTGCGCCACGCGAAGCTGCCCGAAATCGCGAGCGTGTCGGTGACGATCGGCGCGTTGGCATAGACCTGCCCGCCCCAGCCGAGGCTGCCGGCATTCTTGATCGTAAAGCCTTCGACGCCCGCGCGCACCTTGAATTCGCGCGTGTCGGGCTGGACGGTCACATATTTGACGAGCCCGCCGATCGAGCTCGCGCCGTAGAGGGTGCCCTGCGGCCCCTTGAGCACCTCGATGCGTTCGAGGTCATAGGGCATCAGGTCGATGGTGAATTGCCCGGCGCGGTTGTAGAGCGCGCTCGACCCGACCGGCGCATCGTCGAGATAGATGCCGACGGTCTGGCTGGCGTTGAGCGGCGCGACGCCGCGCAGCGTGATCGTCGTCTGTCCCGGCGTGCCGCCATTGCTGACGTTCATGCCGGGGACATAGCCCGCATAGTCGACCAGCGATGCCGAGCCCTGCTCCTGCAGTTCCTCGCCGCTGACGACCGCAATCGAGATCGGCACGTCCTGCACATTCTGCACACGCTTTTGCGCGGTCACGACGATTTCGCCGGCAGCTTCGATTGCGCCCGCTTCCTGCGCGTGGGCCGGTGTCGCTGCGGCGACCGCGACGACGCTTGCCGCAATAAAAAGTCCCTTGTTCATCGTCTTACCCCCAGACTTGGGCGAGCAGGCGGCGGAAATTGCCACCGAGCACGGCCCGGATGTTATCGTTCGAATAATCGCGGCGAATGAGTTCCTCGACGAGGTCGAAGGTCTTGAGCGGATGGTCGAAGCCATCGATGTCGATCTTGTCGCGAAAGGCGTAACTGCCCTTGTAACTGCCCTTGAGCGCGGCATATTCTTGCGGTGGCATGTCATCGTAGCCGTTGAGGTCGGCGTCGGAACCGATGCCGACATGGTCGACACCCACGAGCTTCGCGACATGATCGATATGATCGGCCATATGCCCGACGTTGGTCGGGTCGCTCGTGCGCACGAACATGCGCACCCCGGTGATGCCCATCACCCCGCCCTTCGCCGCGAGCGCCTTGATCGCCGCGTCGGTCTTGACGCGCGGATGGTCGACGAGCGCGCGGGCGTTGCTGTGGGTGATCGCGATCGGCCCCTTGGCGATTGCGATGGCGTCGAGCGTCGTCCTGTCACCGCAATGCGAGACGTCGATCAGCATCTTCTGCTTCTCCATCTCGGCGACAATCGCCGCGCCATAGTCGCTGACGCCGCCGTCGACGCGTTCGGTACTACCCGAGCCGATCATATTCTGTGTATTGTAGGTAAGCTGGGCACAGCGAAGCCCGAGGCGGCGGAACAGCGCGACGTCCTCGATCTTCTCGAATTGCTCGGCGTTCTGGATTCCCATGATGACCGCGCATTTTTTGTCCGCCTTGGCGCGATCGAGATCGGCAACGCTATCGACGAGCGTGAAGACGTGGCTGTTGCGCCCGGCAAAGCCCTGCCAACCGGCAAGAAACTCGAGCGCCTGCCCCTTCGCACCGGGACCGCCGAGGCCGTAGGCGTTGTGGAAACCGGTGATGCCGGAAGCCCTGAATTCAGCCGTCTCGGCGTCGGTCAGCCGATGCGCGACATAGTCCGGCGACATGGTGATCTTGAGCGGCGCGAGCATGTCGATGACGAGCGACGAGGCGACAAGGTCGACTGCGCGGCGCGAGTAGATCTTCGCGGGCGCCGCCGCGAAAGCGTAGGCACCGCGATTGATCATGGGCGCAGACAAAGCGACCCCGACCGCACCCGCGAGTGCCGCGCGGCGCGTCATCGGGAATGACGACGTCATTCCAGCCTCCCTCTTATGAAAATCTCAATTCAACGACTATTGTCCTAATCAGAAAATTGTCAACCCGTTTAGGACATGAAATTGTCATGAACCCCAAATTCCTGCCGGACAGTCGATCATTCCATTCCGATATGCCACCCCGGGCACGCGATCGCGCGCGAGGAAGGTCGGTCCGTCCAGATCAACGATGTCGCAGAGCTGCCCGACCAGCCACGAGGGCGCCATCGACAGGCTGGTGCCCATCATATTGCCGACCATGACGTCGAGCCCGAGCTTCTTCGCCTGCCGCGCGATCGCGAGGCCTTCGGTCAGCCCGCCGCATTTATCGAGCTTGATATTCACGATATCGAAGCGTCCGACGAGCGATGCGGTATCCGCCAGCGACAGCGCGCTTTCATCGGCGGCGAAGGGCAAGGGCCGCTTCAATCCGTCGAGATCGGCCTCACGCCCGCGCTTCAGCGGTTGTTCGAGTTGCGAAATGCGGGTCGAAACCAGCACGGGCAACAATTCGGCGAGCGTGTCGACGTCATAACCCTGATTGGCGTCGACGCCGATCCACGCGTCAGGCCGCGCGGTTCGGATCGCAACGACGCGCGCGATATCGTCGGCGAGATCCCCCGTCAGCTTGACCTTGATCGGCGCCTCGGGATCGATGGCAAGCGCGGCCTTGGCCATATTCTCCGGGCTGTCGGCACCGAGCGTCAGCGTCGAACGCAACGCCTTGGGCGGATCGAGACCCGCAAGACTCCATACCGGCCGCCCCGTCTGTTTCGCCTCGAGGTCCCAGAAGGCGCAGTCCAGCGCGTTGCGCGCGCCGCCCGGAGGCAGGAGATGCTGCAATTCTTCGCGCGTCGCACCGCTTTCGATCGCGCCGCGCACCCGCGTCGCCTCGGACAGCATATGGTCGATGTCGTCGCCGAGATAATAGACCCCCGCCCCCTCGCCGCGACCGACATGCCCGCCGTCGGACAATTCGGCAACGAGCAGAGCGGTCTCGGTGAAGACATGACCCGAAATGCGAAAAGGCTGGTGATAGGGAAAGCGCTCGACCCGAAGGTCGAGCGTCAATCCCCGCGTGCTTTGCGTCGCCATCAATAGACCATCCCGAAGCCATAGAGATGGAAGGCCAGCGTCACCCAGACGAGTACCAGAGCCGCAAGGATCAGCAGCACCGCGCCGAGTTTCATCGTCCAGCGGCGCTTGTCCTTGATGCTGAGCCACAGATGCCACGCCGCGGTGGCGAACAGGCCGAAGGCGGCGAGCGGCGTCAGGATGCGCAGCAGATGAATGAGCCAGTCGAGCGGACCGCCGATGCTGCCGATATCGGCAGAGAAGGCCGCGATCAGCCCGATCCAGCCCGCGAGCGCGCCGATCGCGAGCCAGGCGAAGATGCGCGACAGGCGATACGCGCGAAGCGATGGGCCCTGAAGTGCGAACTCGGCCTTGAAATTGCGGCGCACCAGCGCGCGTACCGGCCACGCCAGCGCCGCGAGCAGGATGATGCCGAAGGCAAGGATCAGCGCCGGATTGAGCCAGCCTGCGTTGACGCCGGCGGGCGCGGGTTCGAAGACCATGAAGGGCGATCCGGCATCGAGGCTCCAGCGTACGACGCGGCCGTCCTTGACCTCGGCCGCGAGGCGTTCACCCGTACCTGTGTCTCGCCACACAAAGGGTTCGACTTCGACCCAGTCGCGCGCGCCGGCTCCCAGACCGTCGAGCGCGGGCAGCGTGATCTTGCCATCCTCGGTCAGGCCGATCGTCGCCTGCCCCAACAGGCCGAACAGGCTCATGAAGTTGGTGAAGGAACCCCGGCTGCTGATGTAATGGCCGGCCATCATCTGCGCGTGCTGCGCAGCGGTCTTGGCATCGACTTCGGCCGCCTTTTCGGCCGGGCCAGGCAGGTAGCGGTCGGCGAATTTGTGGAACAATGCGCTGCGCACCGCCCCCGCCGCGCCTTCCTTGCCCGCGCTGTTCATCGAGATGAAGACGCCGGTGTCGGCATCCGGGAACAGCCATAGATAGGAGTGGAACCAGACGGTGTCGCCCCCGTGCGCGATCGCGCGATGGCCGTTGACCCACTGCTCGTAGAAGCCGAGCGCCATGCTGTTGAGCGGTCCGACGCCGGGCGCCTTGAAATCGTGCATCATCTTCGCGGTTTCGGGCTTCATCAACCCCGCGCCGTCGTTGAGGTGCGCGATCATGAACTTCGCCATGTCGGAACCGCTCGCCGACAGGCTGCCCGCGGGTGCCGGAATGACCATTTCGAAAGGCTGCGCCTTGCCTGTGACGTCGGGATAGCCCTTTGACATATGCGGCACGAGACCGGCCGGAAGCGGCTGACGGAACGACGAGTGCGTCATACCCAACGGCTTGAAGATATGGTTTTCGACATAATCGTCGAACGGCTCGCCGCTGACGCGCTCGACGATATACCCCGCGAGCGCCGTGGCATAGTTCGAGTATGCCGGCGTCGTACCCGGCGCGAAGACGCGGTCGGGCAGCGCGAGCGGCATCTGCTTCTTGAGCGCCATGACCGCCTTGGGATCGCTGCTGATCAGATAGCGCACCGATTCCTGAAAACCTGCCGTGTGCGTCATGATGTTGCGCATCGTCACGGGCTTGCCCTCATAGGGCGGAATCTTGAAATCGAGATAGGTGTTGATGTCCTTGTCGAGGTCGATCCTGCCCCCCTCGACCTGCTGCATCACCGCCGTCCAGGTGAAAAGCTTCGACACCGACCCCGGGCGGAAAAGTGTCGTCTCGGGAAGGACCGGCGCACCTTTCGCGACGTCGGAGAAGCCATAGCCCTTTTCGAGCACCACCTGCCCGCCGCGCACGACGACCACGACCGCTCCCGGAATGCGCGCACGTTCGAGCGCATAGGGCAGATAGCCGTCCATCCAGGCTTCGAGATCCTTGGGATCGAGCGCGACGGGCGTCGCGGTGGACTTTGCGGCCGGAACGGCAGCGGCTTCGACTTTCTTCGCGGCGGGGGCCGGCACCGGCCCCTGCGCGGCCAGTGGCAGCGCGGCAAAAGCCGCCAGCCCGATCATCGCCTTGCGGATGAAACGCATCGCTTTCCCCTTTTATCCGGCGCGCCCTGTCACACCTTGCGGCAAGCCGCGCGACCCCTTACCAAGGGACCAACATCTGTTAGCCCGATAGGGACATAATGATCCTGATTGGAAAATTGTCAAATATGGAATGGAAAAACTGATGGCGGACCGTGCAACCCCGCCGACGCTCGGCGCGGTGATGAAGGGGATTCGCGCGCGAAACGGCTGGACGCTCAAGGAAATGAGCGCGAAGTCGGGCATTCCCGTATCGACATTGTCCAAGGTCGAACATGACCGGCTGACGCTCAGCTACGACAAGCTCCAGCAATTGAGCCAGCGACTCAAGATTCGCATGTCGGACCTGTTCGCCGAGGATGAGGAAGAGATGGCGCCGCGTGTGACCGGGCGCCGCAGCATCGGGACGATCGAGCGCGCGGCGCGCGTCACAACCGACAATTACGATTATCATTATCTCTGCACCGATTTGCGCCAGAAACGGATGATCCCGATCCTGACGCGCATCCGCGCGCACAGCGCGCGCGAATTCGGCGAACTCGTCCATCATCAGGGCGAGGAGTTCATCTATGTCCTCGAAGGCCGGATCGAGGTGCACAGCGAATTCTACGATCCCGTCACGCTCGACGTCGGTCAGGGCATCTACATCGATTCGTCGATGGGCCACGCCTATGTCGTCGCCGACGGCTTTGAGGAGGCACTGGTGCTCGGCGTCTGTTCGAGCGCCGACGACGGGCTGATGGATTCGCTGATGAGCCTTCACGGATAACCACCCGAAAAACGGAGAGAAAAATGACACGGCCCCGGCGCTTGACACCTTCGCTTTTGCTGCTGTGCAGCTCGATGCTGGTTTCGGCGCCGCTTGCCGCAGAAACGCCGACCTACGATCTGATCATCCGCGGCGGCACGATCTATGACGGGTCGGGCAAGCCGCCTGTCGTCGGCGATGTCGCGATCAGGGACGACCGCATCGTCGCGGTGGGCAAGGTTGCGGGCAAGGCGGAGCGCGAGGTCGCGGCAAAGGGTATGGCGGTCGCGCCGGGCTTCATCAACATGCTGAGCTGGGCGACCGAATCCTTGATCGCCGACCCGAAAAGCCAGAGCGACATCAGGCAGGGCGTAACGCTCGAAGTGATGGGCGAAGGCTGGTCGATGGGGCCGATGAACGCAACGATGAAGGCCCTCGAAACCGAGCGACAGGGCGACATCAAATTTCCGATCGAGTGGACGAGCCTCGGCGATTATCTGGGTTATCTGGAAAAGCGCGGCATCTCGACCAATGTCGCGAGCTTCGTCGGCGCCGCGACGGTGCGCGTCCATGAACTGGGCGAAGGGGACGTCGACCCGACCCCCGAACAGCTCGGCCGGATGCGCGCGCTGGTGAAGCAGGCGATGAACGAAGGCGCGATGGGGGTCGGGAGTTCGATCATCTACGCGCCCGGTTCCTACGCCGAGACCGACGAACTCGTCGCGCTGACCAGCGAGGCCGCGAAATGCGGCGGCATGTATATCAGCCATATGCGATCCGAAGGCGACCGGATCGAGGAGGCGGTCGACGAGCTGGTCGAGATTTCGCGCCGCTCGGGCGCGCCCGCCGAAATCTATCACCTGAAAATGGCGGGACGCGGCAACTGGGGCAAGCTCGACACGATCGTGAAGAAGATCGAGGACGCGCGGGCCGCGGGGCTGCGCATCACGACCGACATGTATACCTATACCGCGGGCGCAACCGGACTCGACGCCGCGATGCCGACCTGGGTGCAGGCAGGGGGGCTCGAGCAATGGATCGAGCGGCTGAAGGACCCTGCAACCCGCGCCCGCGTCGCCGAGGAAATGAAGAAGCCCGGCAGCGACTGGGAGAATCTCTATTTCGGCGCGGGGGCCGACAAGATGATCCTGTCGGGGTTCAAGAATGATGCGCTCAAGCCGCTGACCGGCAAGACGCTGGCCGAGGTCGCGGCGATGCGCGGCAAGTCACCCGAAGAGACCGCGATGGACCTCGTCGTCGAGGATGGCTCGCGCGTCGGGACCGTCTATTTCCTGATGTCCGAGGACAATGTCCGCAAGCAGATCCAGCTGCCGTGGATGAGCTTCGGCTCCGACGCCGCGTCGCAGGCGCCCGAAGGCGTGTTCCTGAAATCGGGCGCGCATCCGCGCACCTATGGCAATGTCGCGCGGCTGCTCGGCCGCTATGTCCGCGACGAGAAACTGATCCCGCTCGAACAGGCGGTGTACCGGCTCACCACCCTGCCCGCGACCAATCTCGGCATCAAGGATCGCGGCGCACTGAAGCCCGGCTATTATGCCGATGTCGTCGTCTTCGATCCCGCGACGATCGGCGATCGCTCGACTTTCGAGCAGCCGCACCAATATTCGGTCGGCGTGCGCGATGTGTTCGTCAACGGCGTTGGCGTGCTGCGGGACGGCGAGCACAGCGGCGCGACCCCCGGGCGCGCGGTGCGCGGCCCCGGCTTCGGGCGCTGCTCCTAGGCCGCGATCGCGGGCCTGCCAAGCAAACGCCGCTGCTCGGCGGGCGATTTGAACAGGAAATCGTGCGGCAGGCCGAGCCGGACGCTCGCCTGACAATGCGGCGCGGCGCGGTCGACGTGACGATCGGCGAGCCAGCCCGCGATGCGCAGCGCGGTGCGGTCGAGCAGCGTCAGATCGAAGCGCCGCCCCAGATCGAGCTTCCGTCGGATATGGTCGGGAAGCAACGACACCGACGCGCGCGCGATCGCGCGGTGCAGGAAACGCGGCACGCCGGGCGCGGCGCGGCCCGACTGGATGATATCGAGGAATTCGAAGATGATCGGATGCGGCTCGAAGCGCGGTTCGAGTTCGGCCATCATCTCCATGAAGGCGGCCACCGTCGGCGGCGTGCGCCGCGCGCCGAATTCGCGCCCGATCGCATCACCGTCGGCCATGAAGCGGTCCTTGTCGGCGTCGCTGACGGGGCGGACGAAACGGTCGTAGGCCATGAGAAAACCATAGGAAGCGGTCGCTGCGACCCAGTCGAGCAGCGCCGGGTCCATCGCGCGATATCTGTCCCCCGCCGGGGTCTCGCCCTTCACCTTGCCGTGCATCCGGTTGACCTGTCCGATCACCTCTTTCGCGGTGCTCGCCGGGCCGTAGCAGGCGAGCATCGCGACGAGGCCGGTGCGGCGCGAGCGGCCGATCGGGTCGACCTTGTAGGTCGAATGATCCCACACGCCCGACCGGATGCGCGGCTCGGCGAATTCGAGCAGCACCGCGGCGATACCGCCGATGCCAAGCGCGATCGGGTTCTTGTAGACGCGCCACTGGACGCTGTCCGGCGGCAGCAGCGCGGGCTCGCCGAGGGGAGCGGCGAAATCGATCTCCGTCCCCAGATAGTCGGCCTGCATCGGCGCACGCACCACCGTAATCCGCTCCTGCTAGAAGTCGTAACCCAGCGTGAGCCCCCAGGTTCGCGGCTGGTTGGCGAAGCGCACGACGACATTCGCGTTGCTGGCGACCGCCGACCAGTAATATTTGTCGAAGAGATTCTTCGCCCAGAGCGATACCGACCAGCCGGCCTCCGACTTCAGACCCAGGCTGGCGTTCACGACGACGTAGGAGTCGACCTTGTAGAGCGGATCATCCTCGAAGATCGTGTTCGCCTTGCCCTGATAGCGCAGGCTGAGCGCACCGTTGAAATCGAGGGTGTCGCTGACCGGCGTATCATATGCGGCGACGACGCTGCCCTGGAAACGCGGGCTATAGATGAATTCGGCGCCGTCGAAATTCTCGGGCTGGCCGGCCGCATTGGTGCCGAGATAGTCGATCACCCGCGTCTTCAGCCACAGACCGTTGGCCGCGATCGTGACGCCCTGGACCGGACGCAGCGTCAACTCGCCTTCCAACCCGTAAGCCTTCGACTTCGGTACATTGTCGAGCCGCGACAGCGCGGTGTAGATCGGATCGGCGAAATAGGTGCTGATCTGCTTGTCCTTGTAGTCGTAATAGAAGGCCGCGAAATTGGCCTGCAGCAGACGATCGGCGAGCGTCGCCTTTACGCCCAGTTCATAGGCGGTCAGCTTCTCCTGGACCACCGGCGCGTTCTGGCGCGCCTTGCTGGCCGCGTTGACCGGCGACGTGCCCGATTTGTAGCCGCGCGACACCGACGCATAGACGAGCGTGTCATCGTTCGGCGACCAGTCGAGCGCGATGCGCCACGCGAGATTATTCTCGTCGAGCGTCGAAACGACGGGACCGAAGCTGTTGGTGACATCGTCATATGTATTGCACTGTCCCTCGGTGATCGGCGCCGGGATCGGCAGCGTACCGCCCGCGGAAAAGAGGAAGCGGTTCACGACGTTGACGTTGGGCAACATGCTGCCCTTATAGTCGCGCGAGCAGCCGACATAGTCCTGCTTGTCCTCGGTATAGCGCAGACCGACGGTCAGTTTCAGTTGCTCCGTCAGTTCGGCATCGGCGTTGCCGAAAATGCTCCACGTCTTCGTGTTCATCGTGCCGATATCTTCATAGGTGCGGAACGCCGTGGCCATATCGGCGTCGGTATAGCCGTCCGAGTTGAACGGCGTGTCCAGCAGGCTGATACCCGGCACGATGAGATAGGGCGCCGCGCGAATGAAGCGCGAGTTGGCGTTGTCGCCGAGCAGCGTGCGGTTGCTGTCGACGATCTTGTCGTGGCCGTAATAGCCGCCGACGAGCCAGTTCACCGCGCCGGTCTCGCCCTCGAAATGGATCTCCTGGGCAAAGCTCTTGATGCGGCCGTCCGCCTTTTGCAGCAGGATTTCATAGGGGGCGCCGCTCCAGTCGGATAGCGCCTTGCGCCGGAAATCATTATAGCTGGTCAGGCTGACGAATTTCACCGTGTCGGTGATGTCCTGATCGAGCCGCGCCTTCAGGCCCCAGAAGCGATTATTCTCCGCAAGGCCGCCTGGCAGACCGGCGCCGCGCCCGACGTCGGCCGAACGGCCGGCTTCGGGCGCCCAGTCTGCCTGGCTCGCCCTGGTCGGGAAATTGGCGGCGAGATAGTCGGCAAGGCCCGGCGCGTTGAAGAAGCGCGAATTGCTGGTGCCGCTGACCGGATCGGTCGCAGGCGTGAAGCCGATCCCCTGCCCCGCCACGGTGTCCGATTTGTTCTGCCACCAGGTCACCGACAGGTCGATGCTGGTGCCGGCGCCGGGGTCGATCGCCAGCGAGCCGCGGATGCCGAGCTTGTCGACCTCGCCGAGCCGCTCGTCGGGACGCGAATTGCTGATCTGCCAGCCCTTGTCGCTATTTTCGCTGCGGAAGGCGATGCGCGCGGCGACGCCTTCGCCGAGCGGGCCCGAGATATGGCCGCCGATGTTGTAGGTCTGATAATTGCCGAGATCGGCCTTGATGCTGCCCTCGAAGCTGTCGGTCGGCTTGGCGGTGATGAAGTTGATCAGACCCGCGGTCGTGTTGCGGCCATAGAGCGTGCCCTGCGGCCCCTTGAGAACCTCGACGCGCTCGAGATCCATGACGGGGCCGGTGTTCATGATCGGATAGGCATAGGCGACCTCGTCGACATAGGTGCCGACGGTGGAGGTCGCCGAGAGGTTGATCGTGTTGAAGCCGATCCCGCGCAGCGTATAGGTCGGCACGCCCTGATAGCTTTGCGAGACGGTGAAGCTCGGCGCGACCGCAGTCAGGTCGCGCATGTCGGTAACGCGCAGATTTTCGAGCGTTGCGCCGTCGACCGCCTGGATTGCCATGCCGACGTCGTTCATTGACTCCGCGCGGCGCTGCGCAGTGACGATGATGTCGCCTTCCGATGCGGCGGTGTCGGCCGGCGCTTCCTCGGCGGCGAACGCCGGCGCCGCCAGAGCGAGACCCATTGCGGAACCCGCTCCCAGGAAAATACGCATTGCCTTCATCACTCATCCTCCCTCAAACGGCTTGTCGCCGGGCTCGTCTTTGTGCGAGCGTCGTGCGAAACCGGACCGTGACAGAACAAAGGATTGCGGCCGGACGAACAAGCTGACACCTGTGTCAGGATAGCGGAGGGAAGAGCGCGTGACCGATCAGAGGGCCGAATGCTGGGCAGAAATGCCCGCGCTGATCGCAGCGGTGCAGGCCGCCGGCGACGCGATCGGCCTGCCCTATGTCGCAGCGCAGGCCGACCTTGGCGACCCCGAACCGATGAGCGACGAGGAAGGCCGCCCCTATGCCGAAACCAGCTTTCACTGGGTCGATCCGAGCTATGCCTATTGGCGCGACCGCAAGCTGGCGCTGCAGCTCACCTTCCTGACTGCCGCGCGGCTTGTCGCCGAACCCTTCTATTACAGCGATGGGCATCTCGGCATGTGGCGCTCGACGCACCTGCTCGACGAGGTCGACTGCTCGCAGGCGAAGAACACGCCCAATTTCGGCGAGGCGATCATCGCGCCGGTGCACCTCCCGCGCGGGCTCGTCGGCGCGGTCTTCTGGTGTTCGCGCGAGCCGGTGGGGGTCGAGGCCATCTTCGCCGAACACGCCGGCAACCTCCACAATCTCGCGGTCAAGCTGATCGCGACGCACAACGAGGCGCGCGGGCGCCCGCGCAACGCCACGGTGCCGCAAACGCTGACGCGGCGCGAGGTCCAGTGCCTGCGCTGGGCGGCGGCGGGAAAGACCGACGGCGAGATTGGCATCATCCTGTCGCTGTCGGTATCGACGGTGCGCTTCCACCTCCGCAACGCCGCGGCGAAGCTCGGCGCGACGGGGCGCGCGCAGTCGATCCAGATCGCCGCAGGGCTCGGCTTCGTCGGTGCGCGCGCCGCCTGATGCAGGTGCCAGCTTGGCCCGGCCCCGCCGCGACCTACAAACCGGCGTCATGGACATGCTGAACGACCCGGCCCTTGCGGCCTTTCGCGAAGAGGTTCGCGCCTTTCTCGCCGCGCATCTGCCGGGCGACATCCGTCGCGGCGCAGCGCGCGCGACGAGCGTCTTCATCGACCCCGCCATTTCGTTGCCGTGGCAGCACATCCTCCATGCCAAAGGCTGGGCGGCGCCCGACTGGCCTGCCGAATATGGCGGCCCGGGCTGGAGCGAGATCGAGCGCTATATCTTCGCCGCCGAATGCGCCGCGGCCGGGGCACCGAATCTCGCGCCGATGGGGCTGAAGATGGTCGCGCCGGTGATCATGCATTATGGCAGCCCCGAACAGCGCGCTTATTATCTGCCGCGCATCCTGTCGGGCGAGGATTACTGGTGTCAGGGCTTTTCGGAGCCCGGCGCGGGCTCGGATCTCGCGGCGCTGCAATTGCGCGCGGTGCCCGACGGTGCGGACTATGTCCTGAACGGGTCGAAGATCTGGACGACGCACGCGCATTTCGCGAACCGCATGTTCGCGCTGGTGCGCACGTCGAACGAAGGCAAGCCGCAGGCAGGGATCAGCTTTCTGCTGCTCGACATGGCTACGCCGGGCATCACGATAGAGCCAATCCGCACACTTGCGGGCGATCATGAGTTCAACCAGGTCTTCTTCGACGACGTCCGCGTGCCGCGGGCGAACCGGCTCGGCGGCGAGAATGAAGGCTGGTCGGTCGCAAAGCATCTTCTGACCTTCGAGCGCGGCGGCAAATATGCGCCGGGACTGATTGGGCGGCTGGAGCGGCTGCGCGCCCGGGGTGACGTCGATCCGGTCCTGCGCGCGCAGCTCGACCGCGAGGCGGTGACGCTGAAGGCGCTGCAGGCGCTCGAGCTGAAGGCGATGCGCGGCGTCGGCGACAGCCCGGCGCTTTACGCCTCGGCGCTCAAGATTCTCGGGACCGAGGCCGCGCAGCGCATCGACACGCTGGCGTGCGAGGCCGCGGGCCATGCCGCCTGGGCCGACGCCGACGGCCAGACCCCCGCCGACCTCGCCGTCGCGGTGCCCCGCTACCTTAACGACCGCGCGGCGACGATCTATGCCGGGTCGAACGAGATCCAGCGCGACCTGATCGCGCGGACGATGCTGGGATAGGGCTGATGGGGGTTGGCTGAAACGCCCCCTATCCGGATCGTCATCCCGGCGGAGGCCGGGATCTCACCGTGGCGGCCCGACGCAAGGATGAGATCCCGACCTTCGCCGGGATGACCATTCATGGTTGGCCGGACGTCAGACCGCAAACCGCGCGAGATGACCGGCGCGCGGCCCGAACGCCGCGGCGATCGCGAGCGCGCGCTTGAAATGACCGCCAAGGCTGAGCTCCTCGGTCAATCCCATCGCGCCGTGGATCTGCACCGCGCTTTCGCCGACCGTGCGCACCGCGTCGCCGACCTCGATACACGCCGCGCTGACCGCCTGCGCGCGGTCGGCGCGCCCCTGATCGACCGCGAGGATTGCCACCTCGGTGAGCGCCGCCGCCTTCATCGCCGCAAGCTTCATGTCGGCCGCGCGGTGGCGCAACGACTGGAAGCGCCCGATCGGGCTGCCGAACTGCGTGCGCTGACCGAGATAGTCGATGCTGTCCGCGATCATCCGCTGCATCAACCCCACCGCCTCGGCGCAGCGTCCGGCAAGGATCAGGTCGTTCGCCTGCTCGGCCCATGCGCGCGCGTCATCGCCGTTCGCGAGCATCGCGGCATCGCCGGGCTTGAGCGTGAAGGCAAGGTCGGCCGAAACGCTGCCGTCATGCATGATCCGATGCCGCTGTTCGATCTTGTCGCCGTCGGCGGCGACGAACAGCAACGCCTCGTCGCTCGCGATCAGGAGCAGGTCGGCCTCCGCCGCGCCCGCGACCAGCGCCGCACTGCCGCGAACCAGCCCATCGTCGACGGCCGGCATCGCCGCCGTCGAAGCCCTACAGACGATCGCGATCCGCCGGCTGCCTGCTGCCAGATCGGCGAGCGCGGGATGATCGGGTGCAACGCGCGCAAGGAGTGCCGTCGCCGCGACATGCGAAAGCCAGTCGGCACCCGCGAGCGCCGGGCCCAGCTCGGCCATCACCACCGCAATGTCGATCATGCCGCCGCCGAAACCGCCGACGCTTTCGGGCAGCGCGATGCCGGCGAGGCCAAGCGTTTCGCACAGGTCGCGCCAGCCGGGGCGCTCGTTATCGGCAAGGAAACGCTGGACGCTGTCCTGCAGCATCTGTTGTGCTTCGCCCAGCGGCAGGTCAAGTTCGGCCATGTCAGATCCCCCGCCCGGCAGGCCGCGACTTTGCGTATATTTGCGTCATTTGCTCTCCCGCGCCCTTCCTGCAACCTGCCGCGTCGCGGGTCTAGCTGATTGGCGTGGCAGGTGGGGCGCGGCGCCGGTGCAACGCCCATATACTTAGTAATCAAAGTATTGCATGGGGGCAGAATGAACGGGAGAAGACGAGTCGATATCGCAGCACCGGTCCGGTCGGCGGCATGAACCCGATCTGGCTTCCCGCATCGCTGTTCGGCGGCCTGTTCCAGGCGTGGCGCACCGCGCTGCAACAGCGCCTGCGCGCCGAACTCAGCGTCAGCGGCGCGGGTCTCGTCCGTTATCTTTACGGCCTTCCGTTCGCCCTCGCCTTCGCTGCCATCTGGCTGGCGATCCGGCACGAGGCGGTCCCCGCGTTCGGGGCCGCTTTCGCGGGCTTCGCCCTCGCGGGCGCGATCACCCAGATGGCCGGCACGATCCTGCTGATCATGGCGTTCGGCCATCGCGGTTTCGTCGTCGGCACCGCCTTTTCGAAGACCGAGGCGGTGCAGGCGGCGCTCGTCACCGCGATTTTTCTCGGCGAGCGGCTGCCGTTGCTCGCATGGATCGGGATCGTCGCGGGCGTCGCGGGGGTGCTGGTGCTCGCACTTGCAGGACGCGGTGTTTCGAAGCGCGAGATCTGGCGCGCGCTCGGCCAGCCCGCGGCGCTCTGCGGCCTCGGCGCGGGGTCGATGTTCGCGCTCGCGGCGATCGCGGTGAAGCTCGCCACCGCCGAGCTCGAAAATGTCGACCTGATCGGATCGGCGCTCGTCACGCTCGTCGTCGTGATGGCGATCCAGACCGGGCTGCACATGCTATGGGTCGCGCTGCGCGACCGCGACACGCTGCGCGCGGTGTTCCGCACGTGGCGCAATTCGAGCCAGGTCGGCTTGCTGTCGGCGCTCGGTTCGGCCTGCTGGTACATCGGCTTTGCCGCGGCGCCTGCGGCGCTGGTGCGGATCGTCGGGCAGGTCGAGGTCGTCTTCACGATCGGGTTCGCCCACTTCTACCTGCGCGAACCGGTCCGCTGGCACGAGATTTTCGGCCTGTTGCTCGTCGTCGGGGGCGTCGTGATGGCGCTGCTCGCGACCTTTTAGGGGAAGGCGGGCGCCTTGCTGACCATCGCGGGCAAGGGACGCCCCATCACGCCCGTCAGCCAGCCTGCTGCTTCGACCATCTTCGGAAAGTCCATATCCATGACGACCCCGCTGCGTTCGAGCATATAGACGACGTCTTCAGTCGCGACATTGCCTGCCGCTCCGGGCGCGAAGGGGCAGCCGCCGAGCCCCCCGAGCGATGCGTCGACCGTCGCCGCGCCTTCCTCCACCGCCGCCCAGACATTGGCGATGCCGGTGCCCCGCGTATTGTGGAAATGGACACGCACGGGCAGATCGCCGACCGCCTCGCGTATCCGCCCGACCATCTCCGACACCTGCGCCGGCACGCCGACGCCGATCGTATCGGCAAGCGCAATCTCGCGCGGACGCGCCTCGGCCGCACGCTTCGCCATCTCGACGACGCGCTCGATCGCCACCCGGCCCTCGAACGGACAGCCGAAAGCGGTGGCGATGGTGATCTGTCCGCTGCGCCCCGCTTCCTTCGCCAGCCCGACGATCTCCATCGCTGCGGCGAGCGATTCGTCAGAGCTCTGGCCTTGATTGCGAACGCCGAAACCGTCGCTCGTTACGCACACCGCGCCGAGTTCGTCGATGCGTCCGGTCGCAAGCGCGCGCTCGGCACCGCGCCGGTTGAGCACGAGGCCGATATATGTCAGATCGTCGCGGTCGGGCAGCATCGCGACAAGTTCTTCGGCGTCGGCGAGTTGCGGCACCTTCTTCGGATTGACGAAGCTCGTCACCTCGATCCGGCGTACGCCATAATCGATCGCGCGGCGGACCAGCGCGAGCTTGTCGGCGGTCGATATGATCGCCACCTCATTCTGTAGCCCGTCACGCGGACCGACCTCGACCAGTTCCACAGCATGGTTTTTCAACATCTTGCGCCCCGATTATCCCGAGTCATTTAGCAGGTTGAAAATTACATAGCATTCTAAGTATACAAAGGCCATGGGCGTAGCAGGCCGTCTTATCAGAGTCGGCCGCGAAAGGAACGATATGAGCGAGACGGGCAGCGGGGGCGCGCTGGAAGGCATCCGGGTGGTCGAGATGGGGCAGCTCATCGCCGGCCCCTTCTGCGGCCAGCTCCTCGGCGACATGGGCGCCGAGATCGTCAAGCTCGAACCGCCTGTGACCGGCGACCAGATGCGCAACTGGGGTCAGGGCGACCGCCCAAGCTGGTGGCGCGTGATCGCGCGCAACAAATATTCGGTCGCGGTCGACCTGCGCAGCGAAGAGGGGCAAGCCCTCGCACGCGAACTGATCGCCAAGGCCGACATACTGATCGAGAATTTCCGCCCCGGGACGCTCGAGAAATGGAACCTCGACCCCGCCGAGCTGCGCAAATCCAATCCCGGGCTGATCGTCGTGCGTGTGTCGGGTTACGGCCAGACCGGTCCCTATTCGGCGCGCGCCGGTTTCGGCGGCATTGGTGAAGCGATGGGCGGCTGGCGCGGCATCGTCGGCTATCCCGACCTGCCGCCCGCGCGCATGGGCGTGTCGATCGGCGACACGCTCGCCGCCACATACGGGTGCATGGGCGCACTCGCCGCGCTCCATCATCGCAGCAAGACCGGCGAAGGCCAGATCGTCGATTCCGCGCTCTATGAAGCGGTGCTCCAGGTAATGGAATCGACCGTGTCGGACTATTCGGCGAGCGGCACCAAGCGCCGCCGAACCGGCTCCACTCTCCCCGCGATCGCGCCCTCGAACGTCTATCCGTGCAAGGACGGCGAATATCTGATCGGCGCCAACCAGGACGGGGTCTTCGCACGGCTCGCCGCCGCGATGGGCCGGCCTGAACTCGCGGGCGATGAACGCTACGCGACGCACCGCGCGCGCGGTGCGCGGCAGGAGGAGCTGGACGCGTTGATCGGGGAGTGGACCGCGACGCTGACGATCGACGAACTCGAGGCGAAGATGGTCGAGGCCGGCGTGCCCGCGGGCCGCGTGTACGATGCCGAGGACATGCTCGCCGACCCGCATTTCGCGGCGCGCGAAGCGCTGGTGACGGTCACCGACGCGGAGTTCGGCGAGGTCACGATGCAGGGCGTCTTCCCGAAGCTGTCGGCCACCCCCGGCAGCGTCCGCCGACCTGCCCCGCTCGGCGTCGGACAGGACACAGACGAGGTGCTCGCGCGTTGGCTCGGACGGGAGGTTTGACGCCATGATCACCCTCTACGGCGGCCCGACTCCCAACGCGCGCAAGATCGCGATCGCGCTCCTCGAGATGGGGCTCGACTGGCGGCTCGAATATATCGACATCCTTGCGGGCGACCAACTGACCCCCGAATTCCTTGCGCTCAACCCGAATAACAAGACGCCGGTGATCGTCGACGACGAGGGGCCGGACGGTCAGGGCTTCGTCCTATGGGAGACGGGAGCGATCCTGCTCTATCTCGCCGAAAAGACCGGGCGCTTTCTGCCGGCCGATCCGGCGAAGCGCGCGATCTGCTGGCAATGGCTGATGTTCCAGGTGTCGGGCGTCGGCCCGATGTTCGGGCAGGAGGCGCATTTCACCCACTATGCCAGGGACCGGCATGAATATGCCATTGCGCGATACAGTCGCGAGGTCGACCGGCTGATGATGGTGCTCGACAGGAGGCTGGGCGAAGCCGAGTGGCTCGGGGGCGACGATTATACGATCGCCGACATGGCGACGTTGCCCTATCTGCGCCGCCAGCTGGTCGAAAAGGCGGGGCGTTTTCCGAACGTCGACCGCTGGGGCGCCGCGATGCTCGAACGCCCGGCCGTTGCCGAAGGGATGACTGTCGGCGTCGCCCGCGCCGAAACGATCGAGGGCGGGCTCACCGGCTTCACCGACGAGCACCGCGCAATCCTGTGGGGCGATCGCCAGCACGCGAAGCGCTGAACCTCAGTCCTTCGCTACCGCCGCGTGGTTCGCCGCGCCGAACATGTTCGACCATTCCTTCTCGTCGAGCGTCTGGTGCCGGCCGACATATTTGGCCGGCGCTTTCAGATCCTCGCGCGCCATCGCTCGCATCACCGCCGGTCGCGCACGAATGCGCTCGAACCAGCCGTGCATCGCCGGCCATTCGTCGAGTCCCATGCCCATCACGAACGCCGACGCGCGACCCGGCCAGATCGCCATATCGGCAACGCTGTATTCGTCGCCCGCGACATAGGCGCTTTTCTCGAGCCGTTTTTCAAGCACGGTGAGCAGGCGGTTCAGTTCCTTCGTATAACGCTCGACGGCGTAATCCTGCCCAGCCGGGGCATAGCGCAGGAAATGGCTCGCCTGCCCGCCCATCGGCCCCAGCCCCGCGACCTGCCAGGTCAGCCACGACAGGGTCGCCGCGCGCGCGGCACCCGAGGCGGGCAGAAAGCGCCCGCTCTTCTCGGCGAGATATTGCAGGATTGCGCCCGATTCGAACACCGTCACCGGATCGCTCTCCCCTGCCGGATCCCGATCGACGATCGCCGGCAGCTTGTGGTTTGGATTGATGCGCCCGAATTCAGCGGTCAGCTGGTCGCCATCGAAGATATCATAGGGGATGACACGATAGGGCGCACCGATCTCCTCGAGCATGATCGCGATCTTCTGGCCGTTCGGCGTCGCGGAATAATGGAGGTCGATCATCACAACACCTCGTGGATCACATGCCGCACGCCGAAATCGGTGCGTTCGCCGACGCCCACCGCGAGCACGCCGTTGAGCCAGGCATATTTCGCGCTCGCGGTCTCGAACACCGGCGCGATTCGCAGATAATATCGCGACGGATCGGCGTCGGGCACCCCCGGATCGGCGAAGGTCGCACGCACATCGTCGGGAATGATGCTGCGCCCGGTATAGCTCAGATAGATGAGGTCGCCGTCGTCGGTTTGCCACACCGCGCGGGCATCGAAGGTGCCGACCGAGGCATCGTCGCCGAGGCGTCCGCTCCGCGACCAGTTGCCGCCGCCGGGCAGGACTATGCCGTTGACCCGCGGACCGAAAAACCGTCCGCCGCTGATATAGCCGAGCCGCTGATCGCCGAAGGGCGAGGCCCCGATCCCGATGATACCACCACCCACCTCGAACTCGACGGTGCATAGATGACGGGTGGCCAGCGCGGCCGGGGCCCTGCGTGAATTTTCTGCGTTCATGATGCGAATCCTCTTCCTGCCTATGGACAAGCATAAAACAATTAGTATACTAAGGGTCAATCAGATTGACGGATCGGAAGACTTTCCGGGACCGGCAGCGATAGGCTCCATGGGAGGGTGAATATGACGGCTCGCAACCAGTTTCTGCTGTCCGGCGCCGCGGTGATCGCGATGCTCGCCAATGCCGCACCGGCGATGGCACAGTCGGCGCCCGCCGACGCGGCGGGGATCGACGACAGCAGCAACAACGAAATCATCGTCACCGCGCAGAAGCGCGAGCAGAGCCTGCAGGACGTGCCGATTTCGATGGAAGTGGTGAGCGGCGCGAAACTCGCCGAATTCAACACGAGCGACATCAAGGCGGTGATGAACTACACGCCGAACGTCTTCGTCCAGTCGACCGCGGGCAACGACGTCATCTATATCCGCGGCTTCGGTTCGCCGCCGGCGAATTTCGCCTTCGACCAGTCGGTCTCGCTCTATGTCGACGGCATTTACGCGGGTCGCAACCGCCAGGCACAGGCCCCCTTCTTCGACCTCGAACGCGTCGAGGTGTTGCGTGGTCCGCAGGGCGCCCTGTTCGGCAAGAACACGGCGGCGGGCGCGGTCAGTGTAGTGTCGGCGGGGCCGACGAAGGATTTCGAGGGCGCGATCACCGGCCTCTATAATTTCGATCACAAGGGCACCGACTTTTCGGGCTATCTGTCGGGACCGATCACCGACACGCTCGGCGCGCGCTTCGCGTACAAGATCGTCAATCAGGACGGCTATATCTATAACCGCGCCAAGGATCACGACGATCCTGAAATCAAGTCGCAGCTGCTGCGCCTGACGCTGAAGTGGGAGCCGTCGGCCAATTTCGATTACACCGCGAAGGTCGAATATGGAAACCGCGAGGTCATCGGCGGCATCACCGTGTCGAGCCCGCTGACCAGCGACCAGGACCCGCAGACCGACCGCTATCTCGAACGCTCGGCGCTCGGCGACGAGGGTAACGACAACAAGTCGGTGATGATCTCGGGCGTCGGCAATCTCGCGCTCGGCGATTTCACGCTGACCTCGGTCACCGGCTACAGCTGGTTCAAGTCGAAGATCGTCAACGGCTTCGACCAGACGATCCCGAACAGCGGCGGCGCCTTTACCGCCAACTCGGTCTATAATGCCTTCCCCGAACGCTTCGACCAGTTCTCGCAGGAAATCCGTATCCTGTCGCCGGTCGGCGAGACCTTCGAGTTCATAGCGGGCGCCTATTACGACAAATCGAACTATACGCTCGAACAATATCAGGGCTTCAACATCCCCGACCTGTTCCTGACCATTCCCGGCGCCACGCCGACCGATCCGCGCATTCCGATCTATGACGGGCCCTATCTTGCCCGCATCGACAGCATTTTCCGGCAGAAGGCCGAAAGCTGGTCGGTGTTCGGACAGGGCACGCTCAACGCGACCGACGCGCTGCGCGTCATCGGCAGCCTGCGCTATACCCACACCAGGAAGGACGGTTCGTTCCGCACCACACTCCCCTATGCGTCGGACGGGCTGAACGGACAGCCCTTCGCGTTGCGTCCGATCACCAATGCCGATGGCTCGATCAGCGAAGGCAACGTCGATCCCTCGGTCACGGTGCAATATGACGTCGCGCCGCGCGTCATGCTCTATGCGACCTGGGGCCGCGGGTCCAAGTCGGGCGGCTTCGTCTCGAACACGCTCGGTACGGTCGACAGCACCTTCACCTTCGAACCCGAACAGTCGGAAAATTTCGAGGCGGGCATCAAGTCGACGCTGTTCGACGGCAAGGTCGTCGCGAACGTCTCGGCCTATCACACGCAATTCAAGGATCTGCAGGTTTCGGTCTATCAGCCCGCGACTTCGAGCTATCTGACCGGCAATGCGGCGAGCGCAACGTCGAAAGGGATCGAAGGATCGCTCAGCATCTTCCCCGTCCCCAATTTCGACATCAGCGCGTCGGCGGCCTATTCGGACATCAAATATGACGATTATCCGGGTGCGGCCTGCCTCGCGTCGCAACCGGTCACCTGTACCCCGGCAACGAACAATCTTGCGGGCTATCCGGTGGCCTATGCGTCGAAATGGACGGGAAGCGTCACGGCACACGCGCGCTTCGACCTGTCGGACGATATGAAGCTCGACATCACCGGCGTCGGGGCAGGCCGGTCGAAATATTTCAACTCGGACAATCAGAGCCCGATCTTCGGCGTCCAGAACGGCTATGTGAAACTCGACCTGCGCGTGCAACTCGCCGATCAGGACGACCGTTGGCACCTCGCCCTCGTCGGCAAGAATCTGACCAACCAGAAGACGATCGGCAGCGCGTTCAACCTGCCCTCGCCGATCACCCCGGTTCCGCGGGCGATTCTCTATCTTGAGCCCACCCGCAACATTTCGGTCGAGGCCGGGATCAAATTCTAGGATCGGATTCGACGATGTCCCAGGGATCGGCCGCGGCTCAAGCTTTCCTCGACAGGGAAGCGGCGGCCGCGGTCGTGACCTGTTATGCCACCGCGCTCGATGCGCGCGACTGGAGCGCTTATCGCGCACTCTTCATCGACGAGATCGCGATCGATTATGGTTCGATCGGTTCCCTCGTCGCGACGGTGTCCGCCGACGAATGGACATACCGCTGCCGGACGCTCGAAGGCTTCGACGCGACCGCGCACCAATTGCACAACATCATCGCGACCATCGGCGGCGACCGCGCGACGGTGACGAGCATCGTCGATGCCGTCCATGTTGTCGGCGTCGAGAACCGCGCGCTCCTCGGCGATCTCATCGGCCGCTACACGCATCGGCTGGTGCGGCGGGACGGCTGGAAGATCGCGGGCGTGACATTGACCGTCGTCGCCTACCCTGCGGGAAGAGAGGCGTTCGAAGCCGCTTTCGCCGCCGCGCGCGCCATTTTCGCCGAAGGAAATCCCGCATGATCGACGTCTATTTCACGCCAACGCCGAATGGGCACAAGGTTTCGATCATGCTCGAGGAGGTGGGGCTTGCGCACCGGCTCATCGCGATGAATATGCTCGAGGGCGACCATCTGACTCCCGAATATCGGCGGATCAATCCGAACGGGCGGCTTCCGGCGATCGTCGATCATGAACCCGTCGGCGGCGGCGCGCCGCTCCCGGTGTTCGAAAGCGGCGCGATCCTGCTCTATCTTGCCGAGAAGAGCGGCCAGCTGCTGCCCGAAAACCCGCGCCGCCGCAGCCAGGCGCAGCAATGGCTGATGTGGCAGATGGCGAGTTTCGGCCCGATGCAGGGGCAGGCGCATCATTTCATCCGCTACGCGCCCGAGGGGCAGACCTATCCGGTCGAACGCTATCGCAACGAGACTCTGCGGCTGCTCCACGTGCTCGATGGACGCCTGACCGAAGCCGAATATCTGGCCGGGGAATATTCGATCGCCGACATTGCCTGCTGGCCGTGGACGCGCGCGATCCGTGCGATCGGGCTGACGCTCGACGATTATCCCGCGGTCGCCGACTGGTTCGCGCGCATCGGCGAGCGGCCCGCGGTGGTCGCGGGAACCGACGTCAAGAACGCCGCGAACCTGTCGAGCGCGCGCCCGGTGCTGACCGACGAGCAATGGTCGAATTTGTTCGGCAGGAACATGCTGGAAGCGCCGGTGCGCTGATCTCTTTTCCCCTCCCGCTTGCGGGAGGGTATCAGATGGTATCCGCATGCCCCCACTGATATTCGACCTTGCCGCCCAGCCGCCGCACCGCGACCCAGTCGCCGCCCGCCAGACTATCGTCCTCGACCAGTTTGATCACACCGCCCGCGATATCCTCGGGCAGACATGCCTCATTGTTCGCGAGCACGGTCTTCATCCATTCGGATTTGCCCCCTGCCCCGGTTGTGTCGAGGATCGGCGTGTCGACCAGCCCGGGCAGCATCCCCGCGACGCGGACGTTGCATTCCTCCTTCAAGGGCGCGCAACAGCGCGTGAACATCATCACCGCCGCCTTGGTGGTTGCATACATCGCGTCGTAAAAACCGGTGCCGAGCGCGACGGTCGAAACGGTGTTGACGATCACCCCGCCCCCGCGCTTCCTCATCGCCTGTACCGCGATCTGCGTCGCCGCGACGAGCGAAGTGATGTTGACGTCGATGATCCAGCGGATGCGCGCCGCGTCGACGTCGGGGAATTGCGGCAGGCCCGACACGACGCCGGCATTGTTGTGGAGAATATCGACGTCGCCATGGGCTTGGAACCACGTCTCGACCGCGGGAACGTCCGACAGGTCGAGACTGTGCGTTGTCGCCTTCGTTCCCTCCGCCTCGACGAGCCGCGCCGTTTCGGCCAGCGCTTCTTCCTTCACGTCGACGAGCGCGATTTCCGCCGCGCCGCGCGCCGCCAGCATCACCGCCGTCGCCCGGCCGATGCCGCCCGCCGAGCCCGTGACGATCGCGCGCTTGCCCTTGATATCCATATCTTCTCTCCCGGTCATCCTGTCGCTACCGTAAAGCACATTGACAGATAAACTTAAATACCTAAGTATTTTTTCGCCGAGAAGACTCGCGCGATCTGGGGAGAGTTATGACCGAGGCCACCGCCGTTAACGCAGGCGCCCTGGCGTCCGACAGCGGCCTTGCGCTGCGCCGCAATGTCGCGCTCGCGATGCTGTTCATCGTCGGCACGATCAACTTCGTCGACCGCCAGCTCTTGTCGGTGCTCGTCGAACCGATCCGCGCCGAGATGGATTTCAGCGACACGCAATTCGGGCTGCTCACCGGCTTCGCCTTCGCGCTCTTCTATGCCGCGGCCGGCGTACCGGTGGCGATGGTCGCCGACCGCTGGAACCGGGTGAAGCTGATCGGCATCGCCTGCGTCGTGTGGAGCGGCTTCACCGCGGCGTGCGGGATGGTCTCGAACTTCTGGCAACTGGCGTTGATGCGCTTCGGCGTCGGCGCGGGCGAAGCCGGCGGCACCGCGCCGTCGCTGTCGGTCATCGCCGATTATTACCCGCCCGCGCAGCGCCCGCTTGCGATCGGCCTCTTCACCTGCAACGGTCCGTTCGGCGTCTTCGTCGGCGCAACCTTCGGCGCGTGGGCGGCCGCGCATATCGGCTGGCGAAACGCCTTCATCGTCATCGGGATCGTCGGCATTCTCGTCGCGCCGCTCTTGATCTGGCTCGTCCGCGAACCCGCACGCGGCGCGATGGACACCCACAAGCCCGCCGACGAAGCCCTGCCCTTTGCGCAGAGCCTCGCCATGTTCTGGCGCCGTCCGTCACTGCGCATGGTGATGATCGGCAGCGGGCTCGCCGCCTTCGTGAGCTATGGCATGCTCAACTGGATTCCCGCCTTCCTGATGCGCACGCAGAAGATGCCGCTCGACGCGATGGCGACCTGGTTCGGCCCGGCGGCGGGCATCACCTTCGGCATCGGCATTCTCGGCGGCGGCTGGCTCGTCAGTCACCGCGCCAAACGTTCGGCGCGCGCCTATGGCTCGATCCCGGCGCTTGCGACCGCCGTGCTGATTCCGACCTTCATCGCTGCCCTTCTGGTCGACAGTTGGCAGGCCTCACTCGCGCTGATGCTGATCCCGATGGCGGCCTGCACCGCCTATGTCGCCCCCGCGCTGGCGCTGGTGCAGAATTTGACCCCGCCGCGCAGCCGCGCGACCGCCGCCGCCGTGCTGATGCTGATGTTCAACATCGTCGGTCTCGGGCTCGGCCCGCTGTTCGCCGGGATCGTCAGCGATGCGCTCAAGGACGCCCACGGCGTCGACAGCCTGCGCTGGGCGCTGATGGCGCTGATGCCCTTCGCCGCCGCGGCCGGCATCGCGCAGTATCGCATGACCCGCCACCTCGAAAAGGACTTCGCCGAATGACCGACGTCGCGGGCAAGACCGCCTTCATCACCGGCGGCGCGAGCGGGCTCGGCCTCGCCACTGCCAAGGCGCTCGCCGCGAAAGGCACGTCGGTGATCCTCGCCGACATCGACGGTGCCGGAGCCGAAGCGGCAGCCGCCTCACTGCGTAGCGCAGGCGGCAAGGCGCTCGGCCTCCGGCTCGACGTCACTAGCGAAGAAAGCTGGTCGGAGGCAGGCGCGAGGGCGCGCGACTTCGGGCCGGTGCGCATCCTGTTCAGCAACGCCGGGGTCGGCGGCGGATCGGGGCCGTTCGAGCAATATGACACCGACGTCTGGCGCTGGAACTATGCCGTCAACGCGCACGCGCATCTCTATGCCTGCCGTACCTTCCTCGGCGACATGAAGGCGAGCGGCGAGGCATCGCACCTCGTCATCACGAGCTCGATGGTCGCGATCGTGCCACCGCCGATCTCGGTGGCCTATATCAGCTCCAAATATGCGACGCTCGGCATCGCGATGGCGCTGCGCAACGAGCTTGCAGATAGCTGTGTCGATATTTCGGTGCTGATGCCCGGCATGTCGGCGACGCGGATCGTCGAGACGACGCGCGAACTGCGCCCGGTGGAGGTCGAGGTCGGCAAGGCCGCGGCGACGAGCCAGGCGATGCAGGGCGTGCTCGCCGGCGGCATGTCGCCCGACAGGATCGGCGCGCGCGTGGTCGAGGCGATCGAGGCGGGTGAATATTGGATCTTCACCCACCCCGAATGGAAGAAAATGGCCGAACTGGTGACGCAGGACATGCTGGCGTCCTTCGGTCCTTCGGCCGACCCCGCCTATAGGGGCGACGACATCGACGGGCTGATCGCGGCGAATGGCGGCCGCATGTTCGGCGCCAGGGTTTAAGGAGAGAGACATGGCAGAGCAGGACGATATTCGCGCGATGGCGCAGCGCTTCTTCGACGCGATCGAGGCGGGCGACATCGAGACGATGGTGAACAGCTTCACCCCCGACGCCGAGATCTGGCACAACACCGACGAACTGATCGTCACCCCCGCGCAGACCGCGCAGACGCTGACCGGCATGGTCGCGCGGATCAAGGACCGCGAATATGCCGAGCGCCGGCTCACTGCCTTCCCCGGCGGCTTCGTCCAGCAGCATGTCCTGAAGGGCATTCGCGTCCACGACGACGGCCCCGTCCGCCTCCCCTGCGCGATCGTGTGCAAGGTTGTCGACGGCAAGATCACGCGGCTCGACGAATATTTCGACAGCGCGCATGTCGCCGAATTCCGCAAATTTGCGAACGCCTGAGGAGTAGCTCCATGCCCGTCCTGCGCCAGGTCCCCCGCTCGGAAGTCACCGACGAAACCGTCCTCGCCTATTACAACCGTCTGTTCGGCGATCGCGATCCCGTCGCCGAGCCCGGCACCGCAACCGGCACGCCCGGCGATTGGTGGACGGTGTTCGCGCTGTCGCCCGACATCTTCGAACATGCGGTCAAGGGTTTCGCCGTGTACCGCAACCCGGCGCGCACGATCGACCCCGTTCTTCGCGAGCTCGGCCAGACGCGTGCGGGCTGGGTGAAGAGCAGTCAGTTCGTCTTCTCGCAGCATTGCAAGTCGCTCCGCGGCCTCGGCGTCAGCGAAGAGAAGATCGCCGCCATCGCGCACTGGCAGGTTGCCGATTGCTATGACGAGCAGGAGCGCGCCGTGCTCGCCTATGCAGACTGCCTCGCGCAGGCCGGCGGACGCGTGCCGCTCGAAATCTTCGACAAGCTCAAGACCTTCTGGAACGACGAGCAGATTTTCGAATTCACCTACATCACCTGCCTCTATGACATGCACGC